>DATBDW010000189.1:0-30685 GCA_036269735.1 Actinomycetes bacterium
CAGGCCGAGCGCTCCGGCGAGCGCCTGCGATCCGTCGATGAGGTCGTTCTCGGAGTCCGGATCCTCGAAGGCGGTGGAGAGCTGGGCCGCGCCGGAGTTGAGCTGGCGCGCGCCGTTCTGCAGCAGCACCGAGCCGTCCGACAGGTCGCCGAGCCCGGCGGCCAGCTTCGCGTTTCCCACGGCGACCTGGTGCGCGCCGTCGGCCACCTGGGTGGCGCCGCCGGCCGCGTCGTTCGCGCCCTTGGCGAGCTTCTTGCCGCCGGTGATCGCCTGCGGGACGCCCGCGGCCAGGCCACCGTTGAGCTGCTGTGCGCCCGCCTCCAGCTGGGTGAGCCCATCGAGCACCTGGGCGGCGCCGTCGCGCAGCTTGAGGACGTTGTCGTCGATCTGCGTCGCGCCGTCGGTGAGCTGCTGACCGCTCGCGGCACCGGACTGGAAGCCGTCCTGGCCGAACTTGAGCTCGGGGTGGTTCTCCGGCGAGACCGGCACAATCTGCATGTGCGCGGTGGGCAGCGCCAGGTGGTCGACGTGAGCGGCGAAGCCGAACCGCTGGGTGTTCTGCCCGATCGGCTCGAAGAGCACCATCGTCCACGTGACGAGCCGGCCACCGTGGCCGTCGCCGGCCTGGTCCGCGCGGTCCCCCAGCGTGGAGATGTTGCGGAACGAGTCCGGTAGGTCGAGGGCGAGCTGACCGACGTACGGCGTGACCACCTGCGCCGTCTCCGTGACGGTCTTGCCGTGCCCGTCCTGGTAGACGATCGGCGTGGTGTCCCCGGTCATGTTCTTGACCGTGTAGCTCACCGCCAGCTTGCCCGACTTCCCGTCCAAGTCACCCGCGGCCACCCGTGCCCCGTCGAGGCGGTAGGTGATCCGGACGGAGACCGGCAGGTGCTTCGTGAAGTCCGCGACGGTGCGGAACTGCTTCGTACCGTCGACCGTGAAGTCGTAGGACGCCTTGCCGTCACTCGTGCTCGGCGCACCCCACCCGTCGAGGTTGCGCAGGTTCTTCGTCGATGTCGGGTCCTCCAGCGACACGTGCCCGTTGCCGGTGGCCTGGATCTGGGAGAACAGCCGAGCGACGTCCAGCGACCCGTCGGCCTTGAGGTCAGCCTTGACCGTCTCGGAGGTCGCGACGACGGGGGGCCCGTCGCTCGCGGCCAGGGCCGACGCGATCGGGCCGGCGAGGGCGAGGGTCGCGGCCGCGGCCAGCGCCGTTCCGGCGAGGACCTGCTTGCGCCGTCGGGAGGCCCCGCCCCGGGAGGTGGTGGTCGGGCTCATGGCTCAGGCCTCCGCGGGCTTGTCGAGGATCTGGACGCCGGCGTTGTCGCTCTCGCGGCTGCTCGGCACTGACGGTTCGGACGGCCCGGTCGCCTCCGGCCGGTGCTCGCGGGTCTCACCGTCGTCGGGCACGAACGCCCCGGCGACCGCGCCGACCAGGAAGCCGACCGCGGCGGCGAGCAGCACCGTCGTGGCTGCCGTGACCGACTCGGTCGTGAACGCTGTCGGGTCCAGACCGAAGGCGAACTCGTAGGCACCGGCGATGGCGGCGATGCCGAGCAGGCCGCTCCACAACGGCATCCACCCGAGGGTGGCCGCGCAGACGCCGGTCAGGACCGCGAGGACCAGGAACGCCGCCACCGCGCGACCGGAGCCGGTGTCGGGCAGCACGCCGGCACGCAGCGCGTAGCCGATCCAGCCGAGGGCGAAGCCCACCAGGAAGCCGACCGCGCGCGGCATCGCCGCGTCGTTGCCGGGAACGAGCCCCAGGGCGGCGCCCAAGGCGGCGCCGAGGAGCGCCGAGCGGATCTCCTCGAGCCCGAGGGCCCCGCCGAACTGGGCGAGCAGGGCGGCGAAGACCGCCAGCAGGCCGCCGGTCACGAGCGTGCGTCGCATGGTCGTCGTCCTTCTAGTGGGCCGGCCACACGGGCACGGACAGGGAGGTGCGCAAGCCGCCGGTCTCGGCCGGTGCCTGGTAGCTGCCGGTGCGGACCCAGTGGTCCAGGGTCGACACCGCGGCCACGTAGTTGTCGGTGCTGAAGCTGCAGTGGCCGGCACCGTAAGGAGCGCCGTCGTTCGCAACGCTGGGGCTGCCGTCGGCGTAGGTCGCCGGCGGGGACACCCACAGCTGGTGCAGCAGGGCGGCCCGCCCGGCGATGCCCACCCGGTCGACGAACACCGCCTCGTTCTGCACGATGACCAGGGGGTCGTACTGCGTGTGCATCGTCACCGTCGGGTCGGTCAGGGTGCCCAAGGGGTTACCCAGCCCGTAGGCCGCCTTGCGTGCTGCTTTGTCGGGTGCGACGCGCTTGCTGTAGGTCTGCAAGGTCCGCGAGTACGCCTTGAGCAGTCCGGCGGAGAACCCGAACGCCGTGAACCGCGCCGTCGCAGCCGGGGTCACCCGGTTGCGGTAGTCGACGCCGATGTTGCTCGACGGGTTGCCCCCGACCCGCTGCTCGATGTCGTAACGGCCGACCGTGCTGTAGGTCAGCGCCGTCTGGATCGTCTCGACCGCGGCGGCGACCGACGAGTTCAGGGTCGCGCCGGAGAAGTTCTGCGTCTTCGCCGACGCCGCCGTCAGCGCCGTCAGGCCGAGCAACCGGGCGACCGTGCCGGGCTGCTTCGCCGGATCTGCCAGCCGGCCGAGGATCGACACCATCGCCGCGTCGACGTTGGCCTGCGCGTCGGCCGCGCTCGCGTATCCGGTGAGCTGCAGCTTCGGGTACCAGAAGACCTTCACCGCCACCGACAGGTCCAGCGCCAGGTCGAGGTTCTTGTTCGTGCCCGCCAGCACCCCGCAGAGCGGCGCCACCCCGTCGACCAAGTCCGGTCGCGACTCGGCGAGCATCTGGGTGATCAGGCCGCCGAGGCTGTTGCCCCACGCATACACGTGCTGCACCCGATCGCCCAGCTCGCGGCGGGCGGTCGCGACCGCCTCCACCCCGGCCCGGACGCCCTCTGCCGTCGCCCAGCCGGCGCCACCGGCGGCGTACGACGACCCGATCAGCGCGTAGCCCTGGCCCAGCAGCGCGTCCCGCGTCGCCGCCGTCGGGGCGTCCGCCGCACCCACCGGGGTGAACGTGTACCCGTGCGACCACACCAGCAGCGTGCCGTTGAAGTCGGCGGGCGCGTCCAGCACCCACGCGCCGTTCGCCGTGGCCCCGGAGTCGTGGATCGGCGTAGCGGCAGCGGCGGGCAGGGCCGGCAGCACAGCGGGGAGCGGGAGCAGCGCGGCGACAACCGCCAGCGTCCACCCGCGCAGGCGTCGGGACATGGGTCTCCAGACAGGAGCGGCAGGCGGGCCTCGCCGGGTCGGCAGGCCCGGACCCGAGACGGTTACCGGTCGGTAGCCAGGAGGGTCGAGCGTGTTTCTACCAGGTGAACGCGGGACCGCGTCCAGTTTCGGCAGAAAACGGGCAGCCTCAGCCGCCGGGCTGAACGGTCGGCGTCACGCAGGGGTCGATCGGGTCGGTCGGCGAGCCGGTGGGCGACGGGCTCCCACTCGGGTCGGGGGTGGGCGTCTCGGTCGGTGACGGCGTGTCGGTCGGCGTCGCCGTACCCGAGGGCGAGTCGCTCGGCGTCGGGCAAGTGGGCGACGGAGAGGCGGTCGGCGTGGCCGACGGCGATCCGCTCGGGGTGGGATCGGCTCCGATCGGTGCCGGCGCGGGCGAGGCACCCGACGCCGGTGTCGTGGCGCCCTCCGGCGGAGCCGCCGACGGGGGCGGCTGGATCGGCGCCGGCTGGACGGCGACGGGGACGTCGGACGGGAGTGCCACCGGCGTACCGGCCACGGTCCCTCCGCCCGCTCCGCCGGCTCCACCCGCGCCGCCGCGCCCCGACCCTGGGCCGGCCGTCCCGGCGCCGCCGACCACGACGGTGGTGCCGTGCTCGAAGGCCGTGGCCCAGGCCACGACGAGGTCGACGTAGTCCCAGGAGTGGTTGTAGCTGAAGATCGCGCTGCGCTCGTCCTTGATGTTGCGCAGGTCCCGGTCTCCCGCGCACAGGTAGGACGCCGTGGCCAGGGCCGCGTCGTCGATGTCGGACGGGTCCGCGACGCCGTCGCCGTCTCCGTCGCGGCCCCAGACAGACCATGACGACGGGATGAACTGCATCGGCCCGACGGCGCGGTCCCAGGTCTTGTCGCCGTCCCACCGGCCGTTGTCGGTGTCGGGGATCGCGGCGAAGTCACCGGTCCCGTCGAGGACCGGCCCCAGGATCGGGTTCAGGGTCCGCCCGTGCCGGTCCACCGCGCCGCCGTACGCCTGACCGGACTCCACCTGACCGATGCCGGCCAGCAGGTACCAGGGCAGATGGCAGGCCGGGTCGCTGGCCCGCAGGTCCGCGGCAGCCACCCGGTAGGCGAGCAGCACCCGGGCCGGCAGGGCGGTGCCGGTCACCCGGATGGGTACACCGCGATCGGTGCCGCTGCCGGGTCCACCCGTGGCGTCGACGATCTCGACCAGGGGGTCGGTCGGCGGGTGCGCGCCGTCCAGTGCCGCGTCGAGGCCGCCCGGCTGGTGCAGCGAGCTGGCCGGCGGGGCGACCAGGTGGGTGCGGACGGTGTCCGCGTTCGCCTGCTGGCCGCTCGGAGCGTGACTCGTCAGCATGCCGACCAGCAGCACCGGCAGGCCGGCCGCCAAGGCGGCAGCCGCGGGCCGGATCGGGCCGAGTCGCATGCGGAGGTGCCTTCCCCGTTTGCCGGACGAAACCACCCGACCGTATGTCGAGGACGTTCGGGACGGAACCGGCATCCCGGAAACGCTTCGGAGCGTCAGCGGCCGTTCACCCGCTGTGCGCGGCCACCACGCTCAGGGGGTCAGTGACCGGCGTCCTGCCAGGTGCGGCCCACGCCGACGGACACGTCCAGCGGTACGGCGAGGTCGGCGGCGGCGGCCATCTGCCGGCGCACCAGGGCCTCGAGCGCCGCGCGCTCCCCCGGCGCGACCTCGAGGACCAGCTCGTCGTGCACCTGGAGCAGCACCCGGCTGCGCAGCCCCTCCCCGGCCAGCGCCCGGTCCACCCCGAGCATCGCGACCTTGACCAGATCGGCCGCCGACCCCTGGATCGGGGCATTGAGCGCCATCCGCTCGGCCATCTCGCGACGCTGCCTGTTGTCGCTGGTCAGGTCCGGCAGGTAGCGCCGGCGCCCGAGGACGGTCTCGGTGAAGCCGGTCTTGCGCGCTTCGCCGACCACGTCGCGCAGGTAGTCGCGGACCCCGCCGAACCGCAGGAAGTACTCGTCCATCAGACCCTTGGCCTCGTCGGTTCCGATGCCGAGCTGGCGGGAGAGCCCGAACGCGGACAGGCCGTAGGCCAGGCCGTAGGACATCGCCTTGATCTTGGCGCGCTGCTCGATCGTGACATCGCCCGGCTCGACCCCGAACACCCGCGAGGCCGTGAACGCGTGCAGGTCCTCGCCGGACTGGAACGCTTCGATCAGCGCCGCGTCCTCCGAGAGGTGGGCCATGATCCGCATCTCGATCTGGCTGTAGTCCGCGGTGAGCAACGACTCGTAGCCCTGGCCGACCACGAACGCCAGGCGGATCCGTCGGCCTTCCTCGGTGCGGATCGGGATGTTCTGCAGGTTCGGGTCGGTCGAGGACAGCCGTCCGGTGGCCGCGATCATCTGGTTGAACGTGGTGTGGATGCGACCGTCGTCGCGCACCGTCTTGAGCAGCCCGTCGACCGTCACCTTGAGCCGAGTCGCGTCCCGGTGACGCAGGATCGCGGCCAGGAACGGGTGCCCGGTCTCGGCGTACAGCCCTTGCAGGGCGTCGGCATCGGTCGTGTACCCCGTCTTGGTGCGCTTGGTCTTGGGCATGCCGAGCTCGTCGAAGAGCAGCACCTGCAGCTGCTTGGGCGAGCCGAGGTTGATCTCCTGGCCGATGACGGCGTAGGCCTCGTCGGCGGCGTCCTTGACCATGCCGCCGAACTGCGACTCGAGTGCCCCGAGGTGCTCGGTGTCGACGGCGATGCCGGCCCGTTCCATGCCGGCCAGCACCCGGACCAGCGGCAGCTCGACGTCGCGCAGCAGCCGGGTCGCCGCTTTCGCCTCGAGCTCGGTGTCCAGAGCGTCGGCCAGCTCGAGAACGGCCCGCGCCCGCAGCACATCGGACTCCGCGGCCGCCGTGTCGTCACCGCCGTCGAGCCCGAACTCCAGCTGGCCGGCCGCCTCCTCGCCTCCCTCGGCCCGCAGCTCACGGCGCAGGTAGCGCAGCGCCAGGTCGGCGAGGTCGTAGCTGCGCTGGTCGGGTCGAGCGAGGTACGCCGAGAGCGCGGTGTCGCTGGTCACGCCGGCGAGCTCCCACCCGCGGGCCGCGAACGCCAGCGAGGGGCCTTTGGCGTCGTGCAGCGCCTTCGGGACCGTTTCGTCGGCAAGCCAGGCCGCGACGGCGCGTTCGTCGTCCTCGCCGAGCTCGGCGGGGACGAACCAGCCGCCCTCTCCGTCACCGGTGGCCAGGGCCACCCCGGTGACATCCCCGGTGCCAGCAGCCCAGAACCCGGAGATGTGCACCCCGGTCCGCGCCCCGCTGCGGGCGTGCGCATCCAGCCAGGGCGCCACCTCGCCCGGGCCGAGGATCGTGAAGGAGACCTCGAAACCCTCCTCCGCTTCCGGCGCGGCCGAGTCGACGGTCTGGTACAGCCGGTCGCGCAGCACGCGGAACTCGAGCGCGTCGAAGACCTTCGCGACCTCGTCGCGCTCCCAGTTGGTCCGGGCGAGGTCGCCCGGCATGACCTCGATGGGTACCTCGCGCACGAGCTCGGTAAGCTGCCGGTTCTGCACGACCTGGGCGAGGTGCGCTCGCAGGGCGTCCCCCGCCTTGCCGGGCACCTCGTCCACCCGCGCGACGAGCTGGTCGAGGTCGCCGAACTCCACGATCCACTTCGTGGCCGTCTTCTCCCCGACCCCGGGGATGTTCGGCAGGTTGTCGCTGGGGTCACCGCGCAGGGCGGCGAAGTCGGGGTACTGCGAGGGCGTGAGCCCGTACTTCTCCTCCACGTGGGCCGGCGTGAACCGCCACATGTCCGAGACGCCCTTGCGCGGGTAGAGCACCGTGACGCGATCGCTCACCAGCTGCAGCGCGTCACGGTCCCCGGTGCAGATCAGCACGTCGAAGTCCTCGCGTTCGGCGCGAGCGGTCACGGTGGCGATGACGTCGTCCGCCTCGTAGCCGTCGGCCTCGAGCGACGGGATCCGCAGCGCGGTAAGGATCTCCTTGACGAGGTCGACCTGGCCCTTGAAGTCGGCCGGGCTGCTCGAACGGTTGGCCTTGTAGTCGGTGTACAGCTCGGAGCGAAAGGTCTGACGGGATACGTCGAACGCGACGGCGATGTGGGTCGGCGTCTCGTCGCGGAGCAGGTTGATGAGCATCGAGGTGAAGCCGTAGACCGCGTTGGTCGGCTGCCCCGTCGTCGTGGAGAAGTTCTCGACGGGAAGCGCGTAGAACGCGCGGTAGGCCAGGGAGTGACCGTCCAGGAGCAACAGCTTGTCCCGGGCCTGCTCGGTCCTCTGTGCCACCCGTCGACCCTAGTCGGACCGCCCGACACCGCGACCCGGCCGGTGCCTACGATCGCGGGCATGACGGAGCAGTCCGAAGCGCCCGAGTCGACCGCCGATGTGCTCCGCCGGGTGAACGCCATGGGGGCGGGAACCCTCATCGAGCGGATGGGCATCGCCATCACCGAGTTCGCCACGGATCGACTGGTCGCGACCATGCCGGTCGAAGGCAACACCCAGCCCTACGGCCTGCTCCATGGTGGCGCGTCGGTGGTGCTCGCCGAGACCCTAGGGTCGTTGGGGTCGGTCCTGCACGCGGGTCCCGACCGGGTGGCAGTCGGTCTCGACATCAATGCGACCCACCACCGGGCGGTCCGGTCCGGAACCGTGACCGGGACGGCGCGCGCCCTGCACCTGGGCCGCAGCACCGCGTCATGGCAGGTCGAGATCGTCGACGACCAGGGTCGCGCCGTGTGCACATCGCGGATCAGCTGCCTGCTTCGCGACGCCGCGCCGGACGCCTGACACCTGGCGCCGACACCTGGCGCCGGACCGCCAACCGTCAGTCGGTGACCCGAGCCACCGCGGCGCGGACCCGGCGCAGGGTGCGCCGCCGGGCGAGCAGGCTGTCGGTCACGGACGCACCGCCCGAGGCCGAGAGCCGCCGGCGGAGCATGCTGACGGGCGCGGACCGGCGTACGACGACAGGGCTCATGCCCAGCCGCGCGTAGAAGCGTTGGGTCTCGCGCAGCTGCGGCAGCACGCTGGTCATGACGTGCTCGGCGCCGGTCTCCTCCGCGAAAGCCACCGCCGCAGCCAGCAGGGCCTTGCCGACTCCCCGCCGGCGGAACCCCTCGCGGACGTGGAGGTAGTGCGCGTTGACGGCCCGCTGGTCGAACAGCGGGGCGTAGGGGGTGTCGCTCAGCAGCACGATGCCGGCCACCTCGTCATCGACGACGGCCACGAGTGCACGCGAGTAGGGGTCGTTGTCGACGTCCACCAGCAGCTTGCGCATGGCCTCGTCGTCGGCGGCGGGCATCAGTCGCTCCATCCGGCCAGCGAGGTCGCGTAGCTCGGACCACATCTGCAGCAGGGCGGGCAGGTCGTCCTCCTGGGCGTCTCGGACGACGACAGCGGGTCGGGACACCGCACCTCCTCGGCTCGGCGGGCGTGTGGGGGCGCACGTCCGCGCTCTCGACCCCCGAGAGTGGCCGCCCCGCACAGCCGAGGCCGGACCTTACGCCTGTCCGGCCCCGGGGCGCGAGACGATCAGCGAGAAAGGATCATCCCGGACGACCCGCGGCTGAACCGGTCCCCCGCTCCTGCCCGTCCTGCACTCTCCGCGCCACCCCGGGCACTATGCTCCCGCCCACCCGATGAGCCGCACGTCCCCGCAACGCCCCCCACCCCGGAGGTGCTCTGGTGCGCACGAGAGTGGCGCTCTTTCTCGCGACCCTGCTCTCGGCACTGTTCGTGGTGCTCGGTGTGGCGGCGATCCCTGCCTCTGCGGAAGGCGAGTCGATCTTCGGCTTCCTGTTCCAGCTCGACAAGCACAACCAGAAGGTGAGCTACGAGGGCGTGTCCGTCACGGTCAAGGGGCCGGCGGGTTTCAGCAAGACGGTGACCAGTGACAAGGACGGCCGGTGGACGGTGCCCGTCCCCAAGCCCGCGACCTACACGGTGTCCATCGACGTGAAGACGCTGCCCAAGGGCGTGAACCTCACCGACGAGAAGAAGCAGTCCCTCAAGGTCCCGGTCCTCGAGGGCCAGGACAAACCGGTGCTCTTCCCCCTCGGCAAGAGCGAACGCAAGGTCCAGGGTGACTGGAGCCAGGCCGCCCAGCTGGCCGCGGAAGGCCTGCGGTTCGGCTTGATCATCGCGCTGGCAGCGGTGGGACTGTCGCTCATCTTCGGTACGACGGGGCTCACCAACTTCGCGCACGGCGAGCTCGTCACCCTGGGCGCCATCGTGACCTGGTGGGTCAGCACCGGGAACCTGCCGTTCCTGCCGGACTTCGGCGGCTTCCAGTTCTTCCCCGCCGCGATCATCGCCCTGCTGGTCTGCGCCGGTTTCGGCTGGCTGAACGACGCCTGGTTGTGGAGACCGCTGCGCCGGCGCGGCACCGGCCTGATCGCGGCCATGATCGTCTCGATCGGGCTGTCGATCTTCCTGCGCTACTTCTTCCTCTACCTGTTCACCGGCAACACCCGTCAGTTCCCCGACTACCAGGGGCAGAAGGGCATCAGCCTCGGCCCCATCGACCTCGCGGTGCGCGACTACCTCTCGATGGCGGTTGCCGTCGTTGTTCTCCTGGCGACGATCGTCGCGCTGCTACGCACTCGAATCGGCAAGGCGACCCGCGCGGTCTCGGACAACCCGGCCTTGGCCTCGGCCTCGGGCATCGACGTCGACCGGGTCATCCGGGTGGTCTGGGTGGTCGGAGCGATGCTGGCTGGGCTCGCCGGCATCCTGCTCGGACTCGCCCAGGGCATCACGTTCCAGATGGGCTTCCAGATCCTGCTGCTGATCTTCGCTGCCGTCACACTGGGCGGTCTCGGGACGGCATACGGTGCCCTGGTCGGCAGCCTTGTGGTCGGCATGTTCATCTCGGTGTCGACGTTGTGGATCCCGCCCGAGCTGAAGAACGTCGGTGCCTTGGGCATCCTGATCGTGATCCTCCTGGTCCGGCCACAGGGCATCCTCGGCCGCGCACAGCGAGTCGGCTGAGAGAGGCAGGAGCAGACCGTGGACTGGACCCGGATCATCGTCAACGCGCTCGAGGCCGCCGTCGGACTGCAGACGGTCGTGTTCGCCCTCGCCGCCATCGGTCTCAACGTGCACTTCGGCTACACCGGCCTGCTGAACTTCGGGCAGTCCGCCTTCATGGCCGTCGCGGCCTACGGCCTGGCCGTCATCGTCCAGACCTACGGCTGGCCGCTGTGGGTGGGCGTCTTGACCGGCCTGGCTGGTGCCGTCGTGCTCGCGCTGTTGCTGGGCATACCGACCCTGCGACTACGTGCCGACTATCTCGCCATCGTGACGATCGCGGCGGCCGAGATCATCCGGCTCACCGTGCGGTCGGTGACGTTCCAGAACGTGTTCGGAGGCTCCGACGGCCGCCAGTCGTTCTCCAGCGACTTCTACGCCCACAACCCCTACCCGGTCCGCTACTACCACATCGGCAGCTTCGGCTTCCACGAGCGCGAGATGTGGGTGCTCACCGTCGGCTGGGTCCTGATCGCGGTCTCCTGCCTGATCGTCTTCCTGCTCATGCGCAGCCCGTGGGGTCGGGTGCTCAAGGCGATCCGTGAGGACGAGGACGCCGTGCGCAGCCTCGGCAAGAACGTCTACGCGTACAAGATGCAGAGCCTGATCATCGGTGGTGTGCTCGGCTGCCTCGGTGGGTTCATCTACGCACTCGGGCAGAACTCGATCCAGCCGGACATCTTCGGCACCGACACGACGTTCTTCGCCTACACGATCCTCATCCTCGGTGGCGCCGCGCGCGTCGGTGCCCCCGTCGTCGGCGCCATGATCTTCTGGGTGATCCTCTCGCTGACCGACAACATCCTGAACGAGGCGATCGACGCGGGCTACATCTCGCACTCGGTCATCACGACCACGCAGACCGGCCAGATCCGCTTCATGCTGGTGGGCCTGCTGCTCATGCTGCTGATGATCTTCCGTCCCCAGGGGATCTTCGGCGACCGGAGGGAGATCGCGCTCGATGCCCGCTGACGAGCCCACCACGCCACCCGCCGCAGCAACCTCGGTCGCCGAGGCGGGCAGCCGGCGCGGCCGCAAGGACGCGGCGATCGCGGCCCTGCGTGACGTCCCGCACGTCCCGGGAGCCAAGAAGCCCGACGCGATCCTGGTCGCGGACGACATCAAGCGGCACTTCGGCGGTCTCGCTGCCGTGGACGTCGAGCACGTCGAGATCCAGCGCGGGGCGATCACCGCGCTGATCGGCCCCAACGGCGCCGGCAAGACGACGTTCTTCAACCTGCTCACCGGCTTCGACCAGCCCGACGAGGGCAGCTGGACCTTCGAGGGCAACTCCCTCAAGGGAGTCGCCGCGCACAAGGTCGCCCGGCTCGGCATGGTGCGCACCTTCCAGCTCACCAAGGCGCTCTCCAAGCTCACCGTGATCGAGAACATGCGCCTCGGCGCCACCGGCCAGAAGGGCGAGAACGTCTTCACCGCCCTGTTCCGTGGGTTGTGGGGCGGCCAGGAGCAGGAGATCACGGAGCGGGCCGATGACCTGCTGGCCCGGTTCAAGCTCGACACCAAGCGGGAGGACTTCGCCGGCAGCCTGTCCGGCGGCCAGCGCAAGTTGCTGGAGATGGCCCGGGCTCTCATGGTCGGGCCCGAGATGGTGATGCTCGACGAGCCGATGGCCGGAGTGAACCCGGCGCTGACGCAGTCGCTGCTCGGGCACGTGAAGGACCTGCGCGAGGACGGCATGACCGTGCTCTTCGTGGAGCACGACATGGACATGGTCCGCGACATCTCGGACTGGGTCATCGTCATGGCGCAGGGTCAGATCATCGCCGAGGGCCCGCCGGACTCGGTGATGGGCGACCAGCGTGTGATCGACGCCTACCTCGGCTCGCACCACGACGCGCCTCTCACCGAGGAGGACGAGCAGCAGGTACTGGCCGAGGCCGAGGAAGCCCTCGAGCGCGAGCGGGCCGAGCAAGAGGAGCAGCAGTGAGTACCGACGACGACGGCACCGCGGTGCAACAGCCAGCGGGAGCCGGTACCCGGGAGATCGTGCGAGGCGACCGGAGCGCCCACGTGGACGCAGCGCGTGATGCCCTGCTGCGCGCGGACGAGATCACCGCCGGCTACGTGCCGGGGGTCAACATCCTGAGCGGTTGCGACTTCTACGTGAACGACGGCGAGCTGGTCGGGATCATCGGTCCCAACGGCGCGGGGAAGTCCACGCTCCTCAAGGCCATCTTCGGTCTCGTCCGCATCTCCGAGGGCGCGGTCACGCTGCGCGGCGACGACATCACGAACGCCAAGGCGAACCAGCTGGTGTCGAAGGGGGTCGGGTTCGTTCCCCAGACCAACAACGTCTTCCCGAGCCTGACCATCGAGGAGAACCTGCAGATGGGGGTCTACCAGGACCCCAAGAAGTTCAAGAAGTCCTTCGAGTTCGTGACCGGTCTGTTCCCGGCCCTGGGCGACCGCCGCGCGCAACGGGCCGGCTCGTTGTCCGGCGGCGAGCGCCAGATGGTCGCGATGGGGCGCGCGCTGATGATGGAGCCGTCGGTCCTCCTGCTCGACGAGCCCTCGGCCGGCCTGTCCCCCGCCCTGCAGGACGAGGTGTTCGTGCGCACCCGGCAGATCAACCGGGCCGGCGTCTCGGTGATCATGGTGGAGCAGAACGCCCGGCGCTGCCTGCAGATCTGCGACCGCGGGTACGTCCTCGACCAGGGCCGCAACGCGTACACCGGGTCGGGCAAGGACCTGGCCAACGACCCGAAGGTCATCGAGCTCTACCTCGGCACCCTGGCCAAGGCCTGACCAAGCAACGAGCCCGCGACACAACCAGTGACGGTGTGGCGGCAGAGCCACCGTCGCGACCACACCCGCACATCTCGGCACCAGATGTGTCGCGGAGCCGTGGAACGCCGGCCAGTAAGGCAGTCGGAGCAGCCCACCGCTCTCATCCCAAGCCGCCCTTGACCTGACCGCAACCCACAATGGAGGGACAGCAGCGCGGGGCCGCCGCTCAATCCAGAGGCCAGCCAAGCCCGCCCCACCCCAGCGACGACGAAGGGCCCGGCCGTGAGGCCGGGCCCTTCGCGGTGTCAGGAGAGCGTCAGATCTTGCCGCTCTTGCCCTCGACGTAGTTGGCGATGTTGACGTCGCCGAACTGGTAGATGCTGACGGTGGCCTCGCTGGGGTCACCCTTGTCGTTGAACTCGATCGGCCCGCTGACACCGTCGTAGTCGATGTCCTTGCCGGCCTTGATCATCGCGTCGCAGTCCTTGAAGGTGGTGCACTTCGTGCCACCCGCACTGACTTCCTGCATCTTCGAAGCGATCGACGTACCGGAGTCGTCGCCCGCGGCCTCGGCGGCCAGCGCGACGACGATCGTCGCGTCGTAGGCCTCGGGACCGTAGGTGTACGCGTCCAGCTTCGGGTCGATCGTCTTCAGGCGCGCCTTGAAGGCGTCATTCGCGACGACACCCGGGTTCGTCCCCTTGACACCCTTGAGGGTGCCCTTCGGGAAGTCCTTCGAGTAGTCGGCGCCGACGTTGCCGTCGACGAAGTAGATCTTCTTGTTGGCCGGGCCGATGCCCTGCTTGACCAGCTCGGGGATGATCTTCTTCGTCTCGTCGAAGGCGATGACCGCGATGGCCTCGGGGTCAGCCGCCTTGATCTTCCCGACCTCGGTGGCGAAGGACGCCGCCTTGGGGTCGTAGATGACCTTCTGGACGACCTTGCCGCCCGAGGACTCGAACGACTTGGTGACGTTGTCCGCGAGCCCGGTGCCGTACGAGTCCTGCAGCGCCAGGATGCCCAGGGTCGAGTTGCCGTCCGAGGCGATCAGGTCGCCCAGGACACGGCCCTGCAGCACGTCCGGCGGAGCCGTCCGGAAGTACAGGCCCTTGTCGGCGTAGCTGGTCAGCTCGTCCGACGTGTTCGCCGGCGAGATCTGCAGCACTCCGGCCCCGGTGATCTTGTCGATCACCGACAGGGAGACGCTGGACGACGCCGCGCCCACGATCGCGTCGACGTTGTTGGAGAGCAGTCGGTCCACCGACTGCGACGCGGTGTCGGTCGAGGTGTCACCCGAGTCCGAGTCGGTCTCCGTGACCTGCTTGCCCAGGACGCCGCCAGCGGCGTTGATGTCCTGGATCGCGAGCTTGACGCCGGCGAACTCGGGTGGGCCGAGGAACGCGAGCGACCCGGTCTGCGGAAGCAGCGTCCCGATCTTGAGGGTCCCGTCGCCCTTCGCAGCCGTCGAGGCCTTGGGCGAGTTCGTTGTCTTGGCCGTGCCGCCGCTGCTGCCACCGCACGCGGTCAGCATCAGACCCGCGACGCCCAGGACCGCAACAGACCGCCAGATTGGGGTGGGGCGGATCATGAACCATCTCCTTTGGAAGGGTCGCGGCCGGGGGATGGCCGCGCAGGCTCGCACCTGATTCGCAGGAACCTATCGAACCCCAGCGCGGTGCTGCGCGTCATCGGACCGATCCGCCGGGCCGTCGTTGCCAAGTCGTGACCTGGCCCGGCTGTGCCTCGGCCCGGCCCGGAGCCCCGGCTAGGGGCCTGCCGGTCCCGCCAGCTCGCCGACCACCAGCTCGGCGACCGCCCTCATGCTCGTGCGCTGGTCCATCGAGGCTCGCTGGATCCAGCGGTACGCCGCCGCCTCGTCCAGCCCGTGCCGGGCCTGCAGCAGGCCCTTGGCCCGGTCGACGACCTTGCGCACCTCGAGCCGCTCGCGAAGGTCGGCGACCTCGCGTTCGAGCGTCGACTGCTCGTCGTACCGCGCCATCGCCATCTCGATGGCGGGGACCAGGTCTGCCTTGCTGAACGGCTTGACGAGGTAGGCCATCGCGCCCGCGTCCCGGGCCCGCTCGACCAGCTCACGCTGGGAGAAGGCGGTGAGCATGACCACCGGCGCGATCCGCGCCGCAGCGATCCGTTCGGCGGCCGAGATGCCGTCCAACAGGGGCATCTTCACGTCCAGGATCGCCAGGTCGGGTCGATGCTGGGTCACCAGCGCGACGGCCTCCTCGCCGTCAGCAGCCTCGGCGAGGACCTGGTATCCCTCTTCCTCGAGCATCTCGCGCAGGTCCATCCGGATCAGCGCCTCGTCCTCCGCGATGACGACCCGCCCGCCCGTTACCACGCAGGGGACCCTATCGACGGATGGCATGATGTCCGACCGGCGACATCGAAGACACCGTCGCGCGCCCCGATAGGCCAACTGGCAGAGCCGATGGTCTCAAACACCATTCAGTGTGGGTTCGAATCCCACTCGGGGCACGTCGTGATCTTGTCCACCGATCGGCCGTCTCCGGTCGGTGGGCAGGCCTGCCGATGACAGCGAGGTGGACCGGTCCGAGCGCTCTGGCGGCGCACCGCGGCCGGTCGCCGGGGCCCTGGCGCTGCTCACGCTGCTCGTGCTCTCCGGCTCGTTGAGCGGCTGCGCCCAGCTGCGGGCGGCGGTCGCCCCGCCCGGACACCGGCCGGGCGTCGACCTGCCCTCCCGCCCGCCGCTCGGCGTCGCTGACCATCCCCTGGGCCGGCCCGCGCTCGCACCGGCGGGATCCGGCGGTTACGCGTTCCTCGCCATCCATCCGGACGGCTCCCCGGTCGCCTGGGACCCCTGCCGGCAGGTGCACGTCGTGGTCCGACCGGACGGCGAACCACCAGGCGGCCGGTCGCTGCTGATCTCTGTTCTGGGCGAGCTCGGCGCGGACACCGGGCTGCAGTTCGTCGACGACGGAGTCACCGAGGAGGCGCCGGACCCGGACCGGCCGGCGTACCAGCCCGGCCGGTACGGCGACCGATGGGCGCCGGTGCTTGTTGCCTGGTCCTCCCCCGCGGAGACCTCGATGCTCACGCCGCAGATCCTCGGCCGGGCCGGTCCCGACCCGTTCGGCTCCGGCGCCGATGAGCGCTACGTCAGTGGGCTGGCAGTCTTCAACGCGCCGGCGCTGACCCAGCAGCTGAGCAGCGGCCAGCAGGACAAGGCCCGGGCGGTGCTGCTGCACGAGCTGGGCCACCTGGTCGGCCTGGCGCACGCCACCGACCCGTTCCAGGTCATGTTCGACACCAACAGCTACCCGCTGGCGAGCTACCACGCCGGCGACCGGCGGGGCCTCGAGCTGCTCGGCACGGGGCGCTGCTACCCCGGCCCCTGACCGGACTTCCGGGGGGCCGGGGCAGCAGCGGATCAGCCCAGCTGCAGGTGCTGACCCGGGCGGATCAGGCCGGGGTTCGAGCCGATCGTGTGCCGGTTGATCTTGTACAGGTGCTGCCACCCGCCGGCCACGTGCTTCGAGCGGGCGATGCCCGAGAGGGTGTCGCCGCTCCGGACGACGTAGGCGTCGGCGGCCGAGCCCGCCCTGCGGTGCTTGGCGGCGTGCTGGTGGTGGTGGCGAGCCGGTGCCTGCCGCACCGAGCTCCGGGAGGCCCGCTCCCCGTCGGTGCTGACCCGGGTGGTGTCCGCGCTGGTGCTGTCGCCACCGGTCTGGCCGCCGCTGAGCTGCGCGCGGAGGTCGTCCGCCAGCGCCAGGGCATCGCGGCGGTCCGCGCTGTCCAGTCCCAGGCGGCTCGAGCAGGCCGGCCACGGGGACCAGCCGCTCGAGTCGAGGACCTTCGCGGCCACGACGATCTGCTCCGCCCGGCTCGCCAGGTCCGCGCGGGAGGCGTACTTGTCGCCGCCGTTGCCGTCCCAGGTGCCGTCGGCGAACTGCAGGCCGCCGTAGTAGCCGTTGCCCGTGTCGATGTGCCAGTTGCCACCGCTCTCGCAGCCCGCGAGGCGATCCCACGCGGTCGACGAGGCGGAAGCGGAGCCCGCCCCCACTGCGAACGGGATGGCCGCGACGAGGGGGGCCGTCGCCAGGCCGAGGGTGCGAGTGTGGTTCCGGGACCGGCGATGGCGCCCGCGAGTGGGCGTGCCGGGCCGATTCTGCGCGCGCTGCGCCATGGGTGTCCCTCTCGCCGCCTGCGAGGTGAGCTGTCGGGTTCAGGCGAGAGAGATGCCTGGCCGCGGTCTGCGGCTTCACCCCAAGGACGTGGCGACCAGGTGCGGTCACCCCGCCCGAAGTGGGTCCCCCACTCCTGCCCACATCGATCCGCAGGGCCTCGCGACGGTGGGCAGGACTCGGCGGTGCCGTCGGAAGGAACCGCGCCGTGCGCGGTCGGAACACGGTAGCAGGTCACGGTCCGGTAACGGGGCCGGTCGCGCAGGTCTGGGGACCGAACGTGGTGGCGGCGGTCGGGATGATGGACCGGTGAGCGACGGTCTCGAGGTGCGCCGCGGCGTCCTCGTCCCAGAGCGCGAGCTGCGCTGGCGGTTCTCCCGTGCCTCCGGGCCCGGCGGACAGTCGGTGAACACGACCGACAGCCGGGTGGAGCTCTCCTACGACCTGGCTGGCTCGAGCGCGCTGGGCCCGGTCCTGAAGACGCGGGCGCTCGCGGCCCTTGCCGAGCGTCTGGTCGACGGGGTGCTCACGGTCGTGGCCGCGGAGCACCGCTCGCAGCTGCTCAACCGACGGGCCGCCCGGACCCGCCTGGCCGCGGTCCTGCGCGACGCGACCGCCCCGCCGCCGAAGGCCCGCCGCCCGACCCGGCCCTCGCGGGGTGCCCAGGAACGCCGGATCGCGGCCAAGAAGCGCCGCGGCGAGACCAAGCGCCTGCGCCGCGGCGAGGAGTGACGGCATCGCCGTGCCCTGCCCCGCTACGGCAGCTCGGTGATCGCCCCCTCGGCGACCGCGATCTCCCGGGCGATCAGGGTCTGGGCGCCGCGCAGCCCGCGCAGCCCGAACCGGTCCCGGATGGCCTCGACGTGCTCGACCACGATCGGGTCGAGCTCTTCGGCGACCTCGGCCGCGGCGGCCTCGAGGTCCTGCGGCTGCGTCATGGGTCGTCTCCCCGTCGTCGGTCCGGCCCCGAGGGTAGACCGCGCGCGGCGTCCCGGCAGGTAGCGACCCGGCTGGTGTCCCCTGCGACCGGCACGATGGCCCGGTGACCTCCCGCGGGTGCGACGACGCCGTCGCCGGTGACGCGGTGCGGACCCTGCAAGACGCCGGCGTCCGGCCCGGTGACCCGGTCGCGCTCGCGTGGGGCGCAGATGGCGCCGGCGCGGGCCTGGCCACCGGGACGACCCTGCTGCCCGGCGTACCACTGGACGAGGTCGTGCGGGTCGTCGAGACGCTGCGGCCGCGCTTGGTGTGGTGGTGCGCGGCCGCCGCCGCACCGTTGGTGCGGGCCGGCTTGCGGGTCAGCGCGTCCTGGGATGTCGCCGCGACCCACATGCTGCTGCACGGGGGCCACACCCAGGACCCCTCCGTCGTCTGGGCCGCTGCCGCCGGGCTCGACCCGGACCACCGGCCGCGGACCGGCCAGCTGGACCTCCTGGCCGTCGGGGCCGACGGGGGCGACCCCGCCGATCCCGACGAGCCGGTCCGCGCCGACGGCTTCCTGCGGCCGGGCTGGTCGGAGAGTGGGCCACCGACGGCCGCAGCCGCCGCCCGCTGGGCCCGGGCGGCGCTCACCGTCCACGACCGGCACGCCCGGGCCCTCGCCGAACGCCCGGACCCCCGGCGCACCCCCGGCTCCCCGCCGCTGGCCCTGCTCACGGCCTGGTCGGAGTCGGCGGCCGAGCTGCTGGCCGTCGAGCTGAGCATCGCCGGCCTGCCGCTCGACCGGGCAACGGCGGAGAGCCTCGTGTCGGACCGTGTCGGTGCCCGACCCGTGGACGCCGCCGCGGCCGCGGGGACCCGCCGGGCGCGGGACGACGCGGTGCGGGATCTCGTGATCGGTGCCGACGGCGTCGACCTGCGCAACCCCGCACAGGTTCGCGAGCTGCTGACCCGGGTCGGTATCGACGTACCAGACACCCGGTCCTGGCGGTTGGAGCCGTTCCGCGGCTCTCACCCGCTGGTGGCCGCGCTGCTCGACTGGCGCAAGGCCGAACGGATCGCGACGACGTACGGGTTCGGTTGGCTGGACCGCGATCTGGGTCCCGACGGTCGCCTGCGAGGAACCTGGACCGGCTGCGACGGAGCCGCGGGGCGGATGACCGCGTCGGCCGGGCTGCACAACATGCCGGCCGAGCTGCGGCCTGCCGTCGTCGCCGAGCCGGGCCATGTCCTGGCACGCGCGGACCTCGGTCAGGTCGAGCCGCGGGTGCTGGCCGCGGTCTCCCACGACCCGGCGCTGGCCGACGCCACCGCCGACGACGACCTCTACGCGCCGGTCGCAGCCCGGCTCGGCGTCGAGCGACCGGTGGCCAAGGTGGCGGTCCTGGCCGCGATGTACGGCCAGACCTCCGGCGCGGCCGGCGAGGCGCTGCGCGGGCTGGAGCGCACCTACCCGGTGGCGATGGGCTACCTGCGCTCCGCACACGAGACCGGGGCGGCCGGGCGCGACGTCCACACGTACGGCGGCCGGCGGGTCCGGATGTGGCCGCTGCCCCAGCCGGTCGACCCCGGAGCAGCGGCGGGGCGCGGGCGGTTCGCGCGCAACGCGGTCGTCCAGGGCGCCGCGGCCGAGCTGTTCAAGATGTGGGCGGTCTCGGTGCGTGCCGCCCTTCCGGGGGGCGCCGAGATCGTGCTGTGCCTGCACGACGAGCTGCTGGTGCACGCCCGCGAGGAGGACGGCGATCGGGTCGCCGCACTGCTCACCGGGGTCCTGGCCACGACCGCATCACGGTGGGCCTCGGGCAGCGGTGTGCGCTTCGTCGCGGACGTCTCGGTGCTGCGCCGGTGGTCGGACGCGAAGGGCTGACCAGACGGGGCTAGACGGTCTCGGGCACGTGGCCCCGGGCCCGCAGCTTCTCGTGGTGGGCCGATCGCTTCTCCTCGAACCGGTTGGCCGCCTCGTCCAGGTCCTCGAGGAAGGTCGCCAGCTCGGTGCGAGCCTCCTCGCCCTGCTCGTCGAGCCCTTCGAGCTCGAAGACACCCCACTGCCGCAGCACCGGTGACAGGACGTCGTCGCGGTGGATGCGCAGGTCGTAGATGCCCGAGAGCGCGATCTGCACCGACTTGCGGGTGAAGTCCTCGATGGAGCTGCCCGGCATCTCGAAGGTCTTCACGACCTCCGTGATCGCCCGCATCGTCTGGTTCGGGGCGACCTGTAGGGCGGCACCCAGCAGGTTCCGGTAGAAGAGCATGTGCAGGTTCTCGTCCAGCGCGATCCGGCCGAGCAGCTGCTCCCCGACCGGATCCTTGGTGATCTTGCCGGTGTTGCGGTGCGAGATCCGGGTGGCAAGCTCCTGGAACGAGACGTAGGCCAGGGACCGCAGCAGATCGTCGTGGTTGGCCGACTCGAAGCCTGCCGCCATGTGGGTCATCCGGGCGTTCTCGAGCGCCTCGGGGTCCACCGAGCGCGTCACGAGCAGGTAGTCGCGGATCGCGATCGCATGGCGACCCTCCTCCGCCGTCCACCGGTGCACCCAGGTGCCCCACGCGCCGTCGCGTCCGAAGACGGTGGCGATCTCGTGGTGGTAGCTGGGCAGGTTGTCCTCGGTGAGAAGGTTGACGATCAGGCTGGTGCGGGCGACGTCGGACATCTTCGACTGCTCCGGCGCCCATGCCTCGCCGCCGAGAACCCCGGCGAAGTCGCGGCCCTCGCTCCAGGGCACGTACTCGTGCGGCATCCAGTCCTTGGCGACGGTGAAGTGCCGGTCGAGGTTCTCCTCGACCACGGGCTCGAGCTCGCGCAGCAGGTCGGTCTGGGTCAGCGGGGGTACGCCTAGGACGGTCACTCTGGCCTCCGGGGCGGATGTCGGTCGGAATGTCGGTCGGGGCAGGCGGTGGCGCGGGGTGTGGCCGCGTACCTACGGTTACGTCACCGTAGGTAGCCACGGTAAACCCGAAGCGCCCCCGCAGCACAGTCCCCGCGTGTCGGACCCGCGCTCAGGCGGGCGACGGGGCGTCCCGCCGGACCGGGTCCGAGTGCAGCGCCCGGACCAGGTCGTCCACGGGTGCGGGTACGCCGAACAGGAAGCCCTGGCCGAGCGCGCAGCCGACGGCGCGCAGCCGCTCGACCTGCTCGGGCCGCTCGATGCCCTCGGCCACCACCCGCAGGTCCAGAGCCGCGCCCATGACCAGGATCGCCTCGACGAGCGCGCCGGCCCGCTGGTTGCTGGCGATGTCCCGGATGAAGCTGCGATCGATCTTGAGTGTGTCGACGGGGAGGTGCTGCAGGTAGCCGATCGAGGAGAACCCCACCCCGAAGTCGTCGATCGCGAGCCTCGCACCGGCAGCGCGCAGCCGGCGCAGGGCGATGTCGGTCTCCACATCGTCGGCGACCACTACCGTCTCGGTCATCTCGAGCAGCAACGTGTTCTCGCCAAGCGCCGCGACCGCGGCGGCCACCAGGTCGACGAAGGCCGGGTCGCGCAGCTGATGGGCGGACATGTTGGCCCCGAAGATCAGCGGCCGGCCGGCAGCCGCCGCGATCGCCGGCGCATCCGCCACGACGCGGTCGAGCACCCGCTCCCCCAGCTCGATGATGAGCCCGCTCTCCTCGGCAGCAGTGATGAAGGCGTCGGGGGGGATGAGGTCATCGCCCCGCTGCCAGCGCACGAGGGCCTCGACCCCGCGGACCTCCTCGGCGACGAGGTCGACGATCGGCTGGTAGTGCACGACGAGCTCGGTCGAGATGCCGCGACGCAGAGCCTCGACCAGCTCGAGGCGACGAACGTTCTCCTCGCGCAGCGACGGTTGGTAGACGAAGAACCGGTCCTTGCCCAGTGCCTTGGCGCGGTACATCGCCATGTCGGCGTTGCGGAGCAGCCCGGCCGCGTCGTCGTCCGGAAGCGCCACGGCGACGCCGATGCTGGCTCCGACCACGACCTCGTGGCCCATCACTCGGATCTCCCGGCGCAGGGCGGCGAGCAGCCGCTGGCAGAGCGCGTCGAGCTCGGCGACGTCCTCGACGCCCTCGAGCAGGACGGCGAACTCGTCGCCGCCGAGCCGGGCCACCGAGTCCGCCGCACGCACGCAGCTGACCAACCGGGAGGCCACCGTCTTGAGCAGGTCGTCACCCTCGGCGTGGCCGAACCGGTCGTTGACGCCCTTGAAGCCGTCCAGGTCGAGGAAGAGCACGGCAAGGGTCGCGCCGCTGCGTGCCGAGCGGGCGACGGCCTGCTCGACCCGGTCCAGGAAGAGCGTGCGGTTGGGCAGGGAGGTGAGGGCGTCGTGGCGGGCCAGCCGCCCCATCTCCGCCGTCAGTCGCAGCCGGGAGAACGCCTCCTCGCCGAGGGTGGCAAGTGCCTCGAGGGCCTTGCGGTCACCCTCGACCGAGGCCCTGGCCCGGTTCACTGCTGGTGCCACGAGCCACATCGTGCGGGCCCCCGTGCGTACCCGGGCACCGATCTCGCGTGGCCCCGGCCCCTCGCTCTGCAGGTCGGCGACCCTGCTCGCCACGGCGGCGCGCACGTTGTCGCGCAAGACCCGCTCGAGCTCCTCGGGAGTCTCCACGACCTGAGCGTCGGCGGCCGCGTCGAACAGGGCGGAGAGCCGGCGCCGGTGTTCTCGACCGCGAGACAGGGCTCGCGTCGCGACCAGGATCGTGAAGACGGGCACGGCGAGCAGCAGGCTGGCCCAGGCAGGCAGCAGCCGCTGGACGAGTGCGGCGAGATAGCCGAGGCTGTCGATCGCGACGAAGACCCCCAACGCGGCCAGCGCGGCGGTCTGCCGCAGCTCGCCGAGCACCGGGGCCGAGTCCTCGAGGGCCACCGACACGGCCGACACCACGAAGTCGATGAGGAAGAAGGCGGAGCACCCGAGTCCGACGGCGAGCATCTCGCGGGGCGTCGTGCTGCCGAGCCCACCGACTGTGTGCATGACGAGAACGGCCATCGACCCGGCGAGGATGCTCACGCCGATGTTGAACAGCCTGGTGTCGACCCGCTTCGTGGTCGTCAGCTGGGACAGCAGCTGGCCGACGGTCCAGATCCCGAGGGCGCCCTCACCGGTGTGGAAGCACACGAGGAAGACGAGGACCGCGGACTCGAAGCCGATCTCGATGCCGCCGCTGCCCCGGTCCAGGACGAGGGGGAACCGGCTCATCAGCGCGATCAGGGGTGCGCCGGCGAGCAGGGCGATGACCCACTCGTGGGTGAAGTTGCCCTCGGTGAGCAGCTCGACCACGGCCAGCAGCCCAAGGATCGCGCCGCCGGCCATCACGGCACCGTCGAAGGCCCAGCTGATCGGGCCCTTCGACTGGCTCCCGGGCAGGCTCATGCCACCCTTTCCCTCATCGTGAACGTATCGGCACGAGTCAGGAAAGAGTAAAGCGGCGGCTCAGGGCTGCCTGAGCAACGCGCCGCGCTGGCCCGAACGGGTGACGGCGCGCGACACCTGTCGGCGCCGGCGGGTCAGCGCTCTCCGACGGGCCGGTAGGCCCGCTCCGGCGGCCCGACGTACAGCTGGCGCGGTCTGCCGATCTTGGTGGCCGGGTCCTCGATCATCTCCCGCCACTGCGCGATCCAGCCCGGCAGCCGGCCGAGGGCGAAGAGCACCGTGAACATCCGGGTCGGGAACCCCATCGCCTTGTAGATGACCCCGGTGTAGAAGTCGACGTTCGGGTACAGCTTGCGGGACACGAAGTAGTCGTCCGCGAGGGCGACCTCTTCGAGCTTCATCGCGATGTCGAGCAGCGGGTCCTGGACGCCGAGTCGCTCCAGCACGTCGGTGGTGGCCTTCTTCACGATGGCCGCGCGGGGGTCGTAGTTCTTGTAGACCCGGTGCCCGAAGCCCATCAGCTTCACGCCGGGTTCCTTGTCCTTGACCCGGTTCACGAAACGGCCCACGTCGCCGCCGTCGTCGTGGATGTCCTGCAGCATCTCCAGGACTGCCTGGTTGGCGCCTCCGTGCAGCGGGCCGAACAGCGCGTTCACGCCGGCGGACACCGACGCGAAGAGGTTGGCGTTGCTCGACCCGACCAGCCGCACGGTCGACGTCGAGCAGTTCTGCTCGTGATCGGCGTGCAGGACGAAGAGCATGTCCAGGACGCGGGCCATCGTCTCGTCGACCTCGTACGGCGTCGCCGGGACCCCGAAAGTCATGCGCAGGAAGTTCTCGACATATCCGAGGGAGTTGTCGGGGTAGAGCAGCGGCTGCCCGACGGCCTTCTTGAAGGCGTAGGACGCGATCGTCGGCAGCTTGGCCATCAGCCGCACGGTGGACATCTCGACGTGGTCGTGGTCGAACGGGTCGAGGCTGTCCTGGTAGAAGGTTGACAGCGCGCTGACGGCCGACGACAGCACTGCCATCGGGTGGGCGTCGCGGGGGAAGCCGTCGAAGAACCGGCGCAGGTCCTCGTGCAGCAGGGTGTGGTGACGGATCTGGCCGTCGAAGTCGGAGAGCTGGTCGGCCGTCGGCAGCTCGCCGTAGATGAGCAGGTAGGAGACCTCGAGGAACGACGACTTCTCGGCGAGCTGGTCGATCGGGTAGCCGCGGTAGCGCAGGATCCCGGCGTCGCCGTCGATGTAGGTGATGGCCGAGGAGCACGCACCGGTGTTGACGAAGCCCGGGTCGAGGGTGACGTAACCCGTCTCCCTGAGCAACGCCGATGCGTCCAGGCCGGACGGTCCCTCGGTGGCCGTCACCACCGGGAGCGGTAGCTGCCCGTGCGGGAACCTCAGCTCGACATCGGCCATGCGTCGTCACTTCCCTTCCGTCGCGCCGCGCACACCAGCCAACCGCGCACAGCAGGCAGGCACCTCGGCGCCGGTCAGTGTCGCAGAAAGGAACGGCCGTCAGCGGGTCGGGTCGATCACCGTGATGCCGGCGACGGCCCCCGGCTCGCCCATGGCCGGCAGGGCCTCGGCTGCCTCCACGAGGTCGATGGTGCGGGTCACCAGGAGGTCCGGTCGCAACGTCCCTGCGGCCACCTGGGCGAGCATCGGCGGGTAGGCATGGGCCGCCATCCCGTGGCTCCCCACGACCTCGAGCTCGAGAGCGATGACCCGAGCCATCGGCATGGGTGGGTGGCCGAGGTCCGGGGGCAACAGCCCCACCTGAACGTGCCGGCCGCGCGGCGCCAGGCACCGGACCGAGTCAGCGGCGGTGCGGTGACTGCCCAGGCAGTCGAGCGACACCGTCGCGCCACCCCCGGTGAGGTCCCGGACCGTGGCGACGACGCCGCCGCCGTCGGCACCCGGCTCGACGACGGCGGCCGCACCGAACCGGCGGGCCATCGCCAGCGCGGCGCCCGACACATCGACCGCCACGACGCGGGCGCCGGCGGCGGCCGCCACCATCACGGCGGACAGGCCGACCCCTCCACAGCCGTGAATTGCCACCCAGTCGCCTGGGCCCACCCTCCCTTGTACGACCACGGCGCGGTACGCCGTCGCGAACCGGCACCCCAGGGCGGCGGCCGTCGCGGCCGACAGCTCGTCCGGCAGGCTCACCAGGTTGACGTCGGCGTGGTCGAGCGCGACGAGCTCCGCGAAGGAGCCCCACCCGGTGAACCCGGGCTGGGTCTGCCGTTCGCAGACCTGGTGCTGGCCGGCCAGACAGGCCGGGCAGGTGCCGCAGGCGCAGACGAACGGCGCGGTGACCCGATCACCGGTTTGCCACCGGGTCACCTGGCCGCCCACCTCGGCCACGGTTCCCGCCAGCTCGTGGCCGGGCACGTGGGGCAGCCCTATCGACCGGTCGTGTCCGGCCCAGCCGTGCCAGTCGCTGCGGCACAGCCCGGTCGCCTCGACCCGCACGACGACGCCGTGCGGGGCCGGCCGCGGGCCGGGCACCTCGCGCACTGTCAGCGGACCGGCGTACTCGTCGAACACCAGCGCACGCACGGCGGCAGGCTACTGGGCGGTGCGCAGGCTGATGGGACAGTGCCGCCGCTGTCCGTCCGTGGTGGTCACGGTCAGGACCGGCTTTGGGTGAGGGTGGCCAGCGCCCGTTCGCGGCTCCCCGCCGTCGTCTCACACTCCGGGATGTGCCGCCCTTACTGCGTCGAGTGGCGCGTTCCGGCCGCTTCTGTAGCGGTACAGAACAGCCCCAACGCGCCACTCGATGAGCCCGGCCCGGCAGCCGCACGTGAGCGGCGTCACACCCACCAGCACAGGCTCACGGCCGACCGCAAGGCGGCTCACAGCATTCTTCCAGGGTGCGGACGCACCGTGTTCGGCATGAGCGAGAACGAGACCCAGATCCTGCCGCCGTACTCCCCCACGTCCGCCGCGCCGCCGACGTACCCGCCCACCCAGGGGTACGACGGCCAGGACCCCTGGCGCGCTCCGGACCACCACGGGCTGCCCCCCGGCGCACCGCCCCCGGCCACCGAGCGCTCGGCCGACGGCCCGCGCCCCCGGCGCGGCGTCTCCCTGCTCGTGGCAGTGGCCCTGGCTGCCGGGCTGGTGGGTGGCGGCGCCGGGGCGGCACTGACCGCCGGCCTCGACGACAACGGCTCGCAGAGCAATAGCCCGACCGCAGCCACGTCTCTGGCCGGCGCGCCCGCGTCCGCCACGGGCACCGCCGCCAAGGGCTCGGTCGAGCAGGTCGCGGCCTCGGTGTTGCCCAGCGTCGTCTCCATCGAGGTCAGCACCCAGCAGGGCGGCGGGGAGGGCAGCGGGATCGTGCTCTCGTCCGACGGGCTGATCCTCACCAACAACCACGTTGTCGCCGACGCGGCCAACGGCGCCGGCACCATCACCGTGACTTTCAATGACGGCACGACGCACAAGGGGACCATCGTCGGTCGTGACCCGGTCTCCGACCTGGCGGTCATCAAGGCGGACGGTGTAACCGGGCTGAAGAAGGCCAGCCTCGGCAGCTCGGCCGGTCTGCAGCCCGGCCAGGAGGTCGTCGCCATCGGCTCGCCATTGGGCCTGCAGGGCAGCGTCACCTCGGGCATCGTCAGCGCGCTGAACCGGCCGGTCCGCACCGGTGACGACACCGGCACGGAGAGCGTCAGCACGGTCATCGACGCCATCCAGACCGACGCTGCGATCAACCCCGGCAACTCGGGTGGCCCGCTGGTCGACCTGTCCGGCAACGTCGTCGGCATCAACAGCGCGATCGCCAGCCTGGGGGCCAGCAGCGGCTCGCAGTCCGGCTCGATCGGTGTCGGGTTCTCGATCCCGATCGACGAGGCCCGGGTGATCGCCACCCAGCTCATCAACACCGGCTCGGCGACCCACGCACAGCTCGGCGTCAGTGTCCGGGACGCATCGACCTCCGGCTCGTCGGTCTTCTCCGACGGCGCTGCGGTTGCCGCGGTGACCAGCGGCGGGGCGGCCGCGAAGGCCGGCCTGCCCACCGGCGCCGTCATCACCAAGGTCGGCACCCGCACGGTCGACTCGGCCGACGCGCTGATCGCCGCGATCCGCTCGCACCGCCCAGGCGACAACGTGACCCTCACCTACGCCCAGGGCGGCTCGACCAAGACCCTGTCCGTCACGCTCGGGAGCGACGCCGCGACCTCGTGACCGAAGGGCTGGCGCTGCAGCCCGCCGTCGCATCGTCGCCCGCGTGTCGGAACTCCGACATCGGGGGACGATGGCCTACAACTGGGAGCAGGCCCCTCGAAGCATGAGTTCGAGGGGCCTTTTGCTGCCCTGGTGCGAAGATGGGAAGCGTGCTCGACCCACGCGACCTGTACACACGAGACGCCACCGGGCCGCCCGCTCCGGAGGGCGGGGTACCGGGCCCGGTGCTGATCCACGCCCTGACCGGGTTCGTCGATGCCGGCCACGCCGGCCGCCTGGCCCGCGACCACCTGCTCGAGACCTTCGAGCACCGCACCCTCGTCACCTTCGACGTCGACACGCTGCTCGACTACCGCTCGCGCCGACCCGTGATGGTGTTCGAGGCCGACCACTGGATCTCGTACGACGATCCGGCGCTCGTGCTGCACGAGATCGTGGACGGCTCCGGCCAGCGCTTCCTGCTCCTCGAGGGGGCGGAACCCGATGTGCAGTGGGAGCGGTTCATTCGGGCGGTCCGAGACCTCATCGAGGAGCTGGGCGTCCGGCTGACGATCGGGCTGCACGGGATCCCGATGGGCGTGCCGCACACCAGGCCCACGAACGTCACCGCGCACGCGACACGATCCGAGCTCATTGCCGGTCGCGAACCATGGATCGGGACGGTGCAGGTGCCGGGCAGCGTGGTGAACCTGCTCGAGTACCGGCTCGGCGAGTCGGGCCGCGATGCGATGGGATTCGCGGTTCACGTGCCGCACTACCTCGCCCAGGCGGAGTACCCCGCCGCCGCCGCGGCCCTCCTGGACAACGTCGCGGCAGCCACCGACCTCGTGCTGCCGACGACGGCCCTGCACTCCGCGGCCGAACGCACTCGCACCGAGCTGGACGAACAGGTGGCGGAGTCGCAAGAGGTGGCCGGCGTCGTGGCGGCGCTCGAGCAGCAGTACGACGCGTTCCTGGCCACCCGCAGCGAGTCCGGATCGGGCGGGGAGCTGCTCGCCGGCTTGTCCGGGCCCGGTGGGTTCCCGACGGCCGATGAGCTCGGGGCGGAGTTCGAGCGGTTCCTCGCCGACCAGGCGAAGGGCAACGACCCGCCCGACATCTGAGCGGGTGAAGGAACAGGACACCGAGTCGGGAGCACCTCACGGCGCGTGGCCGCTCGAAGCGGCTTCAATTGGGACCCGGGGCTACCGCGACCCGGCGCCCTGTTCTGGCCCCGAAGGACCGCCACCAGTGTAGCGGCGGCGGGTCAGGGTGCGGGTCAGACCAGCTCGCCCGACCGCCAGAGAGACGCGGCCGCCTCCAGGTCCTCGGCGGTGCCGAGCAGTGCCGAGGAGGACCGGGTCAGGGCGTCCGCGCCGCCGGGGTCGACGGGCTCGACATCGTCGGCCCGGTGCACCCGCCCGGCCACCACGACCCGGCTGAAGGCCCCGGCCCGTTCCAGGGCCACCGCGAGGTCGCCGGCGAAGACCCCGTGCAGCACCTCGTCCAGCAGCGCCGCGAGCGCTTCGGGGGTCGGCGGCTCGGCGGCTCCGGCGACCACGTGCGCGACCGGTGCGGTGCCGCGACCAGCCGCGAAGTCGTGCGCGGCACCGGCGGCGTCACGCACCACCCACTCCCGCAGGACGTACAGACGCCACAGTGCGCCGGGCAGCGACCGCGGCGGCCGCGCGGCCCACAGGTCGGCGATGGTGTCGAGCCCGACCTCGTCGACGAGGCGGACCAGCCGGCGCCGTGCCGCTTCGTCGCTGGTGGCCCGACCGGACTCCACCAGCAGCGTGGCCGTCTGGTGAGCGGCCTCGGCCAGCGCGGCCGGGTCGGGCGCGCCCCCGAAGGTCTCCAGGGCGGTCTTGCCCAGCAGCGTCGGCCGCCGGGGGTGGTGCCGGTCCCGTTCCACCCGCACATCCTCCCCCACAGGGCTGCGCCGCCGGATCAGCCCGGGATGGCCCGCCGGTACTGCGCGGGCCACAGGTCGAGGTCGGCGCCCAGCTCGGCCGCGGCCAGCAGAGGCCAGTGCGGGTTGCGCAGCATCTCGCGGGCCATCACGACCGCGTCGGCGGCGCCGTCGGCCAGCACGGCCTCGGCCTGGGCCACCCCCGTGATCAGCCCGACCGCTGCGACCGGCAACCCGCCGCGCTCGCGCACCGCGCGCGCGAACGGCACCTGGTAGCCGGGACCTAGGTCGATCTGCTGGTCCGGCGAGAGGCCGCCGCTGGAGACGTCGACCAGGTCGACGCCCGCCGTGGTCAGCAGCCGGGCAACCTCAACGGTCTGCTCGACGTCCCATCCACCGGGGACCCAGTCCGTGGCGGACAGCCGCACCAGGACGGGCCGGTCGTCGGGCCAGACCTCGCGCACGGCGTGGACCACCTCGAGGAGCAGGCGGCTCCGGCCGGTGAGGTCAACGCCGTACCGGTCGGTGCGCAGGTTGGACAGAGGGGAGAGGAACTCGTGCAACAGGTAACCGTGCGCCGCATGGATCTCGACGAGGTCGAAGCCGGCGGCCAGCGACCGCCGCGCGGCCGCGCCGAACGCCGACACCACGGCGGCGATGCCCGCCTCGTCCAGCTCCTCGGGAACCGGGGCGGTCCCGAACGCCACCGCCGACGGGGCCACGGTCGGGTAGCCGCCGTCCTCCTCGGGCACCCAGCCGCGGTCGTCCCACGGCCGGCGCGCCGAGCCCTTGCGGCCGGCGTGCGCCAGCTGGATGCCGGCGACCGCCCCCTGCCCGCGCACGAACGCCGCGATCCGCTCGTAGTCGGCGGCCTGGGCGTCGTTCCAGATCCCGGCGTCCCACGGAGAGATCCGGCCCTCCGGCGTGACGGCCGTCGCCTCCTGCACGACGAGCCCGGCTCCCCCGCGGGCCAGGCTGCCGAGGTGCACGAGGTGCCAGTCCGAGGGGTGACCCTCGGTCGAGGAGTACTGGCACATCGGCGAGACCCAGGCCCGGTTGCGGAACGTCGTACCCCGGAGGGTCAGCGGGCTGAAGAGGACGCTCATGGCCGGAGCAACCCGGCCGAGGACGCAACACTTCCCGGTTAGCCTGG
>DATBDW010000190.1:0-2256 GCA_036269735.1 Actinomycetes bacterium
CCGCACGCCGAGATCCGCGGCCGCGACCTGGTCTCCGGCCTGCCCAAGACGATCGTCGTGAGCGCAGAAGAGATCCGCAAGGCGATCGAGGAGCCGGTCAACTCGATCGTCGACGCGGTCAAGACGACCCTGGACAAGTGCCCGCCGGAGCTGTCCGGCGACATCATGGACCGCGGCATCGTGATCACCGGCGGCGGCGCGCTGCTCAAGGGCCTCGACGAGCGCCTCCGGCACGAAACCGGCATGCCGATCCATGTCACCGACCGCCCGCTGGACTCGGTGGCGATGGGGTCGGGCAAGTGCGTCGAGGAGTTCGAGGCGCTCCAGCAGGTGCTCATCTCCGAACCGCGCCACTAGCGGCCAGCTCGCCGATGCCGACGGCAACTCGTGCGGCGGTCCGGACGTTGGCGCCAGTGAGATGAGGAGCAGCAGCAGATGAACGACACCCGGCGCACCCGGGTGCTGCTGGCGCTGCTCCTCGTGACCTCCGTCAGCCTCATCACGATCGACTACCGCGGCGGCGAGAACTCGCCGCTCAACGGCGTCCGGTCCGCGGCCTCGGCCGTCTTCGGCCCGGTCGAGCGGGTGGCGGCGGCCATCGCGGCCCCGGTCAGCGACGCGGTCGACAGCGTGAGCAACCTCGGCGACGGCCAGGACGAGGCGGCTCGCCTCGCCAAGGAGAACCAGCGGCTGAAGACGCGGGTCCGGACCGGCGAGCTCGACCACCAGCGCGCGGCCGAGCTGGACGCCCTGCTGCACCTGGCCGGGGTAGGGCGGTACCGGATCGTCCCGGCCACCGTGATCGCGGTCGGCGCCGCTCAGACGTTCTCCTGGACCGTGACGCTGGACGCGGGCAGCCGGGACGGCATCCGGCCGGACATGACCGTGCTCGACGGCGACGGCCTCGTGGGCCGGGTCAAGACGGTCGGACCGGCGACGTCCACGGTGCTGCTCGCGGTCGACCCCGAGTCCTCGGTGGGTGTGCGGCTCGAGGGAACCATGCAGGTGGGCTTCACCACGGGGCGCGGGATCGGACACCACGCTGCGATGCGCCTCGAGCTGCTCGACGGCCAGGCCAGCGTGGCACCGGGGGACCGGCTGGTCACCTTCGGGTCGCAGGGTGACACGCCCTATGTGCCCGGGGTGCCGGTCGGCACGGTCCTCTCGGTCAGCGGCAGCCCGGGTTCCCAGACCCGGTCGGCGCTGGTGACGCCGTACGTCGACTTCACCTCGTTGGACCTGGTCGGCGTCGTCGTGCAGCCCCCGCGGACCGACCCGCGCGACTCGGTGCTGCCCCCCCGGCCGGCGTCGACCCCCACGCCGACCGTGACCGTCACGGTCACGCCGAAGCCCTCGGGCACCGGCGGCGGTGGCTGAGATGCCGGCTGGCCGGGTCGTCGTCGCGGTGGTCCTCGTGGTCGTGGCGCTGGTGACGCAGGTGACCTTCCTCGCCCGGCTGCCGCTGCCTGGCGCGACGCCGGACCTGGTGCTGCTGGTCGTGGTGGCGCTGGCGTTGGCCCACGGGCCCGGCTTCGGCCTGGTCTGCGGGTTCGCGGCCGGGCTGGGGGAGGACCTCGTGCCACCCGCCGATCACGAGGTGGGCCGGTGGGCCCTGGTGCTGACGCTGGTCGGCTACCTGGCCGGCGCGGCTCGCGGCGAGACCCGCCGGTCGGCGTTCGTGCCCCTGGCCGTCGTCGGCGTCGCCGGTGCCGCGTCGGTCCTGCTCTACGCCGCGCTCGGTGCCCTGATGGACGACCCGCACGTCACGTCCGGTGCGGTCACCGCGCTGCTCCCGACTGCGATCCTGTACGACGTGGTGCTCAGCGCGTTCGTCGTCCCGGCCGTGCTGGCGATGACCCGATGGGCCGAGCCCGAGACGACGGTCTACGCATGAGCGGCGCGATGAGCGAGCGGTCGCGGCTGCGACTCGTCGTGCTGCAGGTCCTCGTGCTGTCCATGCTGCTCACCCTGGTCGGGCGCCTGTGGTACCTGCAGATCGACGCGTCGGAGAACTACAAGTCGGCGGCGGCCGAGAACGGCACGCGCCAGATCGTCACCCCCGCGGCCCGCGGCATGATTCTCGACGACCGCGGGCGGCCGCTGGCCCGCAACCGCACCGCGCTGGTGGTCTCGATCAGCCGCACCGCGATGCTGCGCCAGCCCGACGGCGGCCGGGCATTGGTCGCCAAGGTCGCCCAGGTGATCGGCAAGCCGTTCCAGGAGGTCTGGGACCGGACCCGGCTGTGCGGATCGGCG
>DATBDW010000191.1:0-8439 GCA_036269735.1 Actinomycetes bacterium
GCTCGTAGACCCGGACCTTAGCCACATCTCTCCTGTCTCGGTCCGGGGCCGGTTGTTCGGCGGCGGACCGTCGTTACTGCACGGGGGCACTCATCGGTGCTGGCTCATCGGGTGCTCATGGCGTCTCGACTCGCTTCCGGATGGACGGTCATGCTCTGAATCGACCGCGGACACGCCTGAATTGCGCCCTGAGGGCGCAGCGTCCGCTCGCGGTCCTGTTCATCCTAACGCGGTGCGGTCCCCGGGGCATCTCGGTGGCATGCCACCTGGTCAGCGACGCCGCAACAGGACGCCTCCGCGACACATCTGGGGCGGGCTGGGCCGAGAGGTGCGAGATCGGCGCCACGCGAGCCTCTCAGATCCCGGATGTGTCGCCGGGCGGTACGTCGAGGTGGGCGAAGGTGCGTAGGGCCGGCCGCCCTCGGCGATCTCCCGGTTCAGCGTGGTGAGCCGGCGCACCAGCTCGGCGTCGTCCTGGGCCACCGACGGCGACCAGCGGCCTTCTCGCTGCCGGAGAAGGCGGACCACTTGGTCGCGAAAGTGCGCAGGGCAGCCTGGATCTCCTCCCCGCTGCGCATCCTCGACTACCTGCTCAGAGCAGCCGGGCGGTGTCGGCGGGGAAGTAGGCGGGAAGTAGCTGTCCTGGAAGAACCGCTTCCGCAGCGGCTTGAGCTGGGCGAGCAGGTCGGTGAGCACGAGCTCTGCGTTGCGGCTCTCGTCGGAGCCGTCCTTGCGGAGCGCCCTCAGGCCCTTCCCGGCGCGCTCGATCGTCCAGTCGAGGTTGGTCAGGACCGCGGAGACGCGGGCCGTCGCCTGCTCGTCGGAGACCTGCGCCGCCGACCGCGGGTCGGGTGCCTGAGCCACGAGCCGTTTGTGCCTGGGTTTCGCGTCAGCCTAGCGGGCGGGAGCGTCACCGCCCGGCTCCTCCACAGGCTCCACGACGGCCCGAACAGCGGCAGTGTCGAGGGGGCCGGGCACCCGCAGCGCACGCGGGAAGGCCCGCCTGCGTTCTGCCTGGGCGAGGCAGGCCGGGTCGGGGTGCAGGTGCGCGCCGCGGCCGGGCAGCCGGCGGCCCGGGTCGGGCACCACCCGGCCGTCGACGGCGACCACGCGGAGCAGCTCGCCGGCCGGCGCCTGGCGGCGGCAGCCGACGCAGGTCCGCACCGGGCCGTCGGAGGGCACGGCGCTCAGGTGGGGCTCGGCGCGCTCTCCGGTGCCGGAGCACCGCCGACCGGGACGTCCGGCCGGATGTCGATGCGCCACCCGGTGAGCCGGGCCGCCAGCCGGGCGTTCTGCCCCTCGCGCCCGATCGCGAGCGAGAGCTGGTAGTCCGGTACGACGATGCGCGCGGACCGCGCCACCGGGTCGACGATCTCCACGGCGCTCACCTTGGCCGGCTGCAGCGCCTCGGCCAGGAACCGGGCCGGGTCCTCCGACCAGTCCACGATGTCGATCTTCTCTCCGTGCAGCTCGACCATCACGGCGCGGGCCCGGGCGCCCATCGGCCCGATGCAGGAGCCCTTGGCGTTGACGCCGGAGCGGGTCGAGTGGACCGCGATCTTCGACCGGTGGCCGGCCTCGCGCGCGATCGCCTTGATCTCCACGGTCCCGTCCGCGATCTCGGGCACCTCGAGGGCGAACAGCTTGCGGACCAGGTTCGGGTGGGTCCGCGACAGCACGATGGACGGCCCCCGCGGTCCTTTGCGCACCTGCACGACGTAGCAGCGCAGCCGGCTCCCGTGGTCGTAGTCCTCGCCGGGCACCTGCTCGGGCGGCGGGATCACGGCCTCGATGCGGCCGAGGTCGACGTAGACGTTGCGCGCGTCACGGCCCTGCTGGACCACGCCGCTGACGATGTCGCCCTCCTTGCCGGAGAACTCGCCGAAGGTCTGCTCGTCCTCGGCGTCCCGCAGCCGCTGCAGGATGACCTGCTTGGCCGTGGTGGCCGCGATCCGGCCGAAGCCGGTCGGCGTGTCGTCCCACTCGCGCAGGACCTCGCCCTCCTCGTCGGTCTCCGCGGCCCAGACCGTCACGTGGCCGGACTTGCGGTCCAGCTCGACGCGGGCCTTGGGCTGGTGGCCCTCGGTGCGCTGGTAGGCGATCAGGAGCGCGGACTCGATCGCCTCGACGAGCATCGCGAAGGAGATCTCTTTCTCGCGCTCGAGGGCGCGCAGGGCGCTCATGTCGATGTCCACGACTCAGACCTCCTCGATGCCGTCGGTCATCCCGGTCGTGCCGGCCTTGTCGCGGCGGCTGAACTCCACCTGCACGCGGCCGCTCGTGAGCCGGTCCCAGCCGAGCCGGGTCGGCACCCCGTCGGCGGTGACCTCGATGCCCGCGTCGTCCACCGCGGTCAGCCGGCCGTCCAGTGAGGTCCCTTCGGCGGTGGCCGCGCGGACCAGGTGTCCACGAGCGCGCCGCCAGTGCCGCGGTTCGGTCAGCGGCCGGTCGACCCCCGGTGACGTGACTTCCAGGACGTACGGCGTCGCACCCATCGCGTCGGACTCGTCCAGCGCGGCCGAGACCGCGGTGCTCACCCGGGCGACGGTGTCGAGCCCGACGCCGCCGTCCTGGTCGACGACCACCCGCAGCAGCCGGCGCCGCCCGGCGGGCGTGACCACGACGTCCTCGAGGTCGAGGCCCTGCTCGGTGACGACGGGACGTAGTAGCGCGTGCAGCGAGTCACGGTCCGACGTACGTGCCATCTCGGACCTCCTCGCTGTGCTGTTGTGGACCTGCTCGCCGGGCGCCCGGACGGGCGCACCTGGCGGTTACGAGGGTACCGCTGCGCTGCGTGGGATCATCACCGCGATGACGAGGACCGGGCCGGGCGGGCCGCTGCTGCCCCGCCGGGCCGTCCTGACGGGCGCCGTGGCCCTGGCCGCCGGGCTGGCTGCCTGCTCGCCGGACCGGGCCACGCCGCCGCCCCCACCGGACCCGGACGTCGTGCTGCGGCTGAAGGTCGCCACCGAGGTGCGGTCGCTGCTGGCGGCGTACGCCGCGGTGATCGCGACCCATCCCGCCACAGGCGCCCGGCTGCGTCCGTTCGCCGCGGAGACCCGGGCCCACGACCGCGCTCTGAGTGGACCGCCCGGCGCGCTCGCCACCCCCAGCCCCAGGACGACGAGCACCGGGACGTCCGGCCGCACGTCGCCGCCACCATCACCCGTGCCGACCACCCCGGTCGGTGCCTTGGCCTGGCTGGCCGGGCTCGAACGAGCCGCAGCGGTACGCCGGCGTCGCCAGCTGCTGCGTGCCGGCCCGGACCTGGCCCGGCTGCTGGCGTCGGTTGGGGCGAGCGAGTCCACCCACGCGGCGCTGATCGCGCACCCGGCGGGTACGGCATGAGCGCGCGAAGCGAGACCGCGACCCTGCAGGAGGTCCTGGCGGCCGAGCAGGCAGTCGTCTTCGGGTACGGCGTCGCCGGCGCCCGCCTCGCCGGTGCGGACCGCAGCCGGGCACTCGCCGGGTGGTCGGCCCATGGCGAGCGGCGCGACCGGCTGGCCGGGCTGATCGCGGCGCGCGATGCCACCCCGGTCCCACCCGCGGCGTCCTACGCGCTGCCCTCGCCGGTGCGGTCCGCGGGCGACGCCGTCGGCCTGTTGGCGGAGCTCGAGGAGCGGCTCGCCGACGTGTGGGCCGACGTGGTCGGCCGGCTGACCGGCGACCTGCGCGGCTTGGCCGCGACCGGTCTCGCCGACGCCGCGGTGGCCGGGGCACGGTGGCGCGGGACGAGCCTGGCCTTCCCGGGACTCCCCGAACGAGCCCGGTGACTGCGACGAGTGGTCAGGCCATCGCCCGCAGGGCCGCGACGGCGGGACGGCGCCAGTCCTCCAGCCATCGCTCGAACAGTTCGGCCGGCAGCGGGCGGCTCAGCCAGTAGCCCTGGGCCGAGTCACAACCGAGCTCCTGCAACCGGCGCCAGGTCTGCTCGTCCTCGACGCCTTCGGCGACGACGTGCCGGTGCAACCGGTGGCCGAGGTCGACGATCGCTCCCACGATCGCGAACGAGTCGCTCTCGGTCTCGGCGGGCTGCAGGAAGGACTTGTCGATCTTCACCTCGGTCACCGGGAGGCGCTGCAGGTAGGCCAGCGAGGAGTAACCGGTGCCGAGGTCGTCGATGGACAGCTGCAGCCCCAGGGCGCGCAGCCGCTGCAGGGCCTCGACGGCACGCTCCGGGTCGGCCATCAGGCTGGACTCGGTGATCTCGAGGGTCACCGCTGAGGACGGCACCTCGACTGCTGCTAGGGCCCGCGCGACCTCGTCGACGAACGTCGGGTCGAGCAGGCTGCGCGGCGAGATGTTGACGGCGACGCCGAGTGGCCGGCCGGATCGACGCCAGCCGGCGCAGGCGTCGAGCGCCTGGCGCAGGACGGCGAAGGTGAGCGGCGTGATCAGGCCGCTGTGCTCCGCGGCCGGCACGAACTCGTCCGGACCGATGACGCCACGCTCGGGGTGGTCCCAGCGGACGAGCGCCTCGGCGCCGAGGACCTCACCGTCGTACATCCGAACCTTGGGCTGGAAGTGCACGGCGAGCTCGCCGCGGGTGATGGCGTTGCGCAGCTCGGTGAGCAGGGTGACCCGTTGCGGCCGGTCCGCCTCGAGTCGCGGGGAGTAGGTCTCGACAGTGGTACGCCGGGTCTTGGCGGCGTGCATCGCGATGTCGGCGTGGCGCAGCAGGTCGCCGGTCCCGTTCGGCCCGTCGGAGATGGCGATCCCGGCGCTCGCCTCGACGGTGACCTGCAGCTCGTCGAGGGCGAAGGGGAGGGAGAACGCGTGGCGCACCATCGCGACAACCGACGCCGTCGCCGCCTGGTCGCAGTCGAGCAGCACGACCGCGAACTCGTCGGCGCCCAGCCGGGCGGCCACCGCGTCTTCGGGGACGGTGCGTCGCAGCCGGTCGGCCACCATCCGCAGCAAGGCGTCGCCGGTGCGGTGCCCGAGAGCGTCGTTGATGTCCTGGAACCGGTCGAGGTCGAGCAGGACCACGCTCGCCGAGCCACCCGACTCGCGCTGCTCCTCGAGTCGCTGCTCGACGTAGCGCCGGTTCGGCAGACCGGTGAGCTCGTCGCGCAGCGACCGGCGCAGCTGCTGCTGGGCGTGCTCCTGGATGACGTCCGCCCGCCGCGCGTTGCGGACCGTCACGCTGAGGTGGTTACCCAGGGCGACCAGCTCGCGCAGGTCACCACCAGCGAAGGTCTCGACCTCCCCCAGCCGGTCGCCCACGAGGATCGTGCCGATCTGCTCGCCGTCACCTTGCAGAGCCATCGCCAACGCGTCCCGCAGCCCCACGGACCGCAGCGCTCCAGCGACGACCCGGTCCTTGGTACGGCGACGCACCAGCAGCGGCCCGTCGGCCAGCCACGGCGCCAGCGTCGCCGCGAGGCTGGCGTCATCCGTTGCGGTGACCGGTCCGTCGTACCGCGCGACCCACCGTCGGGACCGCCCGGCGAAGCTCTCGAAGAGGGTCAGCTCGACCACCTCGGCCTTGAGCGCCCGGCTGATCCACCCGAGAGCCGCCTGCGCCGCGGCGTCGACGTCGAGCTGGGCACCCAGCTCGCTGGTGAACCCGCTCAGCTGCTCGAGGCTCTCGGTCCGCCGGCGGAGATTGTGCTGCGCGCGCTGCGCCAGCACGAGGACCGCGACGACGACACCGACCGTCCACACCGCCCGCCAGTCGACGGTCAGCACGTAGACCAGCACCAGTGCGAAGCTCGCGTTCACCAGGGGGGAGATCGGGCCGAGGCTGGCCACGTCCCGGTGCAGCCCCGGACGGGTGCCGGTGTCCGCGGCGATGACCAGCGTCAGCAGCACGGTGCCCAGCAGGTCACTCGTGAGTACGGCGACGCCGACGGCGAGCCACCCGCGGGGACTCAGGGGAGGCGCCCCGCTCAGCACGGCGTGGTAGACGGTCACGACGACGGCCGCCTCGAGGGCGTACTGCGCGAGGTTGAAGGCCAGCTTGCGCAGGCTGCTGCGGTTGCGCCAGGCCAGCGGGACCGCGGCACCCACGACTCGGGCGAGGACGAAGTGGGTCGGCGGCACGAGGAAGAGGCCGACGACCAGCGGGATCTCGTTGAGCGTCAATGAGTAGGCGTTGCGACCGATCGGCAGGTAGACCACGGCGAGCTCGGCGACCGCGAACCCCACCACGAGGAGAACCATCAACAGGGCGGCCGGCGCCTCCACCTGGTGGGGCACGGGCAGGCCGGTCACCGTGAACGCGATCAGCGCGGTGGCCGCCATCGCCACCGCGCTGATCAAGGACCAGACCCGCCCCCAGGTCGGTCGCTCGTCCGGTCCGTCGGTCACGGGTCGCCCCAGGTCGCCGACGCCCAGGCGCTGCCGGCCCAGGACTTGCCGAGCCAGGTGCTGCCCGTCCACCCGTCACCGGCCCAGGACTTCCCGGCCCACGACTTGCCGGCCCAGGCCTCGTCGGCCCAGGACTTGCCGGCCCACGACTTCCCCGCCCAGGACTTGCCGGCCCACGACTTGCCGGCCCACGAGGAGGCGCACCAGCAGCCATCGGTCCAGGTGCTGCCGGCCCAGGTTCCGCCGGTCCAGGCGGTGAACGCGGCGCTGGCCGGTGCCCAGGTCCGGGCGTCGAACGGGCCGAGGACGTCCTGCTCGCCGGTCAGCTCGACGCCGGCGTCGCCGACATGCTGGGTGCCGCGCGCCAGCTCGAGCGAGCCGAGGCCGCTGGACCGGTCCCACGTCTGAGTCGTCTGCGGCGTCGCCGCCTGGTAGGCGCGATACACGTCGAGCTCGCCGGCGCCGCGGCCGGCGGCGTCGGCGGCCGGCATCGGCTCGGCGGACGAGCGCAGCAGCGCCTTCACCTGGTCGGGACGGAGGGTCGGTCGGCTCTGGAGCAGCAGGGCCACCGCTCCGGTGGTCACCGCTGCGGCCTGCGACGTACCGCTGCCCTTGAAGAACCGGTCGTCCACCCGCGCAGTGGGGTTCGCGTCGTCGATGGCAGAGCCGGGGTCCCGCAGCGAGACGATCGAGCGTCCGGGCGCCACGAGGTCCACCCGTCGAGCGGCGTCGCCACGGCTGCTGAAGTCGGGGACCAGGTCGTCGGACGAGCCGACGGTGTCGTTCGTGTCCGCCGCGCCGACAGCCAGGACGAACGGGTCGTACGCCGGGTCGTCGAGCCGGGGAGCCGAGGTCCCGCTGTTGCCCGCCGCGACGACCACGACGATGCCGGCCCGCCAGGCGTTCTCCACGGCGTGGGTGAGGGGGTCCACCCGGTAGTCCTGGACGCCGTCGGTGCCGTAGCTCAGGTTGAGCACGCGGATCGGGTTGCGCGGGTCGTCGTTGCGATGGGTGACCACCCAGTCGATGGCCGCCACGACCTGTGAGACGTCGACCGCCCCGGAGGCGGTGCCGACCTTGATGCTGGTCAGCCGCGCACCCGGCGCGATGCCCTGCCACCGGGTGCCGAGCAGGGTCGCCGGGTCGTTCCCGGCGATGATCCCGGCCATGTGGCTGCCGTGGCCGAACGTGTCCTGGTAGCGCTGACTGTCGACCTGGCCCTCGAAGGACAGGTCCGGGCCGTTCACGACGTTGCCCGACGTGAGGCCCTTGACAGGCACGACACCGGTGTCGACGAGGGCGACGCCGATGCCGGTCCCGGTGTAGCCGCGGCTGTGCATCTTGTCCGCGCCGATCACGGCGGCGACCTGGTCGAGGTCGGTCTCGCCGGGGTCGACGATCCAGCCGCTCGGCCCCAACAGGGAGGCGACGGTGCCGGTGAGCAGCGAGGTCGTGGCTGTCGTGACGGCGGTCACCGTGCCGAGCAGGCCGCCGAGCAGGCTCGCGTCGGCCGGCGCGGCCGACGCGCTCAGCCCGAAGAAGCAGAGAGACGTGGCAGCAGTGCCCGCGACCAACCGGGTCCGTGCTCGACGCATGTCCACCAACCCCCCACTGGCTCCGGCGATCCCCCGTCCCCCGACATCGCCATCAGAATGGTCACTGTTACAGGATGTGGTCAGGGAATCACCAAGAGTTACGCCGTCCGGGTGACACCCGGTCGGGTGGCTCGGTACGGCGTCTTCAGGGGGCGAGCGCGGTTGCGATGTCAGCGACCGGTGACCAGGAGGACTCCACGACGAACCGGGCGAAGGCCCACAGCGCGAGCCGCTTCTCGTCGACGCCGCTCAGTCCCGCCATCCGCGCGATCAGCGCCCGCGGGTCGGCACGCATCCGGTCGAGGCAGTTGTACATGTGCTGCAGCGGGTCGTAGGTGGGGTCACCGACATAGGGCTTCGGGTCGATGGCCAGCCACGGCTCGCGCGCTGCGCCGAGGATGTTCCCCGCGTGCAGGTCGGTCAGGAGCAGCCGGTGCTCGGTCGCTGACGCGGGCAGCTCGCGGAACAGGTCGAGTCCGGCGCGCGCCAGGCCGGGGTCGAGCTGCGGGGACGGCTTGCCGTCGTACTGGTC
>DATBDW010000192.1:0-23755 GCA_036269735.1 Actinomycetes bacterium
GTCACCGACTTCGTGCTCACCAAGCTCGACGTGCTGACCGGCTGGGAGCGGATCCCGGTCTGCGTCGCCTACGAGGTCGACGGCACCCGGCAGGACGAGATGCCGATGACGCAGACCGAGTTCCACCACGCGAAGCCGGTCTACGAGTTCCTCGACGGCTGGGACGAGGACATCACCGGCGCGCGGACGCTGGCCGACCTGCCCAAGACCGCGCAGGCCTACGTGCAGGCGCTCGAGGAGATGTCCGGCGCGCCGATGTCAGCGATCGGCGTCGGCGCCGGTCGCGACGCCACCATCGAGCTCCGCTCGCTGCTGGCCTGATCCACCGGTGAGCCCCCGTCGCCGGCTGGTCGTGATCGCGGCCGCGGTGCTCGTGGTGGCGCTGGTCGGCACGGCGGTCGCCGTGCTGCTGGTCCGCGGCGGCAGTGACACACCCGCGGCTCGCCACGTCGGCGTACCGCAGGACGAGCCCGGCCCCGTCCTGCTCGTTCCCGGGTACGGCGGCGGCACCACCGCCCTCGACCGGCTGGCCGAGACCCTGCGCGCCGCGGGCCGGCCAGCGATCGTGGTGCACCTGCCCGGCGGCGGCACCGGAGACCTGCGGGTCCAGGCCCGCGCCGTCGGCGTGGCCGCCCGCAGCGCACTGGCCGGGGGTGCTCCGTCGGTCGACGTCGTCGGCTACTCGGCGGGCGGCGTGGTCGCGCGCCTGTGGATCCGTGACGACGGTGGCGCCCAGGTGACCCGCCGGGTCGTGACGCTCGGCTCGCCGCACCACGGCACCGACGTCGCGGCGCTCGCGGTCGCGGTGGTCGGCTCGGCCTGCCCGACCGCGTGCCGCCAGCTCGCCCCGGGCAGCCCGCTCCTCCTTCGGCTCAACGCCGGCGACGAGACTCCCGCCGGACCGCGGTGGGAGAGCATCTGGACCACCGGCGACGAGCTCGTGACGCCCGCGGACAGCGCCCGGCTCACCGGCGCGCTCGACATCCCCGTGCAGGAGGTCTGCCCGGGCCGCCAGGTGGGCCACGGTCAGCTGCCGACCGATCCCGCGGTGCAGCAGCTCGTGCTCGCGGCGCTGGGCACCGCGCCGCCGCACCGGCCGACCGGCTGCCCGGTCTGACTGCTCGCCGGTCCGACGCGACCGCGGCATCACGACCGCGGACGCGTCGCCACCCGTGCACGCGTGCTGCGGTGTCGCCCATGTGCCGGAGGCCGGACGACGGACGCCGGCGGCCGGGCCGGTCAGGCGGTGACGTCGCGGGACGCGAAGTTGGCCCACGCGAGGCCGAGGAGCACCACGGCGTAGGCCCCCTGAACGACGACGCCGCGTTGGATGTCGTGCCACAGGACGGGCTCGCGGAACAGGTCGACCCACGCCAGCCAGTAGCGCGTCGGGAGGTAGTCGCGCACCGATGCCGCTGCGTCCAGGGTGACGAGCACCTGGCTGAGCACGAGCGCCGCGAGCGCGCCGAGCGCTGCGCCCAGCGACGATTCGGTCAGCGTCGAGAGGAACAGTGCGACCGCGGCGACGCCGACCATCGACCACGCGATGTAGAGGATCACCAGCACGGTACGGACGGCGAGGTCTCGCGCGGTGAGGGTGGTGCCGGACAGGCCGGTGACGATGCCGGCAGTGGTGCCGGGCTTCGGCACGAACAGCCGGCTGCCGACGAGGTACGCCGTGATCGCGACCGCCACCACCGACAGCAGCAGGAACGCGACGACCGACACGAACTTCGCGACGATCAGTCGGGTCCGGCCGACCGGGCGCACCAGCAGGTAGCGCAGCGTCCCGCCGGAGGCCTCACCGGCGATGGCGTCCCCCGCGACCACCGCGACGGCCACCGGCAGGAACAGCGGGAGCACGATCCCCAGCGCCGCCGCGGGGAAGAGCTTGCCGTTGGCCAGCACCGCCGAGAGGAACGCGGGGCCCTCGCCCGGGCGCGGCGCGACGTCGGTCACGGCGAGGAACACCGCGACGATCGCCGGCAGCAGGCACAGGAGTCCCACCGCCACCCAGGTCCGCGGCCGGGTCAGCAGCTTGCGCAGCTCCACGCGGATCACGACGGCGGCCCCGGGCGTTGGCCTCGTCGACCGGGCCGTCGCGACACGACGTCCGAGCCCGGACCGGACAGTGCCAGCACGGTGTCCTCGAGGGTGTGGCGCTCCGGCCGCAGCTCGTCGATGCGTACGCCGGCACCGACGAGCTGCCGGGTCAGCTCGGCTGCGTCGGCGTACCGGACGACCAGCAGCTCGCCGTGCTCGCAAGGGGTTCGCGACTCGAGCCGGCCGTCGAGCAGTCCCGCGGCGATCGCCGCGTCCGGCGTACGCACCAGCACGCGGCCGGTCGGCGTCTGCAGTGCGGCGAGGTCGTCCTGCACGACGAGGCGGCCGCGGTCGAGGACGCCGACCCGGGTGCACAGAGCCTCGACCTCGCCGAGCAGGTGGCTGGACAGGAACACCGTGGTGCCGGCGAGGTTCAGCTCGACCAGCAGGTCGCGCACGTCACGGATCCCGCGCGGGTCGAGCCCGTTGGTGGGCTCGTCGAGCACGAGCAGCCGGGGTGTTCGCATCAGCGCCGCGGCGAGCCCGAGTCGCTGCCGCATCCCCAGCGAGTACGCGCCCACCGGTCGCCGGCCGATGCCGGCCAGGCCGACCTGCTCGAGGGCCGCGTCGACCCGGGCTCGTCGCGTGCGCCGTGAGCCGTCGGGTCCCGCGGCGTCCAGCAGCGTCAAGTTGGCCCGGCCGGAGAGGTGCCGGTACGCCGCAGGGCCCTCGACCAACGTTCCGACCTCGCGCAGCGCATCACGGGCCTGCCGGGGCACCGGCCGGCCGAGCAGCTCGATGCTTCCTCGGGTGGCGAACACGAGGCCCAGTAGCATCCGGACCGTCGTCGTCTTGCCGGACCCGTTCGGGCCGAGGAAGCCGTAGCGGTCCCCCTCGCGGACGTCCAGCGAGACGTCGTCGACGGCGAGCACGGAGCCGAATCGCTTGGTCACGCCGTCGGTGCGGATCACTGCCGTGGTGGCGGGTCGGCGACGAGCTGTCGCGCGGCGGACTGCAGCGTCGCGATGTCGACGGTGCCGGCCAGCAGGTACGCGCGTCCGCCGCGGGCCACCGGACCGTGGGCGTCGCCGGGCGCTCGCACGAGCACCGCGTCGAGCAACGGTGTCGTCACGGCCACGGCATCGGCTCCGCCGCCGACGTCCACGGCGGCGCTGCCCGCGTCGCGAGCGGCTTGCACGGCGGACTGGCCGAGGTCCGGGGTCAGCGGCAGCACGACGAAGCGCGCCAGCCCGACGCCGTAGGTGGCGGTGCCACCGTACCCGCGAGGGTCCGGTGCCCGGCGGGCGCCGGCCAGGTCGTCGGGCAGCTGGTACGGAGCGAACATGTCCACCGCGGTGGCGAGGTCGGGGACCACCGTGGTCTGCACCGGTGTCGCCGGCGGGAGGTGCGGCTGCACGACCCGCCGGTCCGGGGCTCGCAGCGACACGTCGAGGAACCTCGTGCGCAAGGCGATCTGGCCGGTGTCGCGGGCGGCCACCACGAGCGAGAGCGGGAGCCCGCTGGCCCGGTCGACGTAGAGGTCCAGCCGGCCCACGGTGCTCGCGGTGTCGTGCGGGAGGACCCGGACGCCGTCGGCGGTCCGGCCGGCGATCCGGCGGGGCGGCAGCGCCGCCAGCCGGTCGGCGCCGGTCACGGCCGCCAGGACTCGGCGGGCTGCCTGTGGGGGGAGGAGGTCGTCCAGCCTGGGCAGCCGGACGGGCGTGGCCTGGATCACCACCCTGGCCCGGTGCAGCTCGAAGTCCCAGGACTGCACGCCGCCGGGCACGGCGTAGGTCCCGGTCTCGCCGGTGGCGGTGACCCGGTCCACCCGCCAGGCGCCCGGCGAGCGCCACCAGACCCGGGCCCGCGTGGTGCCACCGAGCAGGGCGGCCAGGTCGCCGAGGCGCGGCAGGTCGGGCAGCCCGAGCGCGCCGGTGACCTCGGCCAACCCCTGGTGCGGTAGCCCGGCCGAGCGCAGCGCCGCCGCGACGACCTGGCGCGGGTCGTGCTCGGACTGCCCGACCGGCAGGCGGTCGACCGCGCCGGGGAGCACCGCCACGACGACCGCGACCGACCCGGCGACGACCCACCGGCCGGCGGCCGACCCGGTGACGACGCTCATGTCGCCGCCGCCAGGTGTGCCCTCACGACGTCACGCTACGTCGGGTCGCTGTGCTCCGTCCGGGTCATCCGGTCGACGCAGCGGGCACGGCCGACCACGTCGCGTTTCGCTGGTGCGGATCCGGCCTCGGCGACCCCTTCCGATCGGGACGATCCGCACGTAAGGTGCTGCGGACCGCTGATCGGCTCATACCGCCGATCGGCGACATGTACCGTCGAAGGAGACCCCTCGTGCTGACTCGTCGCACCTCGCGCTCCCTGCTCGCAGCCCTCACGGTCGCGGGTGTCGTCACCTCCCTCGCGCTGTCCCCGGGCACCGCGGGGGCGGCGTCCTCCACCGCCACCGGCAGGGTCTTCTGGGTCAACCCGGTGCAGTCCAGCGGCGACGAGACCCTCACCGACCAGAAGGACTCCGCCACCGCGGTGCCGGCGAGCGACTACCGCACGGTGACTCTGACGAACCTCGACGGCACCGGCTACCTGCACGGTGACTACGCGAGCGTCGTCAGCAAGACCGGTGCGCCGGCCTTCGCGCCGCCCGGCGGGTCGTACGACTACGACCGGTCCGCCGACCAGTTCGAGCAGGTGATGGCCTACTACTGGGTCACCCAGGCGCAGCTGTACATCCAGAGCCTCGGCTTCGGCTCGTCGCTGCCGGCGGTGAACAAGCGCCAGCAGCTCGTGCGGATCGACCAGTACGGCGGCGACAACTCGTTCTACCGCAACGGGACCAACAAGCTGACGATCACGTTCGGCAAGGGGGGCGTCGACGACGCCGAGGACGGCGAGGTCATCGACCACGAGTACGGCCACTCCGTGCAGGACAACCAGGTGCCCGGGTTCGGCTCCTCGCTCGACGCCGGCTCGATCGGCGAGGCGTTCGGTGACTACCTCGCGGTCGAGGTCGGGCTGCACGTCGCCGGGACGCCCGCCAACGGCGTGCCCGAGGCCTGCGTCGCGGACTGGGACTCCACGTCGTACACCTCGGACGTACCGCACTGCCTGCGGCGCGTCGACACGGACCTGACCGTCGCCGACCGGATCGGCGAGGTGCACTTCGACGGGCAGATCTGGTCGCGCGCCCTGTGGGACATCCGCAACGCGTTGGGGCCGGCCCTGGCCGACAAGATCATCATCGACGCGCAGTTCGACTTCGCGCCGGACACCTCGTTCCGTGCCGCGGCGCAGGCCACGGTCGCGGCGGCGATGCGGTTCGGTGGGACGAAGGCCGCCAAGGCCGCGACGACAGCGTTCCAGGGGCGCGGCATCCTCTGACGCCCGACCGGCGCCGAATCCGCAGGCGCCAGCCGCGGCATGGCCCGGTTACCCTCGCCGGCGTGACCTCCGCGCCCGAACCGGTCGTCCTGCGCAACGGCGTCCTCGTTCTCGCGCCACCCACCCCGGCCGACGCCGACCCGCTTTTCGCAGCGATGTCGGACCCCCGGGCCGGCGCCGCGTGGGCCCATGTCAGCGACGCCGTCCGCTGGCTCGAGCACGCCGGTGAGGGCGTGAGCGGGCCCAGGCAGGCGTGGGTGGTCCGGCTGGCCGTCGACTCGGGGCTGGGAGCTGCCGGGACGGTGGTCGGCACGAGCAGCCTCGGCGAGTGGAACCTGCCCCATGAGCGGGTGCACCTGGGCTGGACGACCTACGGGCCGCCGTGGTGGGGGACCGCGGTCAACCCGGCCTGCAAGCTGCTGCTGCTCGGCTACGCCTTCGAGACGTGCGGGTTCGGACGGGTGAAGATCCAGACCGACCTGCTCAACGAGCGGTCCCAGGCAGCGATCGCCAAGCTCGGTGCCACCCGAGAAGGCGTGCTGCGCCGGCACCTGCGCCGGGCCGACGGCACCTGGCGTGACTCGGTCGTGTTCTCGGTCATCGTCGACGACTGGCCGCAGGTGCGCGAACGTCTCCGGCGTCGGCTGGACACCGCCACCGCGCACCCGGATCCCGGGACTATCGTGCGGCCATGACGGACTGGCCTGCCCCTCCCACCATCGACCCGGCCGCCGGAGCACGCGCCTACGAGCTCGACCGCGCGCACGTCTTCCACTCGTGGTCGGCGCAGGCGGAGATCACCCCGATGGTCGTCGCGGGCGCTTCCGGCTCCTACCTCTGGGACGCGCAGGGGACCCGCTACCTCGACTTCTCCTCGCAGCTGGTCAACGTGAACATCGGCCACCAGCACCCCAAGGTGATCGCCGCGATCCAGGAGCAGGCCGGGCGGCTCGCCACGGTCGCGCCGCAGCACGCCAACGACGTCCGCTCAGAGTGCGCGCGGCTGATCGTGGAACGTGCACCCGAGGGGATGCAGAAGGTCTTCTTCACCAACGGCGGCGCCGACGCGATCGAGAACGCGGTGCGGATGGCCCGGCTGCACACCGGCCGGCAGAAGGTACTGACGACGTACCGCAGCTACCACGGCAACACGGCCACTGCGATCCAGATGACGGGCGACCCGCGGCGCTGGGCCAACGACGGCTCCGCTTCCGGTGTCGTGCACCTCTTCGGTCCCTACCCCTACCGGTCGCCGTTCTGGTCGGAGTCGGTGGAGCAGGAGCGGGACCGCGCGCTGGAGCACCTCGAGCAGGTGGTCGCCTTCGAGGGGCCGGGAACGATCGCGGCCATTGTGCTGGAGACCATCCCCGGTACGGCCGGCGTCCTCGTCCCGCCGGACGGGTACCTCGCCGGCGTACGCGACATCTGTGACCGGCACGGCATCGTCTACGTCGCCGACGAGGTGATGGCCGGCTTCGGTCGGGCCGGCGAGTGGTTCGCGGTCGACAAGTGGGCGGTGCGGCCCGACCTGATCGCCTTCGCGAAGGGCTCCAACTCGGGCTACGTGCCGCTGGGCGGCGTCATCATCTCGGCCGACATCGCGGCAACCTTCGACCACCGGGTGTTCCCCGGCGGGCTCACCTACTCCGGCCACCCGCTCGCCTGCGCGGCGGCGGTCGCGAGCATCAACGCGATGACCGACGAGGGAATCATCGAGAACGCCCGGCGGATCGGCGAGGACGTGCTCGGCCCGGGTCTTCGGGAGCTGGCCGAGCGCCACCCCAGCGTCGGCGAGGTCCGCGGGCTCGGCGTCTTCTGGGCGCTCGACCTGGTCAAGGACAGGGGCACCCGCGAGATGCTGGTGCCGTACAACGCCAGCGGGGCCGCCAACGCACCGATGGCGGCCCTGGTGGCGGCCTGCAAGGCCCGCGGGATGCTGCCGTTCGCGAACTTCAACCGGCTCCACGTCGTGCCGCCGTGCACGATCACCGACGCGGAGGCCAAGGAGGGTCTCGCGGTGCTCGACGAGGCCCTCACCGTGGCCGACGAGCACGCCGGCGCCTGATCCGACCCTGCCGCCGGTGCCGATGGTGCCGATGGTGCGGACGGTGTGGACGTTCTCGGTGCTTTCGACGGCGCTGACCGGGCGGGCCGGGACGCCGCCGGGATACCGTCGCACCCGATGAGCTACGACATCTTCTTCGTCCGGCGCGACCCGGGGCAGAGCTTCGAGGACGCCCTGGACGACCTCGAGCAGTCCTACGAGGGCGGTGACCCGGGGCCGCTGACGGCGGACGACCTGGAGCTGTGGGCGGCGGTCGAGCCAGCGGCCCGCGAGATCCTCGGGCCGGGCGCCAGGCTCACCCAGGACGACGCGCAGACCCGTGAGCTCACCGACACCGGCACCGGCATCGGGCTGACCTTCTTCCAGGGCGAGTTCGAGATCCACGTGCCTGGCGCCGCCGTTGCCGGCGACGCGCGAGACGCCCTGATGACGGTGATCTACGACCTGGCCCGCGCCGTCGAGCAGGCGACGGGGCTCGAGGGCTACGACCCGCAGCGGTCCGAGCCGGTCAGCGAGCTGATCGACCCTGAGGGAACACCGGGAGGGGACGAGTCCCCGACCGACGACGGCCCGAGCCGCCGATGGTGGGCGATCGGCCGGTCATGAGAGTCCTGGTCGTCGGCGGCGGCGCGCGGGAGCACGCGCTGGTGCAGGCCCTGCGGCGCGACCCGCAGGTGACGTCGGTGGTGGTCGCCCCCGGCAACGCGGGGATCGCCGCGGAAGCGCGCACGGTGCCGCTCGACGTGGCCGACCCGGCCGCCGTGGGCCGGCTCGCCGGGGACCTGGCCGCGACCGAGGGGCTGGGCCTCGTCGTCGTAGGCCCCGAGGGCCCGCTCGTCGCTGGCGCCGCGGACGCGGTGCGTGCTGCGGGTGTCGCATGCTTCGGGCCGTCGAAGGCCGCCGCCCGGCTCGAGGGGTCCAAGGCCTTCGCCAAGGACGTGATGACGGCGGCGGGCGTGCCGACGGCGCGGGCCGTGGCGTGCTCGACGCCGAGCGAGGTGGCGGCCGCGCTGGACCAGCTCGGATCGCCGTACGTCGTGAAGGACGACGGGCTGGCAGCGGGCAAGGGCGTCGTCGTGACCGACGACCGGGCCGCGGCGCTGGCCCACGCCGCGACCTGCGAGCGGGTGCTCGTCGAGGAGTTCCTCGACGGTCCCGAGGTCTCGCTGTTCGCCGTGACCGATGGCACGACGGTGCTCCCCATGGTGCCGGCGCAGGACTTCAAGCGCGCGTACGACGGCGACGCCGGCCCGAACACCGGCGGGATGGGTGCCTACTCGCCGTTGCCATGGGCGGCCGACGGGCTGGTCGACGAGGTGCTCGACATCGTGCTGCGGCCGACCGTCGAGGAGATGGCGCGGCGCGGGACGCCGTTCGCGGGGCTGCTGTACGCCGGGCTCGCGCTGACCTCGCGCGGCGTGCGGGTGGTCGAGTTCAACGCGCGGTTCGGCGACCCGGAGACCCAGGTGGTGCTGGCCCGGCTGCAGACGCCGCTCGGCGGACTGCTGCACGCCGCAGCGACCGGGGGCCTGGCCGAGGTCGGCCCCTTGCAGTGGTCGCCCGATGCGGCGGTCACGGTGGTCGTGGCCGCTCATGGCTACCCGGACTCGCCGCGGTCCGGGGACCAGGTTGGCGGGCTGGCCGCAGCGGCCGCCGTCGACGGGGCGTCGGTGCTGCACGCCGGAACGGTTCTGGGCGGTGCGGGCAGCGTTGTGACATCCGGGGGTCGCGTGCTGTCGGTGGTCGGGACCGGCGCGGACCTGGCGACCGCACGCGAGCGGGCCTACGCCGCGGTGGGCGAGATCCGGATCGCCGGCTCGCACCACCGCACCGACATCGCCGCTGACGCCGCAGGGGTGCGGGCGTGACCGAGCGCGAGGTGCTCACCTGGCCCGACTTCGGCATCGCTTCCCGTGAGCTGGCCCAGCAGGTCGTCGACAGTGGCTACCTACCGGACCTGGTGCTCACGATCGCCCGTGGAGGCCTGATCCCGGCGGGCGCGCTGGGCTACGCGCTGGGCGTGAAGAACCTGGTGGTGCTCAACGTCGAGTTCTACACCGGCATCGACCAGCGCCTCGACGTACCCGTGATGCTGCCGCCGGTCCCTGCGGCGGTCGACATCGCCGGGTCGCGGATGCTCGTCGTCGACGATGTCGCGGACACGGGAGGGACGCTCGAGCTGGTGCGCGACTTCTGCGCAGACCACGTGGCGCAGTGCCGCACCGCGGTGCTCTACGAGAAGCCGCACTCGCGGGTGAAGGCGGATTACGTGTGGCGGCGTACCGATCGGTGGATCGACTTCCCGTGGTCGAGCCAGCCGCCCATCACCGCCCGATGACGTCGCCGCAGGGCCCGTTGGGGGACCTCGACGGCTTGACCGAGTCCGGGGTCGTCGTGGTGGTGCCGGAGGCGGACCCCGTCGTCGGGCCGCACCGCCTGCGCCTGGATCCAGCGGCTGCGCGCGGAGTCCCCGCACATGTGACCGTGCTCTACCCGTTCATCTCGCCGCCCGACCTCCGCGTCGCGGACATCGACCGGCTTGGCCAGGCGCTGGGCGGGTTCGTCGCCTTCGACGCCGTCTTCCCACGTGTCGACTGGTTCGGCGAGGACGTGGTCTGGGTCGCGCCCGAGCCGGCTTCGCAGTTCCGTCGACTGAGCTCCGTCGTCGGCGCCGCGTTCCCCGACCTGCTGCCGTACGGCGGCGAGTTCGACGAGGTCGTACCGCACCTGACGATCGGCGGGCCGTCCCGCGGGACCGTCGACGAGCTGCGCCGGGCAGCCGACGTCGTCGCCCCGCAACTGCCTGTCCGTACGCGGGTCGACGAGGTAGCAGTGCTGGCCGGCAACCGCGGGCCCGGCTCGTGGCGAACCGTCGCACGGCTCCCGCTCGCGCCGTTCCTCGACAGCTAGCGCGGTCATCAGAGACGGTGGAACAGCCGGGGCTGTCCCGGCGCGTAGCGCGCTGACGGTTCGCCGGTGGTGCCGAGCAACGCGGCCTCCTCGACGCGCATCCGGCGGGCCGGGCCGATGGTCGACAGCACGACGATGAGTACCGGGCGCAGCCAGTTGCCCGGTGTCCGCCCGATGCCGGGCAGCACCATCGAGCCTCCGGTGTAGCTGGGATGCCCCACCCAACGGCAGGGGCCGGTCTGGACCACCGGCTGGCCCTCCGCGATCCGGACGTCGTAGGCGAACCAGCGGCACGACGACCGGCAGCGACCAGCGGTCCACCCTGACGTGGCCTGCCGTGGACGTTCCCGACCGGACGGCCGACACCAGCGAGGAGGTCAGCTGCAGGACCGCGAAGAACCCGACCGCGATCGAGACCCTGCCTGGAGCGGCTCGATCCTCTGGAGGGCGGCGCCGAGAGCCTAGCGCCGGACGCCGGTGACCGGCGGCCCCGGCGACGGCTGCGTCAGGGGCAGCCGGCTGCGGCAGACCATGGCTGCGGCTGGATGCCGCAGGGCCCCGGCGGCAGTCCGAGCGGAGCTGCCCAGGCCGGCCGGACTCGTGGCCAGACGAGCCGGGTGGTGCGCTGCCCCGATTCGGCGATGACGACGCAGCGGCCGGCTGCCCGGTCGGCGCAGACGAACCGCATGCCGGAGGGCAGCAGCGCGGCGGCGTCCGGCCGGCCGGCGAGGTAGGCGGCGAGTGCGGCCCTGGCGGCCAGCTGCCGCGCGGAGGCGGCGGCGGCCTCCTCGGCGGCGGCCAGGACCCGCAAGGCAGCGAGTCGCTGCTGTTCCGCCTGCAGCCGAGCCTGCATCGTGGCCGGTCCCTGGGCGGCGCGGCCGGCGTGCGCGTCACCGACGCGCAGACCGCCGAGAAGGCACAGCAGCACGAGCAGCCCGGCGGTCCACGTCCCGTGGTGGCGGACATGCTCGAGGAGTGACTTCATGGCGTGGCTGCGGTTGCGACGACGGCGTCCCGACAGGTCGGCTCGTCGACGATGCCGTCGCACGGTCCCGGGGGGACACCGATCCGCTCGGCCCACCGAGGCCGGTGCACCGGATAGACGAGCGTGACGTCCTCGCTGTTCGTGCGCGTCACCACGCAGCGGTGCGGTCCGGCGCAGGCGAACTGGTACTGCGCGGGGAGCAGGTCGTCCGCGTGCGGGGTGCCGGCCATCCGGGCGCCCAGCGCTGCTCGTGCGGCGTTGCGTTCGGCCTGCCGGGAGGCGGCCATCGCCTGATCGACCCGTCGGGCCAGGATCCTCTGCTGCTGGGCCATCGAGAGCGCCGGTTGGTGCAGCTGGTCCGCGGCCGCCTCCAGCTCGTGCGCGCGCCGGTCACCGGACCAGACGCCGACCCAGACGGCCAGCAGACAGAGGCACGCGGTGGCCACCAGCACCGGTCGGCCGCGTCCGACCCGGCTGATCGCGGTGCCGGCGAGGAGCAGACCGCCGGCCACGATGAGGCCGTCAGCCAGGTTGTAGATCCCGGGAACGCCCGGCAGCCGCACCCAGTCGACGGCGCCGCGCGGCGAGCCGGGCTGTGTGAGGGCGGACAGCCCGATCCGGTCCAGCCAGTTGGAGGCCCAGCCGGCGCAGAGCAGACCCCAGCCGAGCTGCAGCCGCAGGTCACCGGCGCGCAGGGCGAGCGTGAGCAGCAGCAGCAGCGGTGCAACGTCGAGCAGGTCCAGCGCCGCCCCCACGTGAGGGTGCACCCAGAGCTGCCGGACCGGGTTCGGCAGCAGGTAGCTCGTGCCCGCCTGGTTCACGACCGGGTGGTGGGCCACGGCCTTGGTGGCCTGGTCGAGCACCATCCCGGCCACCAGCACGGCGGGCAGCGCGCGGTGGCGGCGGTGCGGCTCGCGGGACCCAGGGTCTGGGGGTATGTCGCTCATCGGGGAGTCGTGGCCTGGTCGGTGTTCTGCGCGGTCGGTCGTGAACAAGTCCCGTACCCCGACGGACCGAGGTCACTCGCGGGTCACGGAGGCAGGAACGAGTCGCCGGTCCCGGGGACCGCGTCGTACGCGAGAATGGGCGCGTGGCCGCCGACTCCCCCCGGTTCCTCAACGTCCTCGCCGACCGCTACGCCAGCCCCGAGCTGGTGCGGCTCTGGTCGCCGGAGCACAAGGTGGTGCTCGAGCGCCGGCTCTGGCTGGCGGTCCTGACGGCGCAGCGCGACCTCGGCGTCGACGTACCCGAGGGTGTCGTCGAGGCGTACGAGAAGGTGGTCGACCAGGTCGACCTCGAGTCGATCCGGGGCCGTGAGGCGGTCACCCGCCACGACGTGAAGGCGCGCATCGAGGAGTTCTCCGCGCTGGCCGGCCACGAGCACGTGCACAAGGGCATGACCAGCCGCGACCTCACCGAGAACGTCGAGCAGCTGCAGGTCCGCCAGTCCCTCGAGGTGGTCCGCGACCGGGCGGTTGCGACGCTGGCCCGGCTCGCGGCCCTGGCCACCGAGCACGCGGGTGTGGTGATGGCCGGCCGCAGCCACAACGTGGCCGCCCAGGCGACGACGCTGGGCAAGCGGTTCGCGTCGGCCGCGGAGGAGCTGCTGGTCGCGGTGGAGCGCGTCGACGAGCTGCTGGCGCGCTACCCGCTGCGCGGCATCAAGGGGCCGGTCGGCACGTCGCAGGACCAGCTGGACCTGCTCGGCGGTGACGCGGACAAGCTGGCCGAGCTCGAGGCGCAGGTCGCCGAGCACCTGGGCTTCCAGCGGGTCCTGACCAGTGTCGGTCAGGTCTACCCGCGCTCGCTCGACCTCGATGTGGTGTCCTCGCTGGTGCAGCTCGCCGCCGGTCCGGCCAGCCTCGCGATCACGATCCGGCTGATGGCCGGACAGGAGCTGGCCACCGAGGGCTTCCGGGCGGGCCAGGTCGGGTCCAGTGCCATGCCGCACAAGATGAACACCCGGTCCTGCGAACGCGTCGACGGCCTCGCGGTCGTGCTGCGCGGCTACCAGTCGATGGTGGCCGAGCTCGCCGGCGCGCAGTGGAACGAGGGTGACGTCTTCTGCTCGGTGGTACGCCGGGTCGCGCTGCCCGACGCGTTCTTCGCCGCCGACGGGCTGTTCCAGACGATGCTCACCGTGCTGGACGAGTTCGGCGCCTACCCGGCGGTCATCGCCCGCGAGCTGGACCGCTACCTGCCGTTCCTCGCCACGACCAAGGTGCTGATGGCCGCGGTGCGCAACGGGGTCGGCCGGGAGCAGGCGCACGCGGTCATCAAGGAGCACGCGGTCGCGGTGGCCCTCGCGATGCGCGAGCAGGGCACGGCGGCCAACGACCTGTTCGACCGGCTGGCCGGCGACCCGCGGCTCGGCCTCGACCGTGCCCAGCTGGACGCGCTGGTCGCCGACCCGGCGACGTTCACCGGTGCCGCCGAGGCGCAAGTGCGGGCGGTGGTCGCCCAGGTCGCGGAGGTGGTCCGCCGCCACCCCGACGCCGCGGCGTACCAGCCCCCGCCGATCCTCTAGCCCCGCGGGGCGGGGGCGCACCAAGGGCTCCGCCTGTCCCCCGGGTTGCTCGTTTGCGACATGAATCCCCGACACGCCGGTGCTCCACCGGCGTGTCGCGTGACACAGGTCGCAAACGACCTTGCTGGGTGGTCCGGTGGAGCGACGCAAACGATGTTGATGGGCTCCGGTCAGGAGGCGGCGCGGAGGACGAAGACGCCCCAGCCGAGGCGGTCCCGGCGCGACTCGATGTACTGGCGCCGCCCGTCCACGAGGTAGGCGCGCATCTCGTCGTGGCCCGGGTGGTCCGGGTTGGCGCGCAGCCACCGATCGATGGTCCACCACTGCGCGGCGGAGTAGCGGTCCCAGGCGTCCTGGTCGGCAAGCACCATCTCGACGAGCTCCAGGCCGGTCGACGAGATCCGGTCCAGCGTCCCCGTCAGGGTGGCGAACTCCTCGGGGCGCTCCGACACGGCAGCGGCGTCGGCCGCCGTGGGTTCGGCGTACCAGAACGGCTCGCCCACCAGCAGCAGCCCGTCCGGGCGCACCAGCGGTCGCATCAGCTCGATGGTCCCGGTCAGGCCGCCGCCGATCCACGTGGCGCCGATGCAGGACACCACGTCGTACGCCGTGTCCTGGCGCGGCCTCGACGCGTCGGCCCGTTCGAAGCGAACCCGGTGCGCGACCCGGAGCTCGCGGGCCCGTTCCTGCGCGAGAGGCACGAACACGCTGCTGATGTCCAGCCCGAGACCTCCCGTGCCCCAGCGCGCAGCCCAGCGGCAGAGCATCTCGCCCTTGCCGCTGCACAGGTCGAGCTGCTGCTGCCCCGGCTCGAGCCGGCAGATCTCGCCGAGCAGCATCAGCTTGTCCTCGGTGAACGGGTTGAGGATCCGGTGGTTGGCCTCGGCGATCTCGTGCTGCTCCAGGACGTCCATGGCCACACCCTGGCGAACACCCCGCCCCAGCGCACCCGACTTCCGCCGCGGACCGAGGGTTGGTCGTTTGCGACATGACGCACGCGACACGCCGGGCACGCCCGGCGTGTCGCGTGACGCACGTCGCAAACGATGTGGCTGGGGATGGCCTCAGACGAGCGACGCCGCCGGCTCGACCGTGGTACGCACCGCGCGTCCTGCGGCGACCGTCATCGCGATGCCCGCCGCGACGGTCCACAGCGCGAACGCGCCCATGGTGAAGTACAGCGGCGCGAGCATGCCGCACACCCCGGCGAGCACCGTGACGACCCGCCACCCCTTCGGCATGGGCAGCCGCGCCGCCACCAGGACGGCACCGACACCGACCGTCAGCGCCGGGCCGCACACCGCGAGCAGGTTCCCGATCTCCGTGATCGTGTAGACCACCGGATGGGGTACGCCGGTCTGCACCGCGTGCCCGCCTTCGGCCATTGCGACCTCGAGCCCGCCGGACACGAATGCCCCCACGATGCTGACGGCGGCGCCGGCGACGGCGAGCCCCCACAGCACGTCGCCGAGCCAGTCGCCGGTCCTTCGCAGCTGAGACCCGACCACCAGCAGCGCCAGCGCTGACAGCGCGCAGAGGTACCAGAGTGCGAACGCCGGCACCCAGTGGCTCTGCCTGATGTAGCTCGTCACCAGGGAGTCCTCGTAGTCACCGCCCGGCGCGCCGGCGCCCATTCCACCGACCAGGGTCCCGATGCCGTAGACCAGCAGTCCGATGCCGGCTGCTCGCGATGCGAGCGGTCCCGTCCTCGTGTCCATCGTTCCTCCGTCGTCGTCGGCTCCCTCGTGGAGCACGGCTTCGACGGTAGGAACGCGGTGCCGCCGCGTCGTCCTGCGCGACACCGATCTGCACCTCCTGCCACGGGAGGACCGCGAGATCCTCCGCGAGGACGACGTGTGTCCTCCGCCCCGGCCGTACCGTCTCCCTGTGACCCGCCGCAACTGGGCCTTCGACGCCGCGATCGTCGCGGTGACGCTCGCCCTGGGCCAGCTCGAGGCGTGGTACGGCGTCAACGCGACGCACCGCCAGGGGCCGCACTGGGCCGAGGCGCTCGCCTACGGGATCGGTGCGCTGCTGCTGATCGTCCGCCGGACCCGGCCGATGCTGTGCCTGGCGGGGATGGTCGCCGCCTACGTCGTCGAGTTCGCGCTCGTCGGCTCGCCGGAGGGGTGGGGCGTGGCCGTCCCGCCGATGATCGCTGCCTACTCGGTCGGCCGCTGGGAGCGCCGGTACCCGACGTGGTGGGCGCTGCCGATCGGCGCCGCCCTGGGCGCCTGCTGGGTCGGCTTCGACCCGATGAACGACACCGCGACCACCAAGCTGGCCGCCCTGGTCTGGATGTCACCGTGGTTCATCTCGTGGCTGGTCGGCGCCCTGGTGCGCAGCCGGGCGCAGAACGCCGAGGCGCGGCGCCTGGCCCGCGAGCAGCGCGCCCAGCAGGCGGTCGCCGAGGAGCGCACCAGGATCGCCCGCGAGCTGCACGACGTCATCGGCCACACCGTCAGCGTGATGACCGTGCAGGCCTCCGCGGTACGCCGGCGGCTGACGCCGGAACAGACTGTCGAGCGGGAGGCGCTGGAGACCGTCGAGGCCGCTGGTCGCGAGGCGCTCGCGGAGATGCGCCGGATGGTCGGCGTACTGCGCGACCAGGGCCACCACACCGACGGGGACGGCCGTGAACCACCGCCCGGGTTGGGCCAGGTCGACCGGCTGGTCGAGAAGTTCCGGACCGCCGGGCTGCCGGTGCGCGTGACGGTGAGCGGGACGGCGCAGCCACTCGCGCCCGGGCTTGACCTCACGGCGTACCGCTTGCTGCAGGAGGGACTCACGAACACCCTGCGGCATGCGGCCGCACCGCACGGCGCCGACGTGTCCATCGCCTACGGCGCCGACTGCCTCGAGCTCGCCGTGCGCGACGACGGCCGCCCGGTCACCGCGCCGGGCGAGGCGGGGCACGGGCTGCTCGGCATGAAGGAACGGGTGTCGGTCTACGGCGGCCAGCTGGTCGCCCGGCCCCGCCCCGAGGGCGGCTTCGAGCTGATCGCCTCGCTGCCCCTCGTGTCGGCGTGACGACGTGACGATCCGCGTGCTCGTCGCCGACGACCAGACGCTGGTGCGGCGCGGCTTCCGAATGATCCTCGAGACCGAGCCCGACCTCGAGGTGGTCGGTGAGGCCGGCAACGGCGACGAGGCCGTGGCGCTGGCCGACGCCGGAGGGGTCGACGTCATCCTGATGGACGTGCGGATGCCGGGTACTGACGGCATCGAGGCCACCCGCCGGATCGCCGCGTCCGGCTCCGAGGGCCCGCGGGTCATCATGCTGACGACCTTCGACATGGACGAGTACGTCTACGACGCGCTGCGCGCGGGGGCCAGCGGGTTCCTGCTCAAGGACGTCCCTCCCGAGCAGCTCGTCGCCGGCATCCGCGCCGTCCACGGCGGCGAGGCGATGCTGGCGCCGGCGGTCACCCGCCGGATGGTCGAGAGCTACCTGGCGCGCGGTCCGGCCACGGGGCGTCCCGACCCGCGGCTCGACACCCTGACCCCGCGCGAGCGCGAGATCCTCGCCCAGCTGGCGCGCGGACGTTCCAACGCGGAGATCGCGGCCGACCTCGTGGTCTCCGAGACGACGGTGAAGACCCACGTCGGGCGGGTGCTGATGAAGCTCGCCCTGCGCGACCGGGTCCAGGCCGTGATCTACGCCTACGAGTCGGGCGTCGTCCGCGCGGGTGACGGCGCGGGCCGGGCGGCTCACACGTCGCGGTAGAGCCGCTCGGCGTACGCCGGTCCGTAGTACTCCTGGAGCTCGGCGAGGGTCGCCTCCGGTCGCTCGAGGACCTTGGCGTACTCCGCGCGGCCGGGCAGGTCGTGCTGGTGCCACGACTCCGGCTCCCACAGGTGGGACCGCAGGAACGCCTTGGCGCAGTGGGTGAAGATCTGCTCGACGTGGACGACCAGAGCGAGCCGCGGCCGGTGGCCCTTCACGACCATGTCGTCGAAGAACGGCGCCTCGCTCACGAGCCGCGCGCGGCCGTTGATCCGCAGGGTGTCGCCGCGACCGGGGACGAGGAAGAGGAGGCCGACCTGCGGGTTGGCGAGCACGTTGCGCCAGCCGTCGGCCCGCTTGTTGCCGGGCCGGTCGGGGATCGCGATCGTCGTGTCGTCGAGGACCAGCGTGAAGCCGGGCGGGTCCCCCTTCGGCGACACGTCGCCGGTCCCGTCGGCGCCGGTGGTCGCGATGAGGCAGAACGGCGAGGCGGCGAGCCACTTCCGGTCGAGCTCGTGCAGCCGGGTCCGGTCCTTCTCCAGCACGCGTTGCCCCGGCTCACCGAGCAGCGTCCGCAGCCCGGCCTCGTCGCTGATCTCGGTCCAGCCCTCGTCGGTCGCCCCGGCCGTCGGCCCGTCGGCGGTTGCGGTCATCGCGGTCCCCCTCTCGTCGTACCCCTGCACCGACCATCGCACGGTCGCCAGGATGCCGGCCACCACACCACCGCGTTTGCGATCTTGTGGTGCCACTCGCCCGGGGCGTGTCGCCACCGCAACGTGGCAAACGGCGGGGTCCGGGGGTCAACGGGACGACGGTGCGCACCCATGCCACCGTGCGGCGCACCGGAGTACCCCAGAGGCCGGATGGCAGACTGCCGGCATGGCGCACTACACCGATCTGCAGAGCGGGAAGGTCCGCGACCTCTACCTGTTGCCGGACGGCAATCTGCTGATGGTCGCCAGCGACCGGATCTCGGCGTTCGACTTCATCCTGCCGACCCCGATCCCCGACAAGGGGAAGGTGCTGACCGCGCTGTCGTTGTGGTGGTTCGAGCGGCTGGCCGACGTGGTTCCCAACCACGTGCTGTCGACCGAGGTGCCCGCGGAGTACGCCGGGCGCGCGATGGTCTGCCGGCGGCTGGAGATGTACCCCGTCGAGTGCGTGGCCCGCGGTTACCTCACCGGGTCGGGGCTCGCCGACTACCTCGCCACCGGCGAGGTCTGCGGCGTCCCGCTGCCCGCCGGTCTCGAGGACGGCTCGCGCCTGCCGGAGGCCATCTTCACACCGGCCACGAAGGCCGCTCTCGGCGAGCACGACGAGAACGTCTCGTACGACGGCGTGGCCGCCACCGTCGGGACCGAGGCCGCGGCGGCGCTGCGCACGACCACGCTGGCGGTCTACGAGCGGGCCCGTGACATCGCGCTCGAGCGCGGCATCGTCGTGGCCGACACCAAGCTCGAGCTGGGGCGTGACGCCGATGGCGCGCTCGTCCTGGCCGACGAGGTGCTCACCCCGGACTCGTCGCGGTTCTGGCCGGCCGACCGGTGGCAGCCGGGGCGCGCGCAGCCGTCGTACGACAAGCAGTACGTCCGCGACTGGCTGACGTCGCCGGCCTCCGGTTGGGACCGGGCGTCCGGCGAGGAGCCGCCGCCGTTGCCCGACGACGTCGTCGAGCGCACCCGGGCGAAGTACGTCGAGGCGTACGAGCGCCTCACCGGCCGTACCTTCACCTGAGCAGTCCTCCGGCCCCGGTTAGGGTCGAGCCATGACGTGGTTGCTCACCGGTGGGGCCGGGTACATCGGCGCGCACATCGTCCGTGCGTTCCGCGAGGCGGGGCTCGACGTGGTGGTCCTCGACGACCTGTCCACGGGGATCCGGGAGAACGTGCCCGACGACGTACCGTTCATCGACGCGTCGGTCGAGGACGCCACGAAGGTCCGCAAGGCCCTTCGTGAGCACTCGGTCACCGGGGTCCTGCACCTGGCCGCGAAGAAGGCCGTCGGCGAGTCGGTCGAGCGGCCGTTGCTCTACTGGGGCGACAACGTCGGCGGTACCCGCGCGGTGCTGCAGGCCTGCCTCGACGAGGGCGTCGACCGGGTCCTGTTCTCCTCCAGCGCAGCGGTGTTCGGCGAGCCGCCGGTCGAGCTGGTCACCGAGGAGACACCGGCCGCGCCGATCAGCCCGTACGGCGAGACCAAGCTGGTCGGCGAGTGGATGCTCCGCGACGTGGCGACCGCCACGGGGATGCGCTGGGTCGCGCTGCGCTACTTCAACGTGGCCGGCACGGGTGCGCCCGAATTGGCGGACCGCAGCGTCAACAACCTGGTGCCGATGGTTCTGCAGCGGCTGACTGCCGGCGAGAACCCGCAGCTCTTCGGTGACGACTACCCGACCCGGGACGGGTCGTGCGTGCGCGACTACATCCACGTGGTCGACCTCGCCGAGGCCCACGCGGTGGCGGCCAAGCGTCTCGACGACGGGCCGGTGGGCGAGGTCTACAACGTCGGGCGCGGCGAGGGCGTGACGGTCAAGGAGGTCCTGGCGACCATGCGCGAGGTGACCGGCGTCGACTTCGCGGTGGACGTGGTCGCCCGCCGCCCGGGTGACGCACCGTCGTACTTCGCGGACGCCACGAAGATCCGCGAGCAGCTGGGCTGGACCGCGCGGCTGGACCTGCGGGACATGGTCGACAGCGCCTGGCGGGCCTGGCGCGCCACCCACTGACCGGCCAACCGTTGTCCGGAAATGATCACGTCAGCGTGGTCGTTCCGCGCTGGGCGTGGCTTCTAGGCCGCCCCCAGTAAGCAATGATCACGCCTACGTGATCATTTCGGCGAAGGCGGGGGCGGTCGGGGGCGGCGCCCGGGTCAGTCGCGCAGGTAGCCGCGGCGGCGGGCGATCGCGACGGCCTCGGTACGGCCGGCGGCGCCGAGCTTGGCCAGGATGTTCGACACGTGCACGCTGACCGTCTTGGCGCTGATGAACAGCCGCCCGGCGATCTCCCGGTTGCTCAGCCCCTCGGCCACCAGCACGATCACCTCCAGCTCGCGTGAGGTGAGCGTCTCGTCGCGCCGGTCGGCCTCGGTACGCCGGCCGGGCCCCGTCGAGAGCCGCAGCTCCTGGAGCAGCGGCTCGGCCCCCAGCCGGCGCGCGACGGCGGTTGCGAGCGCGGCGACCTCGTCCGCCTCGGCGCTGCGCCCACCCGCACGCAGCACGGCCGCGAGCCGGGCCTGCGACCGGGCGGTCTCGAAGACGTGCCCGAACGCCTGGAACCCCTCGACCGCCCGCGCCCACGCGGCCACCAGGTCGTCGAGGTCCGTGGTCACGTCGCCGACCAGCCAGTGCAGCCGGGCGTGCTCGGCGCGGACCCGAGCCAGCCAGGCCATGCCCTCCGGACCCTCGTCCCAGATCGTCTCCTCGCGGTAGCGGTAGATCCGCTCGGCGACGTCGAGCAGGTCGTCGGCCCGTTCCACGAGGTCGGGCAGGTCATCGGTGCTCGTGTCGTGGACCGCCCCCGCGAGGACCCCGACGAGCAGCGCCGAGAGCCGGATCCGCCCCTGGAACTCCTTGTTGCCCCAGATGGCCCCGACGTTGGCGACGATGTCGTCGTGCGTGCTGATGGCGGCCACGATGTCGCCCCGATCAGCGTGCAGATCGATGGCCGCGATGCCCGAGAAGAGCGCCACCATGCCCTCGCGGCGGGCGATCGACGCGAAGGTGGGCATCACCTCGAGTGCCGCCTGCTCGCCCCGCCCGGCGCGCACCGCCATGCCACTCGCCAGCAGCATGGCCTCGGCGAGCTCGGGCGGAGAGTCCTCGCGCAGGTCGGCCATCGCGGACGCCGCGTCCCAGTCGCCGAGCACGTAGGCCGCCTGGATCCCGAGGACCCGCGACTCCAGGCCGTACGGCGCCCACGGCCGCCCCGCGTCGCGCGCCCGCTGGATCGTGCGCGCGTAGGACTCGCGGGACGCCACGATGTCACCGGTCTCGTACTGCATGGTGCCCAGGCTGAACATCCCGCGCAGCTCGGCGCCCAGCTCGCCGGCGGCCGCGGCCTGGCGGACCGACTCCTCGAGCAGCGCGATGCTCGCCGCAGTCTCGCCGCGCCGCTCGCGCAGCCGGGCGAGGGTGGTGCGCGCGTCGGCGACGACGTCGGCCAGGCCGAGCCGGTCGCCCAGCTCGAGGGCCTCGTTGGCGAATCTGGTCGCCTCTGCGGTACGCCGGGCCTCCGCGTTGGCCCGCGCGTGCAGCGAGAGCATCCGGGCGCGCAGCTTCTCGTCGGGATGCGTCTCGAGCAGCTGCAGCGCCTCGGTGGTCGCGGTGAGGGCGCCGGAGTCGATGTCGGCGACGATCGCGGCGGCCGCCAGCACCCGCAGCAGCCGCAGCCGCTTGTGGGGGAAGGTCCCGCGTGGCAGCTTCCCGAGCTGGTCGCGGGCCAGGGCGATCGCACGGTAGGTCTGGCCGGCGTCCACCGCGGCCTCGCAGGCCCGTGCCGTGAGGTCGACCGGGTCGATGTCCTCCAGCCGGGGGTCCGTCTCCTGGTCGGTGACCAGCTCGAGGGCGGTCTCGTAGTGCCGGAGGGCCTCGTCCGGTCCGGCGACGGTCATCGCCTCGTCGCCGGCCGCGACGCTCGCGTGGGCCGCGGTGACCACGTCGTTGGCCGCCCGGGCGTGGCGGGCCAGCTCGGCCGCCGTACCGCCGACACCGCCCTTCTGCAGCGCCGCCATGTACGCGGCGTGCAGCTGCACCCGCTCCCCGGGCAGCAGGTCGTCGTAGATCGCCTCGGCGAGCAGGGCGTGCCGGAAGGCGTAGCCGTCGTTGCCCATCGCCAGCAGCACGTTGCGCTCGACGGCGGTCCGCAGCGCCGAGTCCAGCGACCTCACCCGGTCACCGACCACGCTCTGCAGCAGGGCGTGCGGGACCCGGCGACCGGAGGCGGACGCGGCGCGGACGACGAGCCGGGCGTCCTCGTCGAGCCGGTCGAGGCGCACGAGGAGTACGTCGACGAGGCCCCACGGCATGGCGTCGGGGCCCATGTCGGCGGCCTGGACGAGCTCCTCGGTGAAGAACGCGTTGCCCTCCGCGCGGTCGACGATGCCGCGGACCGCGCGCTCCGAGAGCGGCTCGGGGTGCAGGCTCTCGACGAGGCTGCGCACGTCGTTCTCGCCCAGCGGTGCGAGGTCGATGCGGGTGACGGCCGGCAGGCGGGCCCACTCGGACGCGGTCTGGCGCAGCGGGTGCCGGCGGTGCAGGTCGTCGCTGCGGTACGACGCCACGATCGCCACCGGTGCGGTGAACCGGCGCGAGAACAGGTAGCTGAGCATCTCCCGGGTGGACCGGTCGGCCCAGTGGACGTCCTCGACGAGGAACAGCAGCGGCTGGGCGCGCCCGAGTGTCTCCAGGGCGGTGTGGACGGCCGCGAAGAGGTCGGGGCGGTCGAGGTGCGGATCCTCGGGCGTCTCATCGGCCGGCCCGTCGGCCGCTCGGTCGAGGCGCTCGATGTCCGGCGGGGCGGACGGAGACGGCAGGACCCGGCGGGCCGGCATCAGGCGGGCGATGGCCGGAGCGGCCTCGACCAGCGACTGGGCCAGCGCGGGCGACTCGGTGGCGAGGCGGCCGAAGGCCTCGCTGAACGGCAGGTAGGGCAGGGCGCTGTCGCCGAAGTCGAGACAGTGCCCGACCAGGACCCGGTGGCCGGCTGTCAGGGCGCGGTGGCGCAGCTCGGCGAGCAAGCGGGTCTTGCCGACCCCGGCGTCACCGGAGAGCAGGACGTCGCTCTCCGGGATCCCGCCGGCGCCTTCGGACAGGCCGACGAGGCCCGCCAGCCGGTCGAGCTCAGTGGCTCGACCGACGAGCGGGCCTCGAATCTCGGCGACGGGCGGCACGGCGACCATCATCGTGGTCGGTGCCGACAGCGCGCGAGCGCCTTCGGGCGGCGAGTTCTGCTGCACGAGACTCGGCGAGCTCACTGAGCACCCACGCCGCTGCCGCGCCGGACGTCACGCCGCGAACCAGTCGACGGCGGGCGGCACGGTCTTGCCGCCCTTGGGCATCCGGCGGTGGAACATCCGACGGCTGGACCGGTGCTCGCGGAACGAGTC
>DATBDW010000193.1:0-2455 GCA_036269735.1 Actinomycetes bacterium
GGGAGTCGCCGCACGTTGATCGACGGTACGTCGTCCGGGCGCCCCGGCGGTACCGGGTTTCGCCGCCCGGGACCGGCCGTCCCACGTGGGAGAATGTCGTGGTGAGCGCCCCCGAGACGTCCTCGCCCCCGACGCCCGACAGCCCGCCCACCGTCCTGGTCGTCGACTTCGGCGCGCAGTACGCCCAGCTGATCGCCCGCCGGATCCGCGAGGCCCGGGTCTACAGCGAGATCGTGCCGCACTCGATGCCGGTCGAGGAGATGCTCGCCCGGCGGCCGGCCGCGATCATCCTGTCCGGCGGCCCGGCCTCGGTCTACGCCCACGGCGCCCCGTCAGTCGACCCGGCCATGTTCACGGGCGGCGTCCCGGCGTTCGGCATCTGCTACGGCTTCCAGGCGATGGCCCTGGCGCTCGGCGGCACGGTCGCGCGCACCGGGTCCGCCGAGTTCGGCCGTACGTCGGTCGAGGTCCTCGGCGCCGACCCGACGCTGTTCCACGGCCTGCCCCGCGAGCAGTCGGTCTGGATGTCGCACAACGACGCGGTGTCGGTCGCGCCGGAGGGGTTCGAGGTCGTCGCCCGCACCGGAGACACCCCGGTCGCGGCCTTCGAGGACACCGACCGGGGGCTGGCCGGGGTGCAGTTCCACCCCGAGGTGCTGCACACCGAGCACGGCCAGGCCGTGCTCGAGCACTTCCTCTACGAGATCGCCGGCATCGAGCCCACGTGGACCACGAGCAACGTCATCGACGAGCAGGTTGCGGCGGTGCGGGCGCAGGTCGGTGACCGTCGGGTCCTCTGCGCGCTGTCGGGTGGCGTCGACTCCGCCGTCGCGGCAGCTCTCGTGCAGCGCGCCGTCGGTGACCGGCTCACCTGCGTGTTCGTCGACCACGGTCTGCTGCGCAAGGGGGAGGCCGAGCAGGTCGAGCGCGACTTCGTGGCCGCGACCGGCGTACGCCTCGTGGTCGTCGACGCCGCCAAGCGGTTCCTCGACGAGCTCGGCGGCGTCTCCGACCCTGAGGAGAAGCGCAAGATCATCGGCCGGGAGTTCATCCGGGTCTTCGAGGAGGCGGCCCGCGACGTGGTTGCCGACGCCGGGGCGCATGGGGAGTCGGTCGACTTCCTCGTGCAGGGGACGCTCTACCCCGATGTCGTCGAGAGCGGCGGCGGCACCGGGACCGCGAACATCAAGTCGCACCACAACGTCGGCGGCCTGCCCGACGACCTGCAGTTCGCGCTCGTCGAGCCGCTGCGCGCGCTGTTCAAGGACGAGGTGCGCAAGGTTGGCCTCGAGCTCGGCCTACCCGAGGCGATCGTGTGGCGCCAGCCGTTCCCCGGGCCCGGCCTCGGGATCCGCATCGTCGGCGAGGTGACCGCCGAGCGGCTCGACGTGCTGCGCGAGGCCGACGCGATCGCCCGCGAGGAGCTCACCGCCGCAGGGCTGGACCGTGAGATCTGGCAGTGCCCCGTCGTCCTGCTCGGCGACGTACGCTCGGTCGGCGTGCAGGGTGACGAGCGCACCTACGGCCACCCTGTCGTCCTGCGGCCGGTGTCGTCGGAGGACGCCATGACCGCGGACTGGACCCGGGTGCCCTACGACGTGCTCGCGCGGATCTCGACCCGGATCACCAACGAGGTCCGCGAGGTCAACCGGGTGACGCTGGACATCACGTCCAAGCCCCCGGGCACCATCGAGTGGGAGTAAGCCTGGGCGCGGAGAACCCGTGGGAAAGAGGGCTGGCCGGGGGAGTAGCGCTCGGTGCCGGGCTGTGCCTCGGCATCGCCCTCCTGGCGGCCGTGCCGGCGAACCGCCTCGCGGACTCCCTCGTCGCGCGCCATGTGATCGTCGCCGGCCCGACGGTGGACGAGCCGCATTGGATGCCGTCGTCGTTTCCGGACTTCGGGGTGACGTTCTCCGTGCCGAGCTGGTGTGCCTCGCGGGCCCCTGCGGCTTCGTCGGTGGCGCCGTGAGGGCAGGCTTGGGATGAGGGTGCTGGCTGCTCGCCGTGCGCGGCTCTCCCGCCGTCGGGGTGCGGCTCCGCTGGCGGACGTTTGATTGCTGGTTGGCGTGATTGCCCGCCCAACGTGCGCCACCTGCCGCGGGTCGCCAAAGGGCGAAAAGTTGTTGTCCCCATGAGGGAATCGCTCTTCCTTCGGGGAGCGCTGATCCGCTAGACTTCGAACATGCATTCGAGCCGGTCAGGGAGCACGGAGGCGCCGGCCGACGCCGTGATCGGCCGGCTCGAGGACGACCTGGCGCCGGCGCCGTTCTGGGGAGACTGGCTCGACCCCTACGTGAGGCAGGATGCGGCCGGTGACGGCCGGGACCCGGTCTGGCCGCCGGTGGGGATGCTCGCCCAGTTCGCGGCGGGTCCGCTGCTCGCGGCGGTGCTCGCCGAGGCGAACCTGACCTCGCGGGCCGCGTGCCCGGACGAGCTGGTCGTGGAGATCGCGGCG
>DATBDW010000194.1:0-3948 GCA_036269735.1 Actinomycetes bacterium
CGGTGTCTGCGTACCCGCCAGCCGGTCCGCCCGTCCGTCCAGTCGAAGAGGTCCCGTGGGTTCCGTCATCAAGAAGCGCCGCAAGCGGATGGCCAAGAAGAAGCACCGCAAGCTGCTGAAGAAGACGCGCGTCCAGCGTCGCAACAAGAAGTAGTACCCACGGGGGCTCCGCCCCCGTGCGCCCCCGGACGTGGCGCGAGCGGAGGTGGAGTCCACATGGGTCGGGTCGTCATGGTGACCGGGGTGTCGCGCTACCTCGGCGGGCGATTCACCCAGCTGCTCCAGGCCGACCCCGACATCTCGCGGGTGATCGGGGTGGACGTGGTCCCGCCGCGGGCTGACCTCGGCGACGCGGAGTTCGTGCGCGCCGACATCCGCAACCCGGTGATCGGGAAGGTCATCGCCCAGGCCGAGGTCGACACCGTCGTGCACATGGCCGTCCTCGCGACGCCGCACGACGCGGGCGGCCGGGCCACGATGAAGGAGATCAACGTCATCGGGACGATGCAGCTGCTGGCCGCCTGCCAGAAGGCACCCAGCGTGCGCAAGCTGGTCGTGAAGTCGTCGACCGCTGTTTACGGTTCCTCGCCGCAGGATCCTGCGATGTTCACCGAGGACCTCGAGCCCAACGCGATGGCGCGGACCGGCTACGCCAAGGACTCGGTCGAGGTCGAGGGCTACGTCCGTGGGTTCGCCCGTCGCCGGCCCGACGTCGCAGTCACGACCCTGCGGTTCGCCAACTTCGTCGGGCCCGCGGTGCAGACGGCGCTGACGTCGTACTTCTCGCTGCCCGTCGTCCCGACTGTGCTCGGCTTCGACCCGCGGCTGCAGTTCGTCCACGAGCGCGACGGCCTCGAGGTGCTCTGGCGCACGACGCTCGGCGACCACGGCGGCACCTTCAACATCGCCGGCGACGGCGTGATCACCCTGTCGCAGGCGGTACGCCGGGCCGGCCGCCCGTCTTTCCCCGTGCCTCAGAAGGCAGGCCCGTGGGTCGGCCAGGCGCTGCGGCGGATGGGGTGGGCCGACTTCTCCTCCGAGCAGGTCCGGTTCCTGTCCTACGGCCGGGTCGTGGACACCAGCCGGATGCGTGACGTCCTGGGCTTCGAACCCCGGTACTCGACCCGCGCTGCGTTCGACGACTTCGTGACCAAGCAGGGCCTGCACGGCCCACTGTCCGCGGACGTCGTCACGGCCGTAGAGACCAAGGCGCGCGACGTCATCGCCGGCGCTGCCGGGCGGGTCGGGTCACGTGTCTGACGCCCGGGTCATCCCCTTCGACGACGGCGAGCGCCGGCGGTCCGCAGCGGCCGACGCCGTGGCCGCTGGCGCCGACCGGGCCTCGAACGAGCGGGCCCGACGCAAGCGGGGGAACCCCCTCGTCACAGGGCCGACCGCCGAGGGGGTCGTTGCGCCCCCGGCTGAGGATCAACAGGCGGTCGCCGCCCCAGCGGGTGCCGCGGAGCTCGACCTGCCCGAGTGGGAGCGCAAGGTGGCGTCGGCCCTGGCGTTCGTCCGCCGACGGATCACCGGCGACGTCGAGGTCGACGAGTTCGGCTTCGACGCAGAGCTCACCGAGAAGGTGCTGCTCGCCGGGCTCCGGCCGCTGTACGAGAAGTACTTCCGGGTGGAGGCTCGGGGCTTGGAGAACGTGCCCTCGGAGGGCGGCGCCCTGGTCGTGGCGAACCACTCTGGGACCGTCCCGCTCGACTCGGTGATGACCCAGATCGCGCTGCTCGACCATCACCCTGCGCACCGGAACCTACGGAGCCTTGGCGCCGACCTCGTCTTCCAGACCCCCTTCGTCAGCGAGCTCGCGCGCAAGAGCGGTACGACCCTCGCATGCAACGCCGACGCGGAACGGTTGCTGGGCAAGGGTGAACTCGTCGGGGTCTGGCCCGAGGGGTTCAAGGGCATCGGCAAGCCATTCACCGAGCGCTACAAGCTGCAGCGCTTCGGAAGGGGCGGCTTCGTCTCCGCCGCGCTCAAGGCGCGCGTCCCGATCGTGCCCTGTTCCATCGTCGGCGCCGAGGAGATCTATCCGATCCTCGGCAACTTCAAGACCCTCGCCCGGCTGCTGGGCCTGCCCTACGTCCCGGTGACCCCGACGTTCCCGTGGCTCGGCCCGCTCGGCGCGATCCCGCTGCCCAGTAAGTGGATCATCGAGTTCGGTGAGCCTGTCCCCACCGACTCGTACGACGCCGGCGCGGCCGACGACCCGATGCTCGTCTTCAACCTGACCGACCAGGTGCGGGAGACCATCCAGCACACGCTGTACCGGCTCTTGATGTCCCGCCGCTCGATCTTCTTCTGACCGAGGCCACTCACCGCGCTTCGGTCAGCAGGCGGTCAGGGGAGGCACCGGGACGCAGATGCTGACCGAGGGCACCACGCTGGAGCTGGGCAGCGGGACGGCGCTGGTCAGAGTGCCCACAGTGTTGGTGACCAGCGCACTGCTCGTGGGCGACGAGGTGGCTGCTGGGGTAGGTGTCGCCGCGGCTGTTGCGCCGGTGAGGCGGCCGACCACGCCACTCACGCCGCCAGCCACCGAGCCGACCGCACCGCCCGCCCCGCTGGGGGAGCCGGCTGAGCCGGTGCCGGACGTCGACCCACTGGTCACGCTGGTGACGGCGGTGCCCAGGACGCCCCCGACGTCGGTCGACCCGCCTCCCGCGGTCCCACCGACGCCGCCCGCCGAGCCGACGCGCACAGCTCCGGCGACCCGTCTGGCAGCCCCGTCGACGAGCGTCGCCGTACCCAGGGCCGAGGCCGCGTCGGCGACCGGAGTACCGCCGAGCAGGGCCCGCACCTGGGCGTCGAGCCGCGCGAGCTCGTCCGCGAGGTCGCTGGCCTGGCCGCGGACGCCCGGGCCGAGCACGCTGGTCAGGTCGTTGAGCCCGGTCCGCTGTGCCGATAGGTGCCGGTCCAGCAGGCTGAGGACTGCGGGGTCGCCGTTGACGTCGTAGGCATGGGTCAGATCGGTGACGGCCTGCGCATCCGTGGCGGCCATCTCGTCGAGGGTGGCCGTAAGCCGCCTCAGCGTGGTCGGGTCGGTGGACCGATCGCCCGCGGCCAGCGTCTGAGCCTCGCCGAGCCGAGCATCAGCCTGCTCGAGCAGCTCGCTGCCGCGCCCGACGTCGCCGCGTGCCAGTGACAGCTGCACGTGCTCGATGCCACGCTTGAGGCCGTACAGGTCGTCGCCGGGCACGGCCCGGGTGCTCGCCACCGCGGCTCCCGCGCCGCCGAGCAGGGCGAGCGCGGCCACGGCCGCGACGCCGCGTCGGATCGGATGGGGGCGCCGACCGCGCTGGGTCGGGAGGACTGGAGCGGAGACCCGGTCGGCAGCCTCGGTGACCAGGCGCTCGCGCAGCCCGGCGACGAACTCGGTCGAGGGCCCCACCTGGCTCGGAGCCAGCGCGGTCGCCAGTGAGGCGAGCGGCTGGAGCCGGTCGCGGGCAGCCGCGGACGACGGCCGCTCGCCGTCGAACAAGGCCTGCAGGTCATCGGCGTCCCGCCGGGACGCCAGCAGTCTGGTCATCCGCCGGCTCCCCTCCGGTCGTCGGGCCGATCGCTGTGCGATCGGTGATCACGCTGACAACGACCGCCGGTGCCGGGGGTTACGGGGCGCGTGCGCGCAGTCATCGGCGTCATCGGGCCGACTCCGGAAGCAGGTTCGCCAGTGCCCGCACAGCGCGCAGCTGCAGCTGCTTGACGGCGCCGTTGCTGCGGCCCATCACCTCGGCGGTCTCGGCGACGCTGAGGCCCTGCAGGAACCGGAGCACGATGCACTCCTGCTGGTCCGCCCGCAGACCGCGCACGGCGTCGAGCAGCGCCGCGTTCTGCAACCGCTCGAGGACCTGCGCCTCGATGCCGTCGTCGCCGCGGTCGGCGTCGAGCATGTCGGCGGTGCTGACCTCGAGCCGGAACCTGCTGGACTTCACGTGGTCG
>DATBDW010000195.1:0-34097 GCA_036269735.1 Actinomycetes bacterium
TGCTTTGCCCGGCTCGTACGGCGGCCGGTAACCTTCTCGGCGCAGCCGGCTCCGGTCGGCGGCTTGGGAGGCGTCGCCTAGTCCGGTCTATGGCGCCGCACTGCTAATGCGGTTTGGGGCTTCAACCCCATCGAGGGTTCAAATCCCTCCGCCTCCGCCCACCTGCTCGGCCGCCCGCGCACCGCGTCACGTCGCGCGGTCGGCGGCCGCGTGATCCTCGTCCGAGACCGCCTCGAGCCACGTCGTACCGACGCCGCCACCGGCGCCCTCGAGCATGGCGAGATGGCACATCAGGTGGGTCGCGGTGCCGCCGTGCCAGTGCTCTTCACCCGGCGGCGCCCAGACGGTGTCGCCGGCCCGGACCCGCACGACACTTCCGTCTCGAGACGCGACCAAGCCGACCCCTTCGACGACGTACAGCGTCTGGCCTAGGACGTGGGAGTGCCAGAACGTCCGCGCGCCCGGCGTGAACCGCACCACGCTGGCGATCAGCCGGGACGGCTCGACCCCCTGCGTGATCGGCGTCTGGTAGACGTCACCCGTGAACGTGCTCGCGGGCGCCTTCACGGTGTCGCTGACCGGCCGTAGCTCCATGGTCGCTCTCCTCGTCTCGTCACGGGTGGCCGATCGATCCTGCCCGTCACCGCGCCCGATAGTCGGCAGACGTCGCCCTAGCGCCAGGTCCACATCAGCAGCTCTGGGGAAGAGGTGAAGCCGACGCGCTCGTAGAGGGAGTTGGCCCGCGGGTTGGAGTGGACCGTGACGTGTTCGAGGCCGAGCGACTCGGCGTGCTGCACCACCGCACGAAGCAAGGCAGTTCCCACGCCCGCAGAACGATGTTCGGCCACGACGAACACGCTCTGCACATCGCCACACAGCCGAGCCGCGCCGCCGGGCCGCGGCACCCTCTCGGCGATTGCGAGCCATGCCATGGCCACCGCCTCCCCGGACGGCAGCACGGCGAGGAACGCCAGGTGGGAGTCGTGGTCCGACCACCAACGCAGCAGGTCGGGTGCGAAGCCCGCACCATCCGCCTCGTCACGCTCGGCGAACAGCCCGAGCATCCCGGCCAGGTGCCCCACGTCGTCCGGGACAGCGACCCTGATCTCCATGAGCAGCAGGGTCAGCGACCGAGCAGGAGCGTGTCCAGGCCACGCACGAGCCCTGTGACCCCGGTGACCGCGCGTACGGCGAGCAGCGCGCCGGCGACGTACGGCTGCGGCGTCGGACCGGCGTCGTGCCGGATGACCAGCCGCTCGTCGGGAAGCGCGAAGACGACCTCGGTCGACACCACGAAGCTCGGCAGCCGCACCGAGTGCACCTGGGTGCCCGCGACCGTTGCCCCGCGGGCCTCCCGCAGCCCGCTCGTGTCGGCGACGGGCACCGCGAGCTCCGGGCGGCTCACCTCGCCGAGTCGCTCGGCGAGCTCGCGCGCCGTCCCGCTCGGCGCGTCCGGCTTGCCCGCCGACGCGTAGTCGACGATCTCGCGCGTGTCCAGGTACGGCGCCACCAGCAGCGCCGCCGCGGTCGCCATCGCCGCTGTCAGCGAGAAGTTGCCCGCGGCGACCACCCCGACGCCCGCCTCGCCGGCGGCCACCGCGATGACGTCGAACTCGTCCGCGGACAGCCCCGACGTGCCGATGACGACCGGGACGCCCCGGCGCAATGCGGTCAGCGTGTTGGCCAGCACCGCGTCGTGCGACGTGACGTCCACGAGTACGTCGACGCCGTCGAGCGAGTCGTCGACCGTACCGAAGACCGGGACGTCGAGGGCGTCGCGACCCCATGCCCGGCCGAGGTCCGTTCCGTCCGCCGACCGGGACACCGCAGACCGCAGCTCGAGGTCGTCGGCCGCCAGTACGGCCTCGGCGATCGGCCGCCCGACCCAGCCGGTGGCCCCGGCCACGCACACCGCTAGCGACATGCCCGGACGCTACTCGGGGTCCGCCACGACGTGCAGGACACGGAACCGCTCCGCGAGGACGAGCGTGTCGTCATCGACGGTGAACTCCGGGTCACCGAGCTCGGCGCGCATCTCCTCGCCGTGCCAGAACCCCTCGTGCCCGACCCGCCACTGCTCGATCGACTCGTCGCCCTCGCCTTCGTCGATCACGTGCTGCAGGTCGACATCGGCGAGCCGTAGGACGCGCACCTCGGTCAGCTCGATCACTGCGACCCGTCGTCCGTGGGTGTCGATGACGGCGTACCGCTGCCCGGCCGACGGCAGCTCGCCGTCTCGTTCATAGTCGACGACCAGCCCGGTCGTCGTGGTCTTCGAGCCGTCGAGCACGGCGCCGACCAGCTGGTCACGCAGCGGTCCGGGGAAGCCGAGCTCCATCATTGGCAGGTCGTCGAGGTCCACCCCACCACGGTACGGCGGGAGCGCGGCCACGCGTGGACTTGTCAGCCGCTGAACGCCTTATAGGGCGTCCTCCGGCTGACAACCCGGCGGGGGGGCACCCGCGTGAGGGGCCGCACGGCCGGTCCGGTAGGCATCTGTCATGCCTGCCGAGGACCTGAGCGACCTGCCCGGCGCCGTCTTCGACGCGCTGCGCTCGGCCGCCGAGATGGGCTGGCTGATCCTGTGGCCGCTGGTCCTCGGCTTCGCGCTGTCCGGTGCGGTCCAAGCGGTCGGTCGCCCTGCGGAGGTGCGCGGCCTGCTTCCGGACGACTCGCCCCGCTCGCTAGCCACCGCGGCCGGCCTCGGGGCCGCGTCGTCGTCGTGTTCCTACGCAGCCGTCGCCCTGGCCCGCGCGCTCGTCCGTACCGGCGCGAGCTTCACCGCGGCGATGGCCTTCCAGGTGGCCGCGACGAACCTGGTTCTCGAGATCGGCATCGTCACCGCGCTGCTGCTCGGCTGGCAGTTCACGCTCGCTGAGTTCGTCGGCGGCCCTCTGATGATCCTGGCTGTGGCGCTGCTGTTCCGCTGGTGGGTTTCGCAACGGGTGCTCGACGCCGCGCGCACGCAGGCCGACCGCGGGCTGGCCGGCTCGATGGAGGGCCACGCCGTGATGGACATGAGCGTGCACGACGACGCCTCGTTCCTCCGACGGCTGGCCACCGGCGCCGGGTTCACCTCCACGTCGGAGTACTTCGTGATGGACTCGGTGGCCGTCTGGCGTGACGTCGTGGGTGGCCTGCTCGTCGCCGGCGCCTTCGCCGCGTGGGTGCCGACGTCGTGGCTGCAGTCGCTCTTCCTCAATGGTCATCCGACCGCTGCGAAGGTGTTCGGCCCGTTGCTCGGCCCGTTGCTCGCGATGGTGTCGTTCGTCTGCTCGGTCGGCAACATCCCGCTCGCTGGCGTGCTGTGGAACGGCGGCATCTCCTTCGGTGGTGTCGTGTCGTTCATCTTCGCCGACCTGCTGATCGTGCCGATCCTGCTGATCTACCGGAAGTACTACGGCACGGCGATGACCGTGCGCATCTTCGCCGTGTTCTATCTCGCGATGGCCGGCGCCGGCTACGTCGTCGAGCTCGTCTTCACGCCACTCGGCCTCGTGCCCTCGACGCGCGACGCCAAGGTGACCGACATCGGCATCAGCTGGAACTACACCACCTGGCTGAACATCGTGTTCCTCGTCGTGGCCGCTGCGCTCGTCTGGCGGTTCGGGCGCAGCGGCGGCCTGTCGATGCTGCGGGTGATGAACGGCGACCCGGCCCCGGTCGACGGCAGCGGCCACGACCACCACCACTGAACGGGGACTTGTCAGCCGCTGAACGCCCTATGTGGCGTCCAGCGGCTGACAACCGGGCGTGGTGCGAGCCGGGTGGGGAATGAACGAGGGGACATGTCCGCGTTTCACCTACGAACCCGACCCGCACCCTCTCGGAGGCCCCTCATGACACGTGCGCTTGCGATCACCGACAAGGGCGAGGCCCCCGCGGTCCACGACCTTGCCTACGGCAACGCGGGTGCCGACCGGGCTGTCATCCGCGTCCGAGCTGCGTCGGTCAATGGCATCGACGCCTATGTCGCCGCGGGCTACGTCTGGGACTCGATGCCGCACCAGTTCCCCGTGGTGCTCGGTCGCGACTTCGCGGGCGTCGTCGAACGGGTCGGCCCGGACGTCAGCGGGCTGCAGGTCGGTGACCGAGTCGCCGGGGTGATCACCGGCATGGACCTGTACGTCGGCGCCATCACCGAGGAGCTCGCGATCGAGGCCGGCAAGCTCACCCGGGTGCCCGACGAGGTGACCCTCGAGGAGGCCGCGGCGGTCGGTCTCGCCGGGGCCGCAGCGCGCGGCATGGTCGACGCGCTGAGCCTCACCGAGGACGACACCGTGCTCGTGGCCGGGGCCACCGGCGGGGTCGGGGTCCTCGCGGTCCAGCTCGCCGCCGCAGCCGGCGCGACGGTCATCGCCACCGGACGGCCCGGCACCGAGGAGGCGTTGCGTGACCTGGGCGCGGCCCACGTCGTCGACTACACCGGCGACCTCGCAGCGCAGGCCCGAGCGCTGGCACCCGACGGCGTGACTGCCGTCGCGCACGCAGCTGGCGACGCCGCTGACCTCGGTGCCCTGCTGAAGCCCGGCGGTCGCCTGGCCTCGGTACTGGGCGCGACCGACGAGCAGGTGGGTCGCGACGACGTCACCGTGACCGGGGTGCAGGCGACCTCGACCCCGCAGGGGTTCGCCGCGCTGCTCGCTGCGGTCGGCGACGGCCGCCTGCGGGTGCTCGTCTACTCGACGTACCCCCTCGACGACTCCGCCGACGCCATCAGTGCCTTCGGAGAGCACAAGTTCGGAAAGCTGGTCGTCACCTTTGGCTGAGCCCGGTGACCCGTTGCGGGTGCTCGTCGTCATCGGTACCACCCGCGACGGCCGCTTCGGCTCGATCAGGGGATAGGAGTCGGCGTACGCCGAGGGGAGTAGGCCGGTCTGCCGCCCGCGGGCGATGACCGCGCGGGCCTGTCGTCCGTACCGTGGCCTCGTGTCGACACCGCAGGTCTCCGCCGGCCGGCGCGGCGGGCCGCCTGGACAGGACGGGTGGCCGGGCCGCCACGGGCCCCCATGGGTCCGCGGCGCGGGCGGGCGACCGCGGGGCCGGCCCGTTGCGGCGGTGCTTCTCGTCGTGCAGCTGGGCATCACCTACCTGGCCTCCCGGCACGGCACCGGCCCGCGGCTCGACCTGGCCGGCGCCGCCCTGCTCGCCGTCGCATCCGTCGCGCCCGCGTGGACGTGGCGATTCCCGGTGCCCGTCCTCGTGGCCACCGTGCTGGCGACCGCGACCTACCTGGGGCTGTCCGAGCCCGGCGGCCCAGTCGTGTTCGGAGCGCTCATCGCCACGGTCGTCGCCAGCGTGCGCGGTCATCGGATCTGGGTGTGGAGCGTGCTCACCGCCGGCGTCGTTCTCTCGGCCGTAGCGACCCACGAAGACACCGCGCAGTGGCCGTCCGCCGGGTCGCTGACCGGCCGGGTCGTGCTGGCCGCCGGCGCGGGCGTGATCGCCGAGCTGGCCCGCGAGCGCAGTCAGCGGTACGCCGAGATGCGCGAGGGCCGGCAGGAGCGGTCCCGCCGACAGGCCAGCGACGAACGGCTGCGCCTCGCGCAGGAGCTGCACGACGTGCTGGCCCACGACGTGTCGCTCATCAACGTCCAGGCCAGCACCGCTCTGCACCTCTTCGACGAGGACCCCGGCCGGGCCCGCGACGCGCTGGCCGCCATCAAGGAGGTCAGTCACGAGACGCTGCAGGAGCTGCGCGCTACCGTCAGTGCGCTGCGCCGCGAGGACGACGCCGCGCCGCTGCGTCCGGCCGCCGGGCTCGCGGACCTCGACGAGCTGGCCGCCCGCAGCACCGCGGCCGGCCTCGCGGTCGAGCTCGTGCGCACCGGCGACGTGCGAGCACTGCCGCCGCGGGTCGAGCTGGCGGCGTACCGCATCGTGCAGGAGGCGGTCACCAACGCGCGCCGGCACTCCGGCGGGCGAGGCGCGCAGGTGCGCCTGGAGTACGGCGACGACGACCTCGCTGTGACGGTGACAGACGACGGCGGCGGCCGGCCGGCCGGCGTACCCGACGGGCACGGGCTGGTAGGCATGCGCGAGCGCGCAGCGGCTCTCGGTGGCGAGCTCACCATCGGACCCGGCACGGCCGGCGGGTTCCACGTCGCAGCTCGAATCCCCTTGCAGGCCAAGGGATCCGACACATGACGACGGTGCTGATCGCCGACGACCAGGCGCTGGTGCGCGGCGGGTTCCGCGCGTTGCTCGACGCGCAGGCCGACCTCGAGGTGGTCGCCGAGGCCGCCGACGGAGACACCGCCGTGGCCCTTGCCCGCGAGCACCGTCCCGACGTCGTGCTGATGGACGTCCGGATGCCGGGCAGCGACGGGCTTGACGCGACCCGCCGCATCGTCGCCGACCCCGAGCTGGCCGGCGTGCGCGTGGTGATCCTCACGACCTTCGACCTCGACGAGTACGTCTTCGAAGCGCTGCGCGCCGGTGCCAGCGGCTTCCTGCTCAAGGACACCGAGCCGGTCGAGCTGCTCGCGGCGGTGCGCGCGGTCGCGCGCGGCGACGCCCTGCTCGCGCCATCCGTGACCCGCCGGCTGATCGAGGAGTTCGCCGGGCGGCTGCGCGAGCCGCGGCCGAGCGGCACCCTCGACGTCCTCACCGAACGCGAGCGCGAGGTCGTCGCGCTCGTCGGCGGCGGCCTGTCCAACGACGAGATCGCCGAGCGGCTGGTGGTGTCGCCTGCGACGGCCAAGACCCACGTCAGCCGCGCGATGGTCAAGCTCGCCGTCCGCGACCGCGCCCAGCTGGTCGTGCTGGCCTATGAGACCGGGCTGGTCCGGCCCGGCTGGCTGGCCTGAGCAACCCGGTAGATACGACGGCGGGCGTAGCCGCACTGCCTCCCGGCGTACGACGACAGGGGCCGGCCCGGCGCGGAGGCTGGCGTCGTACCGATGAGGAGGACGACGCCATGACCGAGAACCCCGGCACATCGCACGAGCCCGGCACGCCGGGCGCGCCCCGACGGATCCGCGCCGGCGACGCCGACCGCGACCGGGTGGTCGCCGCCCTGCAGACGCACCGCGAGGCGGGCCGGCTGACGCCCGACGAGTTCGAGGAGCGGATGGAGGCGGCGCTGCGCGCCGTCTGGCTCGACGAGCTGCCCGGGCTGCTCGCCGACCTGCCCAGCGACAGCGACCGCGGCGCGCGCCACCCCTACGGCCCCCCTCCGCAGGACCACCACTCCGACGACCACCACCCGCATCAGCACCGGCACTGGCCGTTCGCCCCGGTGGCCGCCTGCGTGGCGCTGCTCCTGGTGATCGGCTCGGTGGCCGCGGTCGCGCACGGGCACTTCCCGTTCCCGCTGCTCTGGCTCGCCGTGCTGGTGTTCTGGTTCGGGCCGTGGGGCCGGTGGGGGCGGTGGCGCCGATGGGGCCGTCAGTCGGCGTACCGCGGCGGAGCGTGGAGCACGAAGCGCCGGCCCTGACTCGTCGGCCGCGGGATGTAACGCCACGGACCGGGCGCCGATGGACTAGCAACGGTCCAGGAGGTCGGCCGCCCGGAGCTGGGCACGCGCCGACCGTGGTGGGGACGGTCGGCGCGAGTCCCCGGGCCGGGGGCGTTCCTCAGGTCGTGTCGGCGTCGTCGCTCCCCGAACCACTACTGGTGCCGGGACCGCCCGAACCCCCGCCGAAGCCACCTGCCGGCAGCGTCCCGGCGAACACCCGCTCGGCGGTCTTGTGCCCTCCCGACGTCGTCGGCAGGACATGCACGAGGACGGCGTCGCCGACCTGGACGTCGGAGAGTCTGGCCTGCGCCCCGTCACGGACGACCTGGGTGTCGCTGGTGACGGTGTAGGTGGCAGTCGTCCCATCGGTGCCTTGCACCGTGACCGTCGAGCCGGTCGTGGCGCTCACGGTGCCCTCGACGTGCTCCTCGCCCGCGACACCTCCTGGTCCGCCGCCCGGTCCGCCGAACCCCTGTGTGCCGTCCGGTGCCCGCCCGCCCGACTGCGGCTGGGTAGTGAGGCCGCCGGGCACCTGGCCGGCCGAGCTGGTCGTCGTACCGGTGCCGGACGCGCCCGAACTCGTGGCCACCGCGACGGCCACCCCTCCAGCGACGAGTACGCCGGCCGCGGCCAGCGCGAGCACCCGCTGACCGCGGCTCGCGGCTCCCCAGCCACGGGCGGCCGTCGGCTGCGTCGGCGGCTCCGGTACGCCGGCTGGGTCCGTCGCCTCGAACGCAGGCGGCGCCACGACGTGCTCGGCCGTCGGCGGCCCCGGAACGGGCTCGGACATCCGCCACGCGTCGTGCACTGGTATGAGCTGCTGTTCGAGCTGCTCGCCGGGCCGCTCGTCGCGCTGGGGGTTGGTCGGGTCGTCCACAGGGGTGCCCCCTCGGTGTCACGGCTGGTCGCCGGTCGGTGGTGTGCCGGGTCGCTGGTCGCGCCGGCCCGTTCGTGCGATCACGATGTGGCGACGGCGTGTGAACCGGCCGGGACCAACCTGCCGATCCGCTGTGGATCATCCGGCACGGTGCCTGCCGAAGACCGAGCGCTGCATCGACTGGCGCGAAGGGGCTGTCTCTGTACTGGTACAGAACAGCCGGAACGCGCCAGTCGACGCCGGGGGGAGCGGTGCGGCGAGCCTGCACGCGGGCACCCTTTCGTGGTGAGGTAACCGACCGGGCGGCCCACGCGTCGTCCTTTCGAAGCCCGATCACGACACGGCCCGAGACCACGACAACGCCCGAGCACGACCCGCTGCGACCACTGGAGCCACGCATGCGTCTCCGTCCTGGCTGGTCCCTCGTGCTCGCCGCGTGCCTGCTCGCCCCGGTGACGCTCCTCCCCACGGCGGGACCGGCCTCTGCCGCCGTACCGCTGTCAGCGTGTGCGAGCCCGGACAACGGCCTGCCGAGGGTGACCGCGGTGACGCTGACCCCACCGGTCGTTGGTACGGCGGCCGGGCCCGGAGCCGTGGACGTCTCCGCCACCGTGGCCGACAGCGGTGGCCCCGGTGCGGCCAGCGGGGTGGCGCGGGTCTCCGTCCAGCTCTTCGGCCCGTCCCGGCACCAGCTGCCGGAGCGTCCGCTGCGGATGTCGCTGTCGGCCTCCGGGACGTGGGAGGCGCAGGTCGCCGTCCCGGTCGGCACGTCGCCGGGCACCTGGCTGCCGGTCCTCATCGCCGTGGACGAGGCGGGCAACTCGACCACCGCCCGGCTCGACGGCGACACCGACCCAGGCGCCGAGATCGAGGTTCACGGGCCGGCCGACACGGTGGCGCCCGTGCTGATCGGCCTACGGCTGGACCGGCACAACGTGGACACCCGGCGGCACGCAGCCGTCGTCGAGGCGACCGCTCGCCTCCGCTCGGGACTTGCCCAGCCCAAGCGCGTCAAGGTCACCGCCGTCGACGGCCGGCGCTTCGTGTCCATGTCGCTGCACCGGCTGCGCGGCACCGCCAGCGGGACCACCTGGGCCGGACCGCTCCGCGTCCCGACCTGGGTCGCCAACGGCCGGTGGACGCTGTGGGTCCAGCTGGTGGACCGGGTCGGCAACCTGCGCGAGTACTCACCCGCCAACCTGGTCACGCTGGGCCAGCACCACCCCGTCGACCGGTCGTTCGTGGTCAGCAGCCGGGTCGACCGGAGGCAACCGACGGCGACCGGGTTGACGTTCACGCCACCGTCGGTCGACGTGAGCACCGGTGACACACAGGTGCAGGCCGCGGTGCGGGCCCGCGACGCGGCGTCCGGCGTGGTCGGCGTACGGCTGCGGCTCTTCGACCCCGATAACTCCGACGGCATCTACGACACCTCGCTGCTGCTGGGGGCCGGCACCGCGCACGACGGGACCTGGCAGGCGGCCGCGACGATCCCGCACTGTGGCGCGGTCCCCGGCACGTGGGACGCGCAGCTGCTCGTCACCGATCGGTCCGGCCGCGTGCACCACTACTACGCCGGCCAGCCGACGCCCGTCGTGACCAACACCGACACGGTCGCGCCGCGAGTGGTGCGCACAACGACGGCCGCCGGCCTACCCGTGCTCGACTTCAGCGAGGATGTCACGGGGATCAGCGCCGCCAGCGCGCCGGTCACGTCGCGCGCCGACGGGTCGGCGCTGCCGGGCACCTGGCGGTGCGACGACGCCTCGGCCGCTCCGGTGTCGTGCACCTCCGGGGCGGTACGCCGAGCGACGTACTCCTCACCCGCAACGGTCCCGACCGAGGGCATCTCCGTCGAGCTGAACCCCGAGCACGACCTGTCGCTCACCGACCTCGCCGGCAACCCCGTCGGCCGCCGCTACTTCGTCTGACCCCGCGAGCGCCCACGGCGACGTCTAGGGGTGCGGTACGGCGGTGGAGGCGCGCACCGAGAGGCTCAACGGCAGCAGCACCGAGCGCGCGTGGCGCGACGGGTCGCGCAATCCGTCCAGCAGCATCCGCGCGGCCTCGGCGCCCACCTCGTAGTGCGGGATGTGCACGCTGGTCAGCGGCGGCTGGAGCTTGTCGAGGTAGGGCATGTCGTTGAAGCCGACCACGCTGATGTCGTCGGGGCAGGTGATGCCGCGCTCTCGGAAGACGTCGTAGCAGCCGAGCGCCAAGAGGTCGTTGCCGGCCAGCACCGCGGTGAACGTCGCGCCGGAGTCGAGCAGCCGACGCAGCGCGGCCGCACCCTCGTCCTCCGACCATGCCGGGCACTCGGCGACCAGTGCGGGGTCGTCGTCGAGGCGGTGGTCGCGCAACGCCTGCCGAAAGGCGCGCTCGCGCACGACTCCGGTCGAGGTGTTCTGCGGGCCGGCCAGGTGTGCGATCCGCGTGTGCCCGAGCCCGACGAGGTGCTCGACCGCCTCGGCGATGCCCGCGGCGTCGTCCGGGGTCACCGAGGGGATCGCCCCGTTCCCGGTCCGCCGGTTGATCAGCACCATCCGCACGCCCTGCGTGTGCAGCCGGTCCAGCAATGGGTGCTCGAGGCGCGCCGTGGCCACGATGAGCCCCTCGACCTGACGCGAGCGCAGCGCCTCGACCTGCGACTCCTCGCGAGCCGGGTCATTGTCGGTGTTGACGACCCAGGCGTTGTAGCCGGCCGGTCCGAGGACGTCCTCGATGCCGCGCACGATGGGCGGGAAGAGCGGGTTGGTCAGGTCCGGGATGACGAGGCCGACGGTCGCGGACCGCTGCGTCTTGAGGCTGCGCGCGATCGGGTTGGGCCGGTACCCCAACGTCTCGGCGATCCTTACGACGCGGCTCACTGTCTCAGCGTTGACCAGCGACCGGGTCTCGGGGTTGAGGGCGCGGCTCGCCGTCGCGGGGTGGACCCCGGCCTCGCGGGCGACGTCGCGAAGCGTCGGCGGTCGCGCGGGCGGCAGCGTAGTGCGCGGGCTGCTCACCGTCCGGCACCCGCGACATCGGTGTTCGCGCCGGCTACCAGGCCGGACGCCTGGTCGGCCGCGCCGTCGAGCAGCATGGCGATGTCGCGGGGCATATGCCGGCGGCGCAGGTCGACCACTGCGGCCAGCGACGCGTGGTCGACGACACCGCCCCGGACGAGCCCGCGTTCTGGGTCCACCAGGCGGTCGGCGTACCGCTCGGCCAGATGTGCCGCCAGCCCCGTGCCGGCGGCCTCCTCGACCGCCACCGATCGGGCCGCACCGGACCGCACGGCAGCAGCGGTCTCGCGCAGGGCATCGGCCAGGGCGAGCACCGGCGCGCTCGGTTCGCCCTGCACGGCCAGCACGGTCCCGAGGTACGGCGACGCGACGTCCACGACGTCGACCAGCCGGACCAGTCGGGCGTCGTCGGCCCGGAGGTCGTTTCCCGCGTTGAGCATGGTCGCCGCGCAGCGGCCGTCGAGCAGCGCCTGCAGCCGCTGCGGGGTCGAACCGAGCTCGACGACCCGGTAGTCCCGGCGGGCGAGGCCGGCCCGCCCGAGGATCTCGTAGAGCGCGAAGGCGAAGCCGGAGGCAGCCACGTCGACCCCCACCTCGACGCCGCGCAGGTCGGCGACCGAGCCGATGCCGGGGCGGGCGTAGAGGGCGAGGCCGAGGCCGCGGTCCACCGCCGAGACGATCCGGACATCGCGGGTCGAGCCCAGCGGGTTGGCGGGCAGGAACCGGTAGGCCAGCAGGTTGTCCGGGCTGGTCAGTACGGCCTGCAGCTCGCCGGCGGCCAGGGCCCGGAACTGCGCCGGCGACGAGGGCACCGGCACCTCGTCGACCTCGAGCCCCCGGCTCGCCAGGGCACCGGTGCGCCGGGCGGCCCGGAGCAGCACCGAGGGCGAGAACGTGCCCACCGCGAGGGTGGCGGAGGAGGCGGCCATCGCGGCGAAGCCTACTCACAATCGATTGCCGTAACGGGCCGGTCACGCCGGCGTAACCCTTGACACCTCGCGTTGCCGTGTCCATGATGCCGCTGTCGCAATCGATTGCGGCACCCGGCGCCGCCGGTGCTTCCCAGGAGGGCGCATGACCGTCACGTCGTCCCACCCCGTCCCGCCCCGCCGCGGTCCGGTACGCCGCGGGCTGGCCCTCTCTGCGGCGCTCGTGGCTGGCGCGCTCGCCCTGGCCGCCTGCGGCGGCAGCAGCGCCCCCGGAGGGGGCGGCGGCTCCTCCGACAAGGGCCCCGTCACGATCGGCGTCTCGCTGCCGCTGACCGGCGACTTCTCCCAGCCGGGCGGCGAGGCCAAGCGGGGCTACGAGGTCTGGAAGGACATGATCAACAAGTCCGGCGGACTGCTCGGGCGCCAGGTCCAGCTCAAGATCGTCGACGACGCCAGCAACCAGGACACCGTGGTCTCCGACTACACGAAGCTGATCACCCAGGACAAGGTCGACCTGCTCCTGGGCACCTTCTCCTCGCTGCTCAACTTCCCCGCGTCGGCGGTCGCCGAGAAGAACGGCATGCTGTTCGTCGAGCCGGCCGGTGGTGCGCCGGACATGTTCACCCGCGGGTTCAAGTACCTCTTCTTCGCCCAGCAGGCGACAGCGCCGCACCAGGCCGACGTGTTCGTCGACTGGATCAAGAGCCTGCCAGCCGATCAGCGCCCGCAGACCGCGGCCTACCCGATCCAGGACGACCCCTTCGCCCGTCCGGTCATCGAGTCCATGCAGACCCAGCTCGAGGCGCTCGGCGTGAAGACCGTGTACTCGAAGGTCTACCCGGCCGACACGACGAACTTCCAGACCATCGCGAACAGCATCAAGAGCAAGGCTCCCGACCTCATCGCGCAGGGCGCGGTGTTCGAGGACGGCGTCGGTCTGATCCGCTCGCTCAAGCAGCTCGACTACTCACCGAAGGTCATGTTCCAGACCTCGGCCCCCAGCAACGCCGGGCAGTACAGCAGCGGCATCGGGGAGGCCAACACCGAGGGGATCTTCTACACGGTCAGCTGGGACCAGGACGCCGGCACGCCCAAGAACGCCGACTTCGTGTCGGCGTACAAGGCGGCCTACAACAACGACGACCCGGCCGAGGACGCGGCCGACGCGTTCGCCGCGGCGCAGGTCCTGCAGGAGGCGGTCACCACGACCAAGACCTTCGACCAGGACAAGCTCCAGCAGTGGCTGCATGCTCACCCGGTGACGACGATCCTCGGTCCGCTGTCCTGGAACGAGAAGGGCGAGCCGCAGGGCAACTTCCTCCTCGCGCAGTGGCAGAACGGCGGTGTCGAGGTCGTCGCACCCAAGGACGCGGCCACCACCGACACCGTCGTCAACCCCAAGCCGCCGTGGCAGTGACCCGGAGCCCGCGGGGGCTCACCGCCCCCAACGTCCGGATCCCGCGGCCTTGACCCTGGTGGGGGTGCACCGCCGGCGTTACGGTGCATCCCCACCAGCCCCAACCGCAGGCCGAGGAGGCCCTCCGACGATGGGCACGCGATGACCGAGTTCGCGCAGGCGCTGATCCTGGGTCTGCTCATCGGCGGGGTCTACGCGCTGATGGCCTCGGGGCTGACGCTGGTCTTCGGCGTCATGAACATCATCAACGTCGCGCAGGGCGCCTTCCTGATCCTCGTCGCGATGATCACCTGGTGGCTCTGGAAGGAGACCGGGCTCGACCCGATCCTCGCCTCGGTCGTCACCACCCCGCTGATGTTCGGCTTCGGTTGGGTGCTCTACCGCACGGTCATCGTGCGGATCCGCGGAGCGTCACCCTCGATGTCCGTGCTGCTGACCTTCGGGCTGGCGCTGACCATCGAGGGCATCCTCAACCTCACGGCCGGCAACAAGTTCAAGTCCGTGACGCCGGGCTACTTCGAGCAGTCGTTCCATGTCGGCTCCCTGTCGTTCCCCAAGCCCCAGGTCTACGGCTTCGTCGCGGCGCTGCTGGTGCTCGCGATCCTCTATGTCGTCCTTACCCGCACGTGGACGGGCCGCGCGATCCGCGCGTCGGCGCAGAACCCGTCCGGCGCGGCGCTCGTGGGGGTCGGCGCGACCTCGACTGCGGCGATGGCCTTCGGCCTGGGCTCCTCGACGGCGGGTGTCGGCGGCTCGATCCTCTCGGTGCTCTATCCGTTCTTCCCGGCCTCGCACTACGACTGGATCTCGCGGCTGCTCGGCATCATCGTTCTCGGCGGGATGGGCTCGCTGCCCGGCGCCCTCGTGGGTGCCCTGGTGCTCGGCCTGGCCGAGACGCTGACCGCGACGTACGGGTCGCTGCGCTGGTCGACGCTCGTGTTCTACCTCGTCATCCTCGTCGTGCTGCTGTTCCGCCCCCAGGGCCTGTACGGCACGCGCCTGCGCGAGGACGTCACCGCGTGACCGCCTCATGAGCGGTGTGCTCTCCCGCGTCGGGCGCGGCCACCTGGTGGCGGCGCTCGCGCTGCTCGTCCTCGCGATCTACCCGGCGCTCAACCCTGGCGCGACCTACTACCAGACCGTGCTGTTCACCTGCTTCCTGCTCGGCGTGCAGGCGGTCAGCTGGAACATCATCAGCGGGTACGCCGGTTACGTGTCCCTCGGTCACTCCGCGTTCCTGGGCATCGGGTCCTACACCGCCGCCGTCCTTGCGCTGCACCTCGGCATCAACCCGCTGCTCCTGGCGCCGTTCGGTGGCGTGGTCGCCGTGGTGCTCGCGATCCTGCTCGGGCTGGTCGTGCTGCGCACCCGCGGGCACGCCTTCGTCATCATCACCATCGCCCTGCTGCTGTCCTGTCAGGTCATCGCGACCAACTGGCGCAGCCTGACGCGCGGATCGGACGGCATCACGCTGGACCTGCCGTTCTGGTCGCGCGAGATCCAGAACATTCCCTTCTACCTGCTCATGCTGGGGCTGCTCGCGCTCACCGTCGTCTTCAGCGCGCTGATCCGTCGCACCAAGTTCGGCACCGGGCTGGTCGCGATCCGCGAGGACGAGGGCAAGGCCGCGGCGATCGGCGTCAACACCACGCGGTACAAGGTGACGGCGTTCGCCGCATCGGCGTTCTTCATCGGTGTGGCTGGCGGCGTCTACGCCTACTTCCTCACCTTCCTCAACCCGGTCGGTGCGTTCAACATCCTCAACTCGGTGACGATCGTCCTGGCCGCGCTCGCCGGTGGCCGCGGCACGCTCTACGGCCCGGTGGTCGGTGCGTTCATCGTCGGCATCGGGTCGGAGGCCGCGACCGTCTACGGCGGGAGCAGCAGCCGGGTGCTGCTCTTCGGCGTCGCGTTGGTGCTCATCGTGCTGTTCCTGCCCAGCGGTCTGCTGCCGACCACCGCGGCGTTCTGGCGCAAGCTGCGTCCGGTCGAGACGGAGTACACCGACCAGGCGGGCGCACTGGGCGCGGGCAACCTGCAGGTCCGCGAACGCGAACTGGCCCCGACCGTCGTGAGCGACGCGGTCGAGGCGGGCGCGGCAGCGGGTGCCGGCCGGGCACTGCTGGAGGTCAAGGGCGTGTCCAAGCGCTTCGGCGGCATCGTCGCCGTGGACGACGCCGACCTGACCGTGCGCGAAGGCTCGATCACTGCGCTGATCGGCCCCAACGGCTCGGGCAAGACGACGCTGTTCAACCTCGTGACCGGCGCGATGCGGGCCGACTCCGGGGAGGTCTGGCTGGACGGCACCCGTATCGACTCGATGCGGCCATGGCAACGCGGGCACCTCGGCCTGGCGCGCACCTTCCAGACCACCCGTCTGTTCAAGAGCATGACCGTGTTGGAGAACCTCGTCGCACCGCTGCCCGACTCGCACTGGCGCACGATGCTGCGCGCCTCCGTGTCAGGCGCCGAGGCGGACCGCGCCCGCGAGCTGCTCGCGTTCGTGGGCATGGCCCGGTTCGCCGGTCAGCCGGCCGGCGCGCTCTCCTACGGGCAGCAGAAGCTGGTCGAGCTCGCGCAGGTCCTGATGCTCGAGCCCCGGCTGGTGCTGCTCGACGAGCCGGCCGGCGGCGTGAACCCGAGCCTGGTCGGGCGGATGGTCGAGATCGTGCGCGACCTCAATCGGCAGGGCGTGACGTTCCTCGTCGTCGAGCACAACATCCCGATGGTGCTCGAGCTGTGCGACCCCGTCGTGGTCTTCTCCCGGGGCACCGCGATCGCCGAGGGACCACCTGCAACGATCCGTGAGGACCCGCTCGTGCTCGACGCATACCTCGGCGACGAGTGGCGGCCGCCGGGTGCGGTCGGGGACGGTGCCGACGTACCGTCGTCGACGACGACGGTGTCGCCCGACAAGCCGCAGGAGGTGCGCTGATGCTGCGCCTGTCCGGCATCGTGGCGGGGTACGGCGGCGGGGCCGTGTTGCAGGGCGTCGACATCGCCTGCGACACCGGCTCGATCACGTGCATCGTCGGGCCAAACGGCGCGGGAAAGTCCACCGTGCTGCGCGTGGTGTCCGGGCTGCTGACGCCGTCCGAGGGCACCGTGACCCTTCATGACCAGACCCTGTCCGGCCGGTCTGCCGCGCACATCCTGCGCGCCGGGGTGACCCAGGTCCCGCAGTCGCACGCGCTGTTCCCGCAGATGTCGGTGCGCGAGAACGTGCTGATGGGCGGCTTCCTGATCCGCCGCCACCGCAAGCTGCTCGCGTCGCGCCTCGATCAGGTCGAGGCGATGGTGCCCCTCGTCGCGGACCGCAGTAACCAGCACGCCGGCAACCTCTCCGGCGGTCAGCGCCGGATGGTGGAGATCGCCCGCTGCCTGATGCTCGACCCGAAGGTGCTGCTGCTCGACGAGCCGTCTCTCGGGCTCGACCCGCGGTCGCTCGCCGCGGTCGCCGAGCTCATCAACCGGCTGCACGCCGACGGGGTGACTGTGCTGCTCGTGGAGCAGAACGTGCGACTGGGACTCGGCCTGGCGACCGACGGCGTCGTCATGGAGGGCGGCAAGGTGCGCCTGACCGGGTCGGCCACCGAGGTCATGGACCACCCTGAGATCGCCAGCCTCTACCTCGGCGGCACCAGCGCGGCGACCACCGAGGCCGCCCAGGCGGCCGACGCAGCAGACGCGGCCGAGCCCGCCACCGACCAGCCGGCTGCCGCGGCTGGCTGACCGTTCTCGTCGACTGGCGCCTTGCGGCTGGAACGGGGTCCGGAAAGTCATCCGCAACGCGCCGATGGACGGTCCGCGGTGGCTGCAGTCTGGGCCGGCGGAGCAGCCAGCTCGCCCAGGGGACCGGTGCGTCCGCCCCCGGGCGGCGGCTCACACGGGGGGTCACACGCGGGCTCATCAGGGTGAGGGCTGTGCCGCCGACGACCGGCGGCAGGGACCACCCGGCGCCGGACGATGGCGCCATCACATACCGGGAGCAATGCCATGCCGCTGATCGAGCTCAAGCTGATCGAGGGCGCCTTCGACGCGGCGCAGAAGCGCCAGATCGTGGAAGCGCTCACCGACACGATCGTCGACATCAAGGGCGAGCAGGTGCGACCGAGCACGCTCGTGTTCGTCGAGGACGTCGAGCGGGGCAACTGGAGGGCGCGCGGCACCACCACCATCTCCATGCGGGCCGTCAGGTTGATGGCCACCGGCGCATCGGTCGTCTGACCCCTACGCTGCGCGAGGGATGACTGTGCTGGTCCGGCTGCTGGGCGCGCCGTCGATCGAGGTCGACGGTGCGACGGCGCCTGCCCCCCGCGGCCGCAAGGCTTGGGCCCTGCTCGCCTGCCTCCTCCTCGCGGAACGACCGCCCACCCGGCAACGCCTGGCAACGCTGCTGTTCCCCGACGCGGACGACCCGCTCGGGGCATTGCGGTGGAGCCTCGCCGAGGTACGCCGGTCGCTGCGCCCGCACGTCGACGTCACCGGCGACCCGGTCCGACTCGTGCTGGGCGACGGCGTCACCGTCGACGTGACCCTGCTGCGCGGTGCCGTCGACGTGAACGGCGCCGCGCTGGGTCGCTTCGACCTGGGCGGCGAGCTGTTGGAGGGGATGGCGTTCGACGGGTGCCCGGCCTTCGAGTCGTGGCTGCTCGTCGAGCGCCGCAGGCTCGCCGCCTCGGCCGAGGCACTGCTGCACGAGACCGCACTGGCCGAGCTCGCCGCCGGCCGGCCAAGCGACGCCGTCACGACGGCCGGCCGGCTGGTCGGGCTCAACCCGCTCGACGAGAACTTCCAGACCCTGTTCGTTCGCAGTCTCGCCACCGCCGGCCAGCGCGGCGCCGCCCTCGACCAGGTCGATCGGGCCACCGCGCTGTTCCGCCGCGAGCTCGGCGCCGAACCCTCGCCCGGCCTGCGCTCGGCCGCCGACGCGAACCTCGGCCTGACCGGCAGCGCCCGGGTCGGCCGCGCCGCCGCGGAGGCCCAGCTCGAGGCGGGCAACGCCGCCATCTCCGCCGGTGCCGTCGACGCCGGCCTCGAGTGCCTGCGCCGCGCCGTCCACGAGGCCGGCGCCGCCCACGACCCACCGCTCCGGCTCGAGGCGCTCGTCGCGCTCGGCACCGCGCTGGTCCACGGCGCCCGCGGTCGCGACGAGGAGGGCGCCGCCGTCCTGCACCAGGCGCTCGCCGGCGCCCACACCGCCGGCGTGCCCGAGGTCGCCGCGAAGGCCAGCCGGGTGCTCGGTTTCGTCGACGTCCAGGCCGGCCGCCGCGAGCGCGCCGACGAGTGGTTGACCCGCGCGGAGGAGCTGACCACCGATCCGCACGAGCTGTCCGCCGTGCTCGGCGTACGGGGCATGAACCTCTCCGACATGGCGCGGTACGCCGACGCGCTGGACACCCTGCGCCGCTCGGTCGACACGGCGAAGTCGGCGGGCAGCCGCCGCCAGGCCGCCTGGTCCGGTTCGCTCGTCGGGCGCCTGCACCTGCTGCGCGGCGAGACCCACCAGGCGACCGAGGCGGTCGAGGAGACGATGGCGCTGGTCGCCGCCGAGCGCTGGATGGCCTTCGCGCCGTGGCCCGAGAGCCTCCGTGCCGAGATCGACCGCGCCGAGGGCGAGACCCGCGCCGCCGACGACCGCTACACCCACGCCTTCGCCCTCGCCTGCCAGGTCGGCGACCCGTGCTGGGAGGGGATGTCCGCGCGGGGCGCGGGCCTGCTGCGCGCCGACGCGGGCGACCTCGACGGTGCGCTGCGCTGGCTGGAGGACGGCGTCGCGCGTGCGACCCGGCTACCCGACACCTACCAGTGGGTCAGCGGCTACGTGCTCGACGCGACGGCCGGCGTGACCGTCGCGGCCGGCGACCCGAGCGCCGCGGCATGGGTCGACCGGCTGGCCGAGGTGGCCGCTCGCAGCGGGATGCGCGAGCTCGTCGTACGCGCCCACGTGCACGGCGCACACCTCGGGCGGCCCGGCGAGGCGGAGGCCGCGGCGCTCGCCGCCGCGGACATCGACAACCCGGTCCTCGCCGAGCTGGTCGCCTCCGTCTGAGCGTCTGCTCACACGACGCCTCCCACGACGGGACCTCAGGGTGGGGTTGGCCCGGACACTCCGGACCTCGACGAAGGAGCTCCCATGTCCAGCCCCGATGGCCACGCCGCGATCGCGACCCAGCGCCACGCCGACCTGCTCGCGCAGGCCGAGCAGGCGCGCACGGTCCGGCTCGCGCGGCTGGCCCGCACCGCTCGTCCCGGCGGCACCCGTGGCGCGACGAGCTCGGGCCGCTCGGGGTCCAGCGACCTCCGCGGCATGGTCGACGAGCTGCGCGGCTACTGGGGCCGCCGGTCACCCAAGCCGGTGGCGGCCGCCTGACGGCGCCGGGGTGGCCCGACCACCGCTCTCGGTCGACAAGGGTCGCGCGCACGCCGTTGTCGTCTGTCATCGCGCGGGTCATCCCGTCGCGCCCGGCGCGAACCGGTCGAGCCGCCCGTCGACCCCGACCTGTGCCTCCGCGGCGCTGGACCGGAACCCGGTCACGACCGAGAGAAACCGCTGCGACCGCAGCGACGCCAGGACCAGGTCGGTGCGCGCCACGACCGTCGCGGTCCGCGGCACCTGGCGCAGAAGCGCGATCTCGCCGAACAGGTCGCCCGGCCCGAGGGTGGTGACGGTGCGGCCGTCGCCGACGACCTCGACGCTGCCCTGCTCGATGACGTAGCACCGGTCTCCGGGATCGCCCTGTGCGAACACCGTGACGCCGGCCGACACGTGGACCGGCTCGAGGCCGTTGGCGAGCAGCTCGATCGCGGGCAGGGGGAGTGGTCGCAGCATCGGCACCGAACGCAGCAGCGCCACCTCCTCGTCCCGCACGGTCATCGACGCATCGAGAAGAAGCAGCCCGCGCCAGCAGAGGACGACGAGCAACGGGTCGAGGAAGCCGACGACGACCAGCGCCAGGTGGACGCCACCGAGTGCGATGAGCCCGGGCACGAGAAGCGCCCCCACGCCCATACCCAGCGCCCCCACGCTCTCGAGCACGCCGAAGACCCGCCCTAGCACGGCATCCGGCGCGAGCCGCGCGATGAGGGTGAACAGACCCACGTCCACCAGCGCGTTGCCGATGCCCACGCACGCCAGCAGGACCAGCGCCGGACCGGTGCCCCCGACGAGGCCGATCACGGCGATCGGCAGTCCCCAGGTCGCGACGCCAACCCCGAACAGTGCCGCCAGCCGGCGGCTGCCCACCACGGCCGAGGCGGCCACCGAGCCGACGACGGCACCGGCGCCGACCGCGCCGGTCAGCGTCCCAACTCCGGCCTCCCCGATGTGCAGCACGTCGATCGCCACGACGACGGTGAGCACCGAGAGGGCGCCTCGGGTGAGGATCTGCGCCGTAGTCAGCGTGAACATCATCAGCAGTGGGCGCGACCGGCCAATCACCCGGACGCCTGCCACGAACCCGCTCCACACTCCCGTACGGCGGCCGCAGGCCACCGCCATGACCTCCGGATGCACCCTCAGCGTCATCGCGGCCGACCACAGCGACGCCACGGCGGCGGCGAGGAACACCGCCGTCACGCCGCTGACGGCGAGCAGCACGGCGGCCACCGCCGGGCCGATCAACGTCGAGAGAGAGTCGAGCATGCCGCGCACCACGTTGGCGCCGGCCAGCTCGGTCGGCGTACGGCACAGCGATGGCAGCAGGGCGGAGTGCACCGGGCGGTAGAGCACCGCCGCAACCGTCGACGCGACGGCCAACGCGTAGACGGCCGGAGCCGGGCCGCCGCTCGCGGCGAGCAGCGCGGTGAGGACGCAGGCGATGCCGCGGACCGCCGATGCCAGCACCAGCAGGCGTTCGCGCCGCCAGCGGTCGGCGTACACCGTGGCGAAGGGTGCGACGACCGCGGACGGCAGAGTGCGCAGCAGCGCCACTAGCCCGACGGCGGTGCTGCCACCCTCGCGGAACGCGTAGACACCGAGCCCGACGGTGAACGTCCATTCCGCCGTCCAGGCACCGGCGAAACCGAGCTGGGCCCGGCGCAGGTCGGGGTTGCGCCAGGTCGTGACGAACGCACCGCCTGCGGCGCGCACCCGACCCCTAGCCCCGTCAGCACCCACCTGCGCAACGTAGCGACGATGGAGCCAATCGTCCGGCGATGCCCGTTGTCGGCGACGTGCGAGGGGCGCATACTCGCGGCGGGGGGATCACATGCACCTTGACGCGTGGTCGCGGTACAGCGTTCGGAGCCGGCCGTGAGCTGGCGGTCGTGGATCGCCCGGTGGGCGAGAGGCGCGACGCCGTGGACAACCGCGACACGCGGTCTGGTCCTCGCGCTGGTGCTGCCCTCGTGCCTTGCACTGCTGACGGCGCTCGGCATCAACTCGCACTACTGGGCCGACGGTCTGATCTGGACCGTCTACATGCTGGCTGCGGCGTCGCTCGCGTCGATCTTCGGTCTCATCTTCGGTGTGCCAAGGGCGCGCACCGACTTCAGTGCGGAGGCCTCCGAGCGCTACTCGTCCAACTCGAACCTGGAGCAGATCTCTGACTGGTTGACGAAGCTCCTGGTCGGAGCCGGGCTCGTCGAGCTGACGAACATCCCGGGCGCCATCGGCCGGGCCGGCGACTTCCTCGGTCACCTGATGCGCCTGCCCGGCGCCGCGGCGTTCAGTGTCATCGCCCTGGTCTACGGCTCCGGCGTCGGATTCGCCACCGGCTACCTGTGGACCAGGTTGCGCTTCCGGGTCCTGCTCGAGTCCAGCGACCGGGAGGCCGCCGACGCCTCGGCGAAGAAGATCATCGTCAGCAGCTTGCGCGACGCCAGCAGCACCACCGAACCCGAGTCGGAACGCGCCATCTCGCGAGCGGCCGACGTGGCCCTGCAGACCGCACGGACGAGTGGTCGCGACGGCCGACGCGCCATCCTGTGGGTCGACGACCATCCGGAGAACAACGCGTCTCTGGTCACCGCCCTGAACGCCGTCGGCGTGCAGGTCGAGCTGGCCCGAAGTACCGACGAAGGCATGGCGAAGCTGAGGAACGGCAACTTCGGCCTGGTGATCACCGACCTGGGTCGGACGGAGCACGGCGTGGATCGGGAGATGGCGGGTCTCGAGCTCATCCAGGCGATGCGCGAGGCGCAGTTCACGACGCCCGTCTTCGTCTACGCCGGGCGGCGCGGCATCCTGCGGTCCGACGAGCTCAAAGAGGCCGGGGCCACGTTGGTCACCAATCGGGCTGCGGAGCTCTACGAGGCCGCGGTGCGGGCCTTGGCCCCGGCCTGAGCCGACCCGCGCGCGTCCGACCTCAGCTGCCGGCGCGCTGGGCCGGTGGGCTACTGCCGCCGGGCATCGGGGTGATGTTGGCGTTGCGGTGGAACACGTTGTCCGGGTCGTAGCGGTGCTTGATGGCCGAGAGCAGGGTGTACTTCGTCTCGCCGTAGCTCGCGTGGACCTTGTCCTGCGGGAACTCCGCCTCGCCGTTGAGATAGCTGCCGGCACCCATCGCGTGCGGCTGCAGCGCCGTCCAGAAGTCGCGCACCCACGTCGTGTCGACGGCGAGCTCGGCAGGGTCGTCGGACAGCGCGACGAGGAACATTGCGTAGCGCGGCGAGCGGCCGCCGCCGAACGCTGTCGCCTCCTCGCGGACCGCGGAGTAGGCGCCGTCGAGCCGGTAGACGAACATTGCCGACCGCGGCGACGTCTTGCGGGCCAGCTGGTCGGCGAGGACGGTGATGGCGCTGTCGGTGAGCTCCTCGACGTACGCCGCCTTGTCATAGGCCAGCAGCCCGAACGCGTTCGCCTCGTCGAACATCTGCTGCAGGTTCGAGTACGGGATGGGTGTGGTCATCTGCGCGGGTGGCGGCAGCTGGGCGTTGATCCGCTCGATGATCCGCGCGTGCTCACCATCGGGGGCGAACCCGGTCACCGCGAGGGCGATGCCCGGGGTGTGGTGGTACTCCTCCGGGACGAACGGCAGGGGTGGCCCACTGATCCCCGCGACGATGATGTTCATCTCGCTCGACATCGAGGCGAACAGGTTGCGGGTCAGGCGCAGTACGTCGGCCGCCTGCTCGATCGGCCACCACAGCAGCCCGAAGGAGACCATCGGCCCGACGTCGTGCAGCTGGAACTCGAACTCTGTGACGACCCCGAAGTTGCCGCCGCCGCCGCGGATCGCCCAGAACAGCTTGGGTTCGGCGGCGTCCGACGCCCGGTGGATCTCACCGTCGGCGGTGACGATCTCGACGGAGAGCAGGTTGTCGATCGCGAGCCCGTGCTTGCGGGTCAGCCAGCCCATGCCGCCGCCGAGGGTCAGGCCGCCGATCCCGGTGTGCCCGACGATGCCGGCGGGTGCGGCAAGGCCGTGCTGCTGGGTGGCGATGTCGCGCTGCGCGATGGTGGCGCCGCCACCGACCCGGCACCGCCGGGCAGCGACGTCGGTCTCGACCGAGTTCATCAGCGACAGGTCGATCATCAGGCCGTCGTCGACCGCGCTGAGTCCGGCCGTGCTGTGGCCGCCGCCGCGCACGGCGATCTCGAGGTCGTGCTGGCGCGCGAACGTGATGGCCGCGCTGACGTCCGCGGCGCCGAGGGCGCGCACGATGACGGCCGGCCGCCGGTCGATCGAGCCGTTCCAGAGGGCCCGCGCATCGTCGTACCCAGGATCGACAGGGAGCAGCACGTCCCCCTGGATCCCCTTGCGCAGAATGTCGGCGTCGGCGACGCCCAATGCGGAGTTAGTCATTACCAGCCCTCCCCGGCTGAGCCGCCGGTCATCGGGTCAGCGGGGCCCTTCCCGGCCAGCGGCTGCGCTCACTCTTCACCCCGCCGGACCCTCCGGCAATGAGCAGAACGGGCCATAGCCGGGCGAAGGATCTTGATACGGCCCGCGGCCGACCCGAACGATGCGGAGGTGGATCAGCAGGTGCGGCGCGAGGCGTGCCGCGTTCTGACGTGATGACGGGCTCGCCGACGCGTTCACCCGCGCGTCCTGGACGTTCGCCACGGGCCGACCTGGGTAGTGGACGGATCGATCCCAGGAGGGCATGTGGACGAAGCGGCCATCGCCAGTCGGTCCCCGAACGCGTTCGAGGCGGTCATCGGGCGGGGGCGGGCGCGCGCCTTCGCTTCGGCGCTGGGGCGCGCTCGTCACCGGCAGGGCAGCCATACGTTGTGGCACGTCAATTCGTCCGCTCAGGGCGGCGGAGTCGCCGAGATGTTGCAGTCGATCCTCAGCTATCTCCTCGGCGCCGGCATCGAATGTCGCTGGCTCATCATCGACGGCGGGGAGGAGTTCTTCGAGCTCACCAAACGCATCCACCACCTGTTGCACGCCGAGCCCCACGACGGCCCGAGCCTCGATGCGCGGGCTCGCCGGACCTATGAGGGGGCACTGCGCGCGGATGCCGACCGCATCGTCGAGTTGATCGCGCCGGGCGATGTGGTCGTGCTCAATGACCCGCAGACCCTCGGCCTCGCGCCATCCCTGCGCCGGGCCGGCGTCAGGCTCATCTTCACCTGCCACATCGGTGCCGACCGCCCCGATGAGCACACTCGGACCGCGTGGGAGTTCCTGTCGAGGTACATCGGCGAAACCGACCGGCAGGTGTTCTCGCGGTCTCAGTACATTTGGGACGGCCTGGATCCCGAAAACGTTGCGGTGATCCCGCCGTGCCTCGACGCCTTCTCCCCGAAGAACCAGGAGCTTGACGCCAAGACAGTGGGGTCGATCCTGGCGGCTGCCGGCCTGGTCGCCGACGACGTGATGAGCACGCCTGACTTCATCCGTCAGGATGGCACGAAGGGCAAGGTCTCGAGCCGGGCCGAGATGATCGAGATGCTGCCACTTTCCCGCACCACGCCGATCGTCACCCAGGTCTCCCGATGGGACCCGCTGAAGGATCCCGGCGGAGTCATCGCCGGTTTCGTGGCCCACGTACCGACGGAGTCTGGTGCACACCTGGTCCTCGCTGGACCCGCGCCTGAGTCGGTCGCCGACGATCCCGAGAGCCAACAGGTGTTCTCAGGACTGCGCGAACAGTGGCGGCGACTGCCGGACGAGCAGCGTGCCCGGGTGCACCTCGGCTGCCTGCCCATGGACGACTCGGAGCAGAACGGCGCCATCGTCAACGCGCTGCAACGCCGTTCGGACGTCGTCGTTCAGAAGAGCCTCGCCGAGGGGTTCGGGCTCACCGTCGCTGAGGCAATGTGGAAGCATCGAGCAACCGTCGGCAGCCGGGTCGGGGGCATCCAGGACCAGATCGAGCACGGCCGCTCGGGCTGCTCGTCGACGACCCGCACGACCCGGATGAGTTCGGTGTCGCGGTCGCCGGGCAGCTCGCCGACGCACCGGCGCGCGCGCGGATGGGCGCGGCCGCACATGAGCGGGTCACCGATCACTATCTGGCGGCGGAACACCTCACGCGTTACCTCGACCTCATCGCTTCGCTAGGACAAGGACGAAGCCCGCTGGCTGCCCCACGCGCGGGGGGTTCGGCCTGCCAGGACAGAGATAGTCACCACCTCGCCCGCTCTGCGAGCCCGACCGCGTAGGCCGTCCACCACTCGCCGGCCTGAGGGCCGCCGTTGCAAGGCCCGTCGGATTCCCCGGGGGGCTTGATCCACAGGTACGCATCTGCTCTCGCGTGGCCGGTGGCGCCCGTGGGGCGATGTCCCAGCGCGCGGCCAGGCGGGTTGCACCAGCCGTCGCCCGGGCCGAGCCCGTTGCGCGAGGTGTCGATGACGAAGTGCCTGCCGTGGACCTTCGAGGAGATCGCGCGGCCGTAAGCCTGTTCGCCCGCGGTGGCGTCGAAGTTGCTGACGTTGAGCGAGAAGCCGCGCGCGTCCGCGACGCCGGCATCGCGCAGCCGTTCGGCCATCGCCCGAACGGGGACCCATCCCGCGTGCCCGGCATCGAGGTAGACGGCGGTCCCCTCCTGAGAGGCGAGTGTCCGGACGGCATACCGCAGCAGCGCGAGCCGTGTCGTGCGTTGCCCCGGTCTGAGGCAACCGAGTTGCGCGAGAGCGTCCGGCTCGACAATGACCGCCGCCGAGCCGCGAGCGAGCCCGGCGACGAAGTTGCGGATCCACAAGCGGTACGCCGACGGCGAGGTGGCGCCGCCGCCCGAGTTCCCGTGGCAGTCACGCAACGGGATGTCGTAGACGACGAACACCGGCAACGCACCCGCGGCGCGGATCGTACGTCGGCGCGCAGCAACGGTCTGTGTCAGCGTGGCCACGGAGTCCCAGTCACCGAACCAGTCGGCCTGCGAGTTGCGAGCGATCTTGTCGAGCTCGGCCGCGTCGTCCGGACGGGAGTCGCGCAACCCGGCAGCGGCCCGGGCGGCGGATGAACCGGGGTCGACGTACAGCTCCGCACCGGCAAACGGGTCGCCACTGGTGCCACCGCTACCGCTCGACCCGCAGGCCACCGCACACAGCAGGCTCACGGCGGGGATCATCGCCACGAGGAGGTGCGCCACCTTGCCGAGCCTGACCACGTGATGCTCCCGACGCTTACGTCCCGAAACCCCCATCTTCCCGCCGCAACTTCGGGCATGCGCAACGCGCCCCGTGTCATGTCTCGAGCGCTCTCCCGGGGAGCCGAAGCCACCGCTCCATTCCTCCGGAGGCGGCGCGGCTAGCAGGCGTCAGGCGGGGGTGCGGCCGTAGGTGACGGCGCCGCGAACGGCGACGGGCGCCTGCTCGACGAGCTGGTGGTCCGGTGCGAGGCCCAGCGCGTCGTTGATGGTCGAGAACGCGATCCGCACCCCGATGAGCGCGGTCGCCTCGAAGACCTCGCGGTCGGAGAACCCCGCGACCCGCAGGGCCTGCACGTCGGTCTCGGTCGTGGCGTTCGGGTCGGCGAGCACGGCGCGCACCCAGCCGACGAGCCCGGCCTCGCGAACACTGAGAGGTGGTCCTCGCCGCGCAAGATGGCTGCAGCGGTTTCCGCGTCGGCGGCGTTCGACAGCTTGGTGCCCCACGCCAGGGAGCACTAGGCGTCGCGTCGGCCGGACACCGTCGTGGCGACGATGACAGCGATCTCGCGCTGGGACAGCGTGGAGCCCTCGAGGAGGATCCCGCGCATGTCGAGGAACTTCCCGAACACATCGGGTCGCCAGCACCATGCCTGGGTGAAGTGGGCGATGTAGCCGTCCTCGGCCATGCTCTCGTCGTAGTAGTGCTGCACCTCTGGACTGTCTGGCGGCTCCGGCAGGAACCCCGCACCGCTGGTCGTCATGCCGCCAAGTTTGCCCGAGCTGTCGTGATCAGTACGGCGTGTTTCGTCAACGGGTTCAACGCGATCGGACATTGAACTCGATCCGGTGGATCCGCGTGTCGAACACGTCGGACCTTCTCCGACGTCGGGACGCGCAGCGCCTCGATCGACCAGCTCGACCCGCTCGGAAGCGAACGCCATGACACAGATGCGTACGACCTCCAAGCCCACTCGCCTCCTCCTGGCCGCGTGCGCAACCGGAGCCCTGACGCTCCTGGCTGCCGGCGGAGGGAGCGCGTCGACCAGCGGGGCGGCCGCGCCCGCAAGCACCGACTTGCACACGGCTACGGCGGCCGCCGGGTCGACCGTGTTGGTCGACTCGGACGGCAAGACCTTGTACGCCGCGGACCAGGAAGCAGCCGGAGCCGTGAAGTGCACGGGTGCGTGCCTGCAGTTCTGGCACCCGCTCATCACGACGATGCACACACCTCGCGCCGCCGGGCTCCCCAGTGCGCGGCTCGGGACGCTGCAGCGCCAGGACATCTCCGCGACGCAGGTGACCTTCGACGGCAAGCCTCTGTACACGTTCAAGCTGGACACCGCGGCCGGCACGACGAAGGGTGACAGGGCCAACGATGCCTTGGGCGGCACGTCGATCCACTGGCGCGCCGTCACGGTTGGCGGCAGCGGCACCGGCGCATCGATCGGCAGCGGCGGCGGTGGAGGCGGTAACGGTGGCGGCTACGGCTACTGAGCTGCCGCCGTCCATCGGTCAGGGCAGCGCGACCACGGCACCCTCCTCGGCGACCATGACCTCGCCGTCGAACGCCGCCGCGGCCTCGCGACGCGAGGAGTCCCGGTCATTGCCCGGCCAGAAGTGCGTGAGCAGGAGGCGGCGCGCACCCGCCGCCGCGGCGGCGTGGCCGGCCTCGCGGGCCGTGAGCTGCAGGGCCCGGCCCGGTGGGGGCGGTGGGGTGCCGGGTTGCTGGCCCCGATCGCTGGCCTCCGTCACGTAGAGGTCCGCGTCGCTCCCGAGCACGGCGAGCGCGGGGTCGGGCCCGGTGTCGCCTGTGTAGGCCACCACGAGCCCCGGTGCGGTCAGCCGTACGCCGGCGTCAGGCACGAAGTGCGGCAGGTCCCACGACTGCAGCCGGAACGGCCCCATGTCGTAGGCGTCGCCGGGCAGCGGGTGCCAGTCGAAGACCTGCCGGACCCCGGCTCGTCCCCGTTCTCGAGGTGCACCACCAGGTCGAGCACGTCGCGGGCCGCATAGAGCGGGATGGCGGCTGCGCCGTGCCGGCCGAATGACCGCGCGCGGAACAGCCCGTGCAGGTCGATCGCGTGGTCGGGATGGCGGTGGGTGACCACGACAGCGTCGACGCCGTCGCCGATCGACGAGCCGAGATGGGCCAGCAGCCGCGGCAGCGTCGCGTAGCCGAGGTCGAGCACGACCCGGAACCCGTCGTGCTCGAGCACGAACCCGGCGCACGCCCGCCCGGCCTCCGGCCACGCGCCGCAGCTGCCCAGCACCACCAGCCGGCTCGCTTCGCTCGCCACGTTGCTGGTCACCGGCCCATCATGCGCCTCACCCCGCCGAGACGTGGACGACCTCCCAGGCGTGGCCGTCGAGGTCGCGGAAGCCACCGGCGTACACCCCGTTCTCCTGGTACGACGACCGCCAGCCCGTTCCGCCCGCCGCCACGGCTCGCGCGACGATCGCGTCGACCTCGGCCCGGCTGGCCGCGGACACGGCGGTGACGACCTCGGTGCGGGCCGGGTCGCCGGGCTCCCGGTCGACGTACCGGCGGAACCGGTCGGCCGCGAGCAGCAGGACGAAGGCGTTGGCGTCGACCACCAGGCAGGCACAGGTCGGGTCGCCGAAGTCCTCGCAGAACTGGAACCCGACGGCGGTGAAGAACGCGCGGGCCGCGGCGACGTCGCGGACGGGCAGGTTGACGAAGATCGAGCGCACCGACGGCTCCCCTCGGTCGCGGTGGTCGCCCGACCGGTCCGGGCGCCTCGTACCAGGACCGACCAGCGGGCGGCCCGGAACTCACCGGTGCACCCGACCGAGGCTGACCGATGAGTTCCGGGCCCCCCCACCGTCTGTACTCCTGACGAAGCAGCAGGCGGGCGCACCCAGGAGGCACGAGATGACCGAGCTGGCCGAGCGGACCGAGCCGATCCAGCCGACCCCGGCGCAGCCCGGGGCGAGCGACGACAAGTTCCTGCAGGCCGCGGCGCCGTACCGGCGCGAGCTGATGGCGCACTGCTACCGGATGCTCGGCTCGGTGCACGACGCGGAGGATCTCGTGCAGGAGACCTACCTGCGGGCCTGGCGTTCGTACGGCGCTTTCGAGGCGCGGTCGTCCCTGCGCACCTGGCTCTACCGGATCGCCACCAACGTCTGCCTCACCGCCCTGGACAGCAGGGCCCGCCGGCCGATGCCGACCGGTCTCGGCGCGCCCAGCTCGGACGCCGGGGACCCGCTGGAGACCCTCCAGATCCCGTGGCTCGAGCCGGTCCCGGACGCGCTGGTCGGCACCGGCACCACGGCCGCCGACCCGGCCGCCGTGGTCGCGGCCCGCTCCAGCGTCCGGCTCGCGCTGATCGCCGCGCTGCAGCACCTGCCCGCCCGCCAGCGCGCCGTGCTCGTGCTGCGCGATGTGCTCCAGCTGCGTGCCGCCGAGGTCGCCGAGGTCCTCGACATGACCACGGTCGGCGTCAACAGTGCCCTGCAGCGCGCACGCGTGCGCCTCGCCGAGGTCGGCCTCACCGAGGACGACGTCACCGAGCCCGACGACCTCGCGCAGCGCGCGCTGCTCGACCGCTACTGCCGGGCGCTTGAGGCCAAGGATGTGCCCGCCCTCGTGACGGCCCTCGCGCAGGACGTGGTGTGGGAGATGCCGCCGTACGCCGGCTGGTACTCCGGCCCCGAGCAGGTCGCCCGGCTGGTGGGCGGGCACTGCCCGGCCGGCCCCGGGGAGCTGCGGCTGGTGGCCACCCAGGCCAACGGCCAGCCGGCCTTCGCGGTCTACCTGCTCACCGAGGGCCGGTGGCGGGCCTTCCAGCTGCACGTGCTGACCGTCACCGACGGGGCGATCAGCAACGTGTCCGCGTTCTTCGACCTCGACCTGTTCGACGTGTTCGGGCTGCCACGGGCGCTCGACGAGCCTGCGCGCGTCCTGCTGCCGACGGGTTGAGGCCGGTGACCACGGCCGGGCTGCCCGCCGTGCTCGCCCAGGGGGTCGCGCTGCTGGAGCGCGCGATGGGCTACACCCTGGGGTCGCTTCAGCTCGTCACGCCGGAGTCCCTCGGCAACCCGACGCCGTGCCGCGAGTGGGACCTGCGCTCGCTCCTGCTGCACATGAGCGAGTCGTTGCGGGCGTTGCACGAGGCAATCGCGGTCGGGCATCTCGAGCTCGACCCGTCGCTCGACGTGACCGACGTGTACGCCGATTACGGCGACCCCATGCGGGATCCCGTCGCCGTGCTGCGCAACCGGGCCTGCCGCATGGTCGGCGCCTGGATGGCGCCGAGTGCTCCCGAGGTCGTGTCGATCGCAGACCGGTGCGTCACCGCCGAGGTGGTCGCAGCCGCCGGTGCGATCGAGGTCACCGTGCACGGCTGGGACGTCGCGGCGGCGTGTGGCGTCGACCGGCCGATCCCCGAGGCGTTGGCGCTGCACCTGCTCGATCTGTGCCACGTCTTCGTCGACGACACCGACCGCCCCCACCGCTTCGGTGAGCAGCAGATCGCACAGGCCGGGGCGTCGGCGGCCAACCGGCTGCTCGCCCGACTCGGCCGGCCAGGCGCCGCCTGACCGCACCATGCAACAGGGGCTGGCCACCTCACGGTGACCAGCCCCTGTGAACGCCGTGCGGTGACTACCCGATGGTGACGAGCTTCCACATGCCCATCAGGAAGTGCGGCATGCCGGTGAAGTAGTCCGGCCAGAAGCAGGCGATGAAGTACTTGCCCGCCGGCAGGTCGTAGCTCATCAGCTGGCTTGTGTTCGGCGAGATCACGCCCGAGTCGGCACTGGCCTTGAGCAGCCACGGCGGGTTGCCGTTCCCGCCCTTTGCGAGGGCTTTCCGGACTGTCTCGTTGGTCGTCGAGTCCTTGACCCGCTGCAGTACGAGGAAGTGTGGCTGGTCGGCCCGGTTGGTGACCTTGACGGTCCCCGCGGCGGGCAGGTGCTTGGAGACACCCCAGCCGTAGCTGAACGCTGAGTAGGTGCCGGTGTGCTCACCCAGCGACGTGGTTGCGGCGTGGCCCACCACAGCGAGCTGCGCGACGGCGTTGCCGTTCTGGTCGATGGCCATGAACGGCCCCGCCTTCAGGACGACGACCATGTCCCCGGGGTTCTGGGGCTTGGCGTGGGCGCCGCCGCGGAAGACGACGCCGTTGTCGAGGGCCTGGACGGCGTCCACGTTGCCCTGGAAGGCCTTGGCGAAGTCGCCCTGCGCCTGCTGCGCGGTGTAGCCGTTCTTGAACCGGAGCAGCTGCAGGAAGTGGTTGCCGCCCGGGCTGACGACGTGGAAGTGGTAACGACCGGCGTGCAGCGTGGTCACGCCGTTGGCCGTGCTCGACCCTCCGCCACTGAACGTGATCGAGCTGTCACTCATTTTTACCTTGACGGTGTGCGACGCAGCGGCCTCCGCCGGTGCGGCGGCCGTCACGGCCACGGTGGCGACGACCAGCGCTGCACTGGCGGCAGCGGCGATCGCCTTGGTGCGATGCATACGGATCCCCATGAGATCCCCCCTCGTGATTGGTGGTGGCGACGCGGAGCGTAGACCTCGAGGGGGGTCTCGTCACGCAAATCTGATGATCTTTGTGACGTCCTCGGGCAAATCGGCTTCATCGCCCGAGAGCCTGTGTCAGCATCGCGCCGTGGTCAGCAGGCTCCTTCGCCGTGTGGGCATCGTCGTCGTGCTCGTGGTCGCGGCCGTCGTACCGGTGACCGGCGCCGACCCGGCGCCGGGTGGCATGTCCGGGATGACAGGGATGGCAGGGATGGCTGGGATGGCCGGGATGGGTTCCGCCGACGCGGCCACCGTGGCCGTCGACGATGCGCCGCCCGCGGCGACCGTGCGCATCGACCGCGGCGCGACCCTGTTCGGCTACGCGACGCCCAATGTCGTGCTCGCCAAGGGCGGGACACTGAGCGTCATCAACTTCGACTCCACCCGGCACTCGGTGACCTCCGACGACCACGACGCCGCCGGGACCCCGTTGTTCTCCACGATCGTGGAGCCGGGCATGACGATGGCGGTCGACGGTGTGGGTGCCCTGGCGCCCGGCGTCTACAAGTTCCACTGCATCTTCCATTCGGGGACGATGGTCGGCACGCTCACGATCTCCGGGACCGGCGGCGGCGTGGCGCCGGCGCCGCTGTCCTTCGACCAGCCACTGGTGCAGCCCAAGCGGTTGACCACGTCGAGGATCCGGATCCCCGTGAAGCAGGCCGCGGTGCAAGTGATGCCGACCGGGCCGCTCACGACGATGTGGACGTACGGCGGCAGCTACCCCGGCCCGACGATCGTCCGGCCGGCGGGCAAGGACACCAAGGTCACCTTCGTCAACCAGCTGCCGGGCAAGAACTCCATCACCGTGCACCTGCACGGCGACCATCACCGCTACCAGGACGACGGGCAGCCCACGAGGTTCGTCGTCGCGCACGGCAAGGCGAAGACCTACGACTTCCCGCTGCGCGACGACGGGTCGGCCGAGCCGGCCGCGTTCCTCTGGTACCACGACCACCGGATGATGGACACCACGCGCAACAACTGGCTCGGCCTGCAGGGGATGTTCCTCACCACCGACGGGTGGACGAAGAAGCTGGGCCTTCCCACTGGCCCCTACGACGTGCCGCTGATGGTGTCGGAGCGCAGTCTTGACGCCAACAACCAGCTCGTGCCGGTGATGCCGCACATGGCGCCGATGATGGGGCCGATGGCGCCGCCGAACGACGCCACTGTCGGGGACCACATCCTCGTCAACGGCCGCTTCGCGCCGTACCTCAACGTCGACACCCACCGCTACCGGCTCCGGCTGCTCAACACCTCACCGTTCACGTCCTACGACTTCACGCTCTCCGACGGGCGGCCCTTCGTGCAGGTCGGCACCGGCAACGGCCTGCTGCCCCGAGCGGTCGTGCGGCAGGACATCCTGCTCGGGCC
>DATBDW010000196.1:0-8585 GCA_036269735.1 Actinomycetes bacterium
ACGGGAGCCACCAGGTGCGTGACATCCGCACCGGCGAGCAGCTCGACGCCGATCCGGCGGCGTGGGTCCCACCGGCGGAGGACCTGCGCCCGCGCGTGACCGGCACCGCCGCCACCCCGAGCTGAACGCCCGCGTGCACCCGGCACGCCGTACCGAGGAGTTCCTGTGATCCGCACGCACGAGGCCGGCACGCTGCGCGCCGCGCACGCCGGCCATACCGTCACCCTGGCCGGCTGGGTCGCCCGTCGCCGCGACCATGGCGGTGTCGCCTTCATCGACCTGCGCGATGCGTCCGGCTACGTCCAGGTGGTCGTTCGTGACGAGTCGGTGGCTGCTGACCTGCGCACCGAGTCCTGCCTGCGGGTGGTCGGCGAGGTCAGCGTCCGGCCCGAGGGCAACGCGAACCCGAACCTGGCCACTGGTGAGGTCGAGGTGGTCGCCGCCGAGGTCGACGTCCTGAACGAGGCGGCGCCGCTGCCGTTCCAGATCGACGAGCACGTCGAGGTCGGCGAGGCGGTGCGGCTGCGTTACCGGTACCTCGACCTGCGCCGCGCCGGTCCCGCCGCGGCGCTGCGGCTGCGCTCGGAGGTCAACCGGACGGCTCGCGAGGTGCTCAACGGGCGCGGTTTCGTCGAGATCGAGACACCGACGCTGACCCGCTCGACTCCTGAGGGTGCCCGCGACTTCCTGGTCCCCGCTCGCCTCGCGCCGGGCAGCTGGTATGCGCTGCCTCAGTCGCCGCAGCTGTTCAAACAGCTGCTGATGGTCGCGGGGATGGAGCGCTACTTCCAGATCGCCCGGTGCTACCGGGACGAGGACTTCCGCGCCGACCGGCAGCCGGAGTTCACCCAGCTCGACATCGAGATGAGCTTCGTCGACCAGGACGACGTGATCGAGCTCGCCGAGGCCGTTGCCGCCTCGTTGTGGAAGCTCGTCGGGTACGACGTCGAGCTGCCTCTGCCGCGAATGACCTACGCCGAGGCGATGGCCCGGTTCGGCAGCGACAAGCCGGACCTGCGCTTCGGACAGGAGCTCGTCGAGTGCACGGCGTACTTCGCCGCCACGCCGTTCCGCGTCTTCCAGGCGCCCTACGTTGGTGCGGTGGTCATGCCCGGCGGTGCCGCGCAGTCGCGCAAGGAGCTGGACGGCTGGCAGGACTGGGCCAAGGCACGGGGTGCCCGCGGGCTGGCCTATGTGCTGATCGGCCCCGACGGTGAGCTCGGCGGCCCGACCGCGAAGAACCTCTCGGAAGAGGAGCGCACCGGACTCGCCGGGCAGGTGGGCGCCAACCCGGGCGACGCGGTGTTCTTCGCGGCGGGCGAGCCTGCTGCATCACAGGCGTTGCTCGGGGCCGCCCGTCTCGAGATCGGGCGGCGGGGCGGACTCTTCGACGAGTCCGCCTGGTCCTTCCTGTGGGTCGTCGACGCGCCGCTGTTCGAGCCGTCGGCCAAGGCGCGCGCCAGCGGCGACGTCGCGGTCGGGGCCGGTGCGTGGACCGCGGTGCACCACGCGTTCACGTCGCCTCGACCGGAGTGGATCGACCGGTTCGAGGAGGACCCTGGCAACGCCCTGGCCTACGCCTACGACCTGGTCTGCAACGGCAACGAGATCGGCGGCGGGTCGATCCGTATCCACCGCCGCGACGTCCAGGAGCGAGTGTTCGCGGTGATGGGGCTCACCGAGGAGCAGGCGCAGGAGAAGTTCGGCTTCCTGCTCGACGCGTTCGCCTTCGGCGCCCCGCCGCACGGTGGCATCGCGCTGGGGTGGGACCGGATCTGCGCGCTGCTGGCCGGCGCGGACTCGATCCGCGAGGTGATCGCCTTCCCGAAGAGCGGCGGGGGCTACGACCCGCTGACCGGCGCGCCAGCGCCGATCACGTCCGGGCAGCGCGCCGAGGCGGGCGTGGACGCCCCCTCCACCATCGACCAGCCCGGCGAGCCGCCGAGCCCGTCTCGCAGCTGAGGCCGCTCATCGTTTGAGCAGGCGGCCGCTGGTGAAGTGGTGGTCGTTGGCGTAGCCGAGGCGCCGGTAGAGCCGGCGGCCCACGTCGTTGTCGCTGTACATGCCGAGGGTGACCCAGCCGGTGCCCTCGGCGAGCAGCGACCGGGTGAGCCAGGCGCAGACGGAGGCACCGAGGCCGCGGCCGCGGTAGTCGCCGTGGGTCACGACGGAGGCGAGGTGCGGTACGCCGGCGCGGTGCTCGGTGTGTGCGGCCGCCGCGAGGAGGGTGCCCCGCTCGTCGCGGATGCTCGCCCATCGGCGTACCGAAGGCTGACAGGGCTCGACGTCGTGGCGAGGGCTCCAGGTGCGGAGCAGGTCGAGCAGCTCGGCGTCGGTCTCTGGTGACGGGTCGAGCCACGCGACGGCGTTCTCGTCGGGCTGGGGCGGCGGCGGGGTGCGGGTGACGAACCACTCCCAGTCGTTGCGCGGGTCCAGCCGGTACGCCGGCACGCCGCGGTCCGCGTCCCGCGGCAGGCTCACCGACGCGATGCCGTGTTCGTCGGCGAGGGCCAGCAGGAGGTCGGCGGCGTCACGGTCGCCGCCGAGCGCCACCAGGTGTGCTCGGCCAGGCACCCGCCGGCTGCTCGTCACCCATCCCACCGCCTCGCCAAGCGCCCAGCACGACGCGACCCGCTGCGGGTCGGCCTCCGCGTGCAGGAAGTCGTCGTCGTAGCGGGCGGCGAGCGTCGCCACGTCGCGCAGCCGCTCGGGCGGCCGCGAGCCGATCACGCGTCCAGCCGTCGGATCACCATCCCATCCTCGCCGAGGTGCGTGGGCCGTCCGCGGGGACGGTTACGGTCGTCGGCGTGGACCTGTTCGAGGCTGCCGCCGAGCAGCGGGGTGACGCGGGGGCGCCGCTCGCCGTGCGGATGCGGCCGCGGACGCTCGACGAGGTCGTCGGCCAGGGTCACCTGCTGGTCGACGGGTCGCCCTTGCGCCGTCTGGTGAGCGGGGACGGAGGAGTCGCCGGGCCGGCGTCGCTGATCCTGTGGGGGCCGCCGGGCACCGGCAAGACCACGCTCGCGTACCTCGTCTCGACCGCGACCGGCCGGGGGTTCACCGAGCTGTCGGCGGTGAACGCCGGGGTCAAGGACGTCCGGGCGGTCGTCGAGACGGCGCGGCGGCAGAACGGCATGACGGGCCGGGAGACGGTGCTGTTCATCGACGAGGTGCACCGGTTCTCCAAGACCCAGCAGGACGCGCTGCTCCCCGCGGTGGAGAACCGGTGGGTGACCCTCGTGGCAGCGACCACCGAGAACCCCTACTTCTCGATCGTCTCCCCGCTGCTGTCGCGGTCGCTGCTGCTGACCCTGGCGCCGCTCGACGACGAGGGCGTGGCCGAGGTGGTCCGCCGCGCCGTGGCCGACCCGCGCGGTCTGGACGGTGCCGTCGAGCTGTCCGAGGAAGCGATGACCCACCTGCTGCGGGTGGCCGGCGGGGACGCCCGGCGGGCGCTCACCGCGCTGGAGGCCGGCGCGGGCGCGGCGCTGTCCCGGCGTACCGATGACTCGCCGGTGGTCCTCGACGTGACGACGCTCGAGACGGCGGTGGACCGGGCGGCGCTGCGGTACGACCGGGACGGGGACCAGCACTACGACGTGATCTCGGCGTTCATCAAGTCGGTGCGGGGCTCCGACGTCGACGCCGCGCTGCACTACCTGGCTCGGATGATCGAGGCGGGGGAGGACCCGCGGTTCATCGCCCGTCGCCTGGTGATTCTGGCCTCGGAGGACATCGGGCTGGCCGACCCCTCGTCGCTGCTGGCAGCGGTCGCGGCGGCCGACGCGGTCGCGCTGATCGGGATGCCGGAGGGGCGGATCAACCTGGCGCAGGCGGTGATCCACCTGACGCTGGCGCCCAAGTCCAACGCCGTGATCCTCGCCGTCGACGCGGCGCTGGCCGACGTACGCGCCGGGCTCGCCGGACCGGTCCCGCCGCACCTGCGCGATGCGCACTATGGCGGCGCCGGCAAGGTCGGCTCCGGGATCGGCTACACCTACCCGCACGACGAACCCGGTGCGGTCAGCGAGCAGCAGTATCCGCCCGACGCCGTGCTCCCGCGCTCCTACTACCGCCCCACCCGGTACGGCGCCGAGGCCCGCCTCGCCGACCTCTGGGCTTCCCTCCGCGCCCGCATCCGCGGCACCGCGCCCCCGTCCTGACCCAGCCCCCGTCAGAACCCGCCCCCGTCAGAACCCGCCAACTGAAACGTTCGGCAACCAAAATGTCCGAATCAGGATGCCGAACGTTTCAGTCGAGCGGGGGGATGGGGTCGGTGGATGGGGTCGGTGGATGGGGTCAGTCGAGCCGGGGCGCCGGGGTCCAGGTCCAGGTGTCGGCGTTCCGGTCGCGAGCCGATGCTCGTCGGTGCCCGGTCTGCAGGCGGAGCACGGTGCGTCGCCGGTTTGCCGGCCAGAGGTCCGGCGCGCTGGCGCGCACCACGACGAGGCCATTGTCTTCGAACCACTCCTCGCGGGCGTTGTCGAGAGCGTGCTGGCGCTCGTCGCGGTGGCCGGCCCCGTCGTACTCCCCGAGCAGCCCGGCTTCCGGGTCGAGCAGGTCGCCGATGCCCAGGAGGATGCCATCGGGCCCGCGGATCGTGGCGTTCGCCTCGGGGACGGGCAGCCCGGCATCGAGCACCCAGGTGAGCCGCAGACGGGTCTCACCGGATGAGCGGGCTCGTGGGTCGGCGAGACGGACAGCCTCATAGGACTGCGGCTTCCCTCGCCACCGAGGATGACGACGCGCGTAGGCCAGGACAGCGCTGGGTCGGACCACCGCCTGGCGCCCCAGCACGTCCAGAGCAATCACGCCTGCCCGCAACGTGCCGAGCCGCGCCAGGTCGAATCCGGTCCGCGAGCCGGTCGTGCACGGGACCCCGTCAATCTCGATGACGTCGCCTTCTTCGAGGTCACTACGCCATCGCACGAGCTCAGGACGAGCCCGAATCAGTAGTGGCGGGGGCAGCACAACGGGCACCGGACGCGACTCGGTCCCCGAGGGACCCCGGCCGTCCAGATCCGTGGCGCCGAGCAGGTACGCCGCCGACCAGCCGCCCAGAGCGGCACCGGAGGGCAGCAGCTCGGCCACGTCCCAGATGCGCTGCAGCGGGGTCGGCGCAGGACCGCCGGCTGGGCGCACGACTCCGCGCAGCGGCATCACCCACCCCGGGCCGGCGAGTCGGCCCCGGGTGACCCCGACGCCGTAGGCGTCAGCGCGGCGCAGCGCGGGCTTCGGGTCACGATCGGTCACCGACCCAGCGTCTCCCTCTCGGCGGGGCCGTGGCCGCCTCGCCGTTGATCTGTGGATGGACCTTCCGCAACTGAAACGTTCGGCAGCCGATTTGTCCGATCCGGGCTGCCGAAAGTTTCAGTCGGCGGAGGGGGGGAGGGGTGGGGTGGGGCGGCGGAAAGCGCGGGTGCTCGCCATGTGGGGCCCGCGATAGGGTCGGGCGCATGTCGGTGGGAGACGTCGCGGGCCTCATCGCGGCCGTGGCGTTCGTGCTGCTGGTCGGGGCTCTGGCGATCCCGCTGGTCAAGCTCGGCGGCGTCCTCGACGAGACCCGGGTCATGATCAAGGGCGTCTCGGAGGAGACCGTCCCGCTGCTCTCCGAGGTCACGACCACGGTCACCACGACCAACGCCCAGCTGGTCCGTGTCGACGCGATCACGTCCAACGTCCAGGCCGCCACCACGAACGTGAGCGCGCTCACGGCACTGCTCGCTGCCACCCTCGGCGGGCCCGTGGTCAAGGTCGCCGCCTTCTCGTACGGCGTCCGCAGCGCCCTCGCCGACCGCCCGGGTGAGCGCAACCGGCGCAAGGTCGCCGACCAGACCCGGGCCAACCGCGCCGCGGAGCACGCCGCCGAGGCAGCCACGCACAGCGCCGCTCGTCGGGCGGCGAAGCGGCGGCGGGCCGACTGATGCGCCGGCTGTTCTGGGTCGCCGTCGGGGCGGCCGCCGGGGTCTATGCCGTCCGCAAGGCGCAGAAGACCCTGCATGCCTACAGCCCGTCCGGCCTGGCCGAGCGCGCGACCGGTGCCGGGCACGGGCTGCGCGCGTTCGCCGGCGAGGTGCGCGACCGGGCCGCCTGGCGCGAGGCCGAGCTGCGCGAGGCGCTCGGGATGGAGACGGTCGACGAGCCGCCGCTGAGCCCGGCCGAGGCCGCGACGCTCACCGAGCACCCGGCCGGCCTCGCGAGCGGGCGCGACATGCCCGGCAGCCCCGAGCCAGCCCGGCGTACCGGAACAGGGAGCACCTGACCATGCAGACCGCCGAGATCAAGCGTCGGTGGCTCACGTTCTTCGCCGAGCGTGGGCACACCGTCGTGCCCAGCGCGTCGCTGGTGCTCGACGACCCGAACCTGTTGTTCGTCAACGCCGGCATGGTGCCGTTCAAGCCCTACCTGCTGGGCCAGGAGACGCCGCCGTACCTCCGGGCGACCAGCGTGCAGAAGTGCTGCCGGACGCTCGACATCGAGGAGGTCGGCAAGACCACCCGGCACGGCACCTTCTTCCAGATGACCGGCAACTTCTCGTTCGGTGACTACTTCAAGGAAGGCGCCATCGAGCTGGCCTGGGAGCTGGTGACTCGGCCGCAGTCCGACGGCGGCTACGGCTTCGACGAGTCCGTGCTCTACGCCAGCGTCCTCGACGGCGACGACGAGGCCGTCGCGCTGTGGAAAAAGGTCGCCGGCCTCTCCGACGACCGGATCGTCCGTCTGGGCAAGAAGGAGAACTACTGGTCCATGGGCGTGCCCGGTCCGGGCGGCCCGAGCAGCGAGATCCTGATCGACCGCGGCCAGGAGTTCGGCAAGGACGGCGACTGGGACGCCGGCGACCGCTACATGGAGTTCTGGAACCTCGTGTTCATGCAGGACATCCTCAGTGCGGTCCGGAGCAAGGAAGACTTCGACATCGCCGGCCCGCTGCCCAAGAAGAACATCGACACCGGGATGGGGCTCGAGCGGGTCGCCTACCTGCTGCAGGGCGTGGACAACCTCTATGAGATCGACGAGGTCTACCCGGTTCTCGAGCGCGCGGCCGAGATGTCGGGCAAGCGGTACGGCGCGGAGCACATCGACGACGTCCGGCTGCGCGTCGTGGCCGACCACGTCCGCAGCGCGCTGATGCTCGTCGGCGACGGCATCACCCCCGGCAACGAGGCCCGCGGGTACGTCGTCCGTCGCCTGATCCGCCGGGTGGTCCGCCAGATGCGGCTGCTCGGCGTCGACGAGCCGGTGATGACCGAGCTGCTCCCGCTGAGCCGGGACGCGATGGCGCCGTCGTACCCCGAGGTCGCCCGCGAGTTCGGCCGGATCTCCACCGTGGTGATGAACGAGGAGGAGGCCTTCCGGCAGACGCTGCGCGCCGGCACGACCATCCTCGACACCGCGGTTCGCGAGACGAAGGCGACCGGCGGCACGGCGCTCTCCGGCGAGCGCGCCTTCCAGCTGCACGACACCTATGGCTTCCCGATCGACCTCACGCTGGAAGCCGCCGAAGAGGCGGGCCTCGCGGTCGACGAGGAAGGATTCCGCCGGCTGATGGCCGAACAGCGGGACCGGGCCAAGGCCGATGCGCGGGAGAAGAAGCTCGGCCACGCCGACGTGTCGGCGTACCGCGCGGTGCTCGACACGGGCGGCCCGAGCACGTTCACCGGGTACGACGAGGTGGTCTCCGAGGCGACCGTCGCGGGCCTGCTCGTCGACGGGGCCGCCGTGCCGGCCGCCAGTGCAGGGCAGGACGTCGAGGTCGTGCTGGACCGCACGCCGCTGTACGCCGAGGGTGGTGGCCAGCTCGCCGACCACGGCCGGCTGCGCTTCGCCGGCGGCGCCGAGGTCGAGGTGACGGACGTCCAGACGCCGCTCACCGGCCTGATCGTGCACCGCGGGCGCGTCGTCGCCGGTGAGGTCACCGTCGGCGACGCCGTCGTGGCCGAGGTCGACGTGGCCCGGCGCCGGGCGGTCAGCCGGGCGCACACCGCGACCCACCTGGTGCACAAGGCGATCCGCGACGCGCTGGGCGAGACCGCGACGCAGGCGGGGTCGGAGAACGCGCCGGGCCGGTTCCGGTTCGACTTCTCGGCCAGCGGAGCGGTACCGCCCTCGGTGCTGCGCGACGTGGAAGCCCAGGTCAACGAGGTCCTGGCCCAGGACCTGCCGGTCCGCGCCGACGTCATGACCCAGGCCGATGCGGTGTCATCAGGAGCGATGGCTCTCTTCGGCGAGAAGTACGGCGACCAGGTGCGCGTCGTCTCGGTGGGGGACTGGGCCCGGGAGCTCTGCGGCGGCACGCACGCGCAGCGCTCCGGCCAGCTCGGCCTGGTGACGCTGCTGGGCGAGTCGTCGATCGGTGCCGGGGTACGCCGGGTCGAGGCCCTGGTCGGCGCCGACGCCTACGACTTCCTGGCCCGCGAGCACGTGCTGGTCAACCAGCTCACCGCGGCGCTCAAGGTGCGCCCCGAGGAGCTGCCCGACCGGGTGGCAGCGCTCACCAGCCGGCTGCGCGATGTGGAGCGCGAGCTCGAGAAGGCCCGGTCGGCCCAGGTGCTCGCCGCGGCCGGGGAGCTCGCCGCGGCCCCGGC
>DATBDW010000197.1:0-2933 GCA_036269735.1 Actinomycetes bacterium
TGGTGTCGCGGCCGGCGGCGGGCTCGTGGTCGCCCCGTTCCGGGGGCTGCGGTACGTCGCCGGCCGGGTGAGCGACCTCGCGGCGGTGACCAGCCCGCCGTACGACGTGATCGACCAGGACGCCGCCAGCCACCTCGAGGACCTCGACCCGCACAACGTGGTCCGGCTGATCCTGCCACGGGACCGCGACGCCGCTGCCGCGGTGGCCCCAGGCTCGGGCGACCGGTACGCGCACGCGGCGCAGCTGCTCGCGCAGTGGCAGGCCGAGGGGCTTTTGGCTCGCGACCCGCGACCGGCGCTCTACGTCTACGAGCAGGCGGGGCCGGGCTACGAGCAGCGGGGCCTGCTCGCGGCAGTCGCGCTGCACGACCCGGCCGACCGGGTGGTGCTCCCCCACGAGGACGTCATGCCGGGACCGGTCGCCGACCGGCTCGAGCTGATGCGAGCCACCGGCGCCAACCTCGAGCCGATCCTGCTGGTGTACGACGGCGGCGGCGAGACGGCCGCCGTCCTGGACGAGGTCGTGACCACGACGCCCCTCCTGGAGACCCGCACCGAGGACGGTGTCCGGCAGCGGGTCTGGGCCATCACCGACCCTGCCGTGCAGCAGCGGGTCGCTGCCGACCTCGCGCCGCGCCAGGCGCTGATCGCCGACGGCCACCACCGATGGGCGACCTACCGGCGGCTGCAGGCGGAGCATCGCTCGCTCGGCGACGGGCCCGGACCGTGGGACAGCGGCCTGGCCATGCTGGTGGACTCACGGACCTCGCCGCTGCGGGTCGCCGCGATCCATCGGGTGGTGCCGGAGCTCGGCCTCGAGGACGCGCTCGCCCTCGCTGGGACGACGTTCACGGTGTCGCCCGCCGGTGACGACCTCGACAGCGCGTTGGCCGCGCTCGCGGCGACGACGTCGAGGCACCCGTTCGTGGTCACGGACGGCTCTCAGTTCCGGCTCATCGCTGACCCGGACCCCGTGGCCCTGGCTGACGCGGTGCCGGCGGACCGCCCGGACAGGTGGCAGGAGCTCGACGCGAGCGTCGTGCATGCCCTGCTGCTGGAGCGGCTGTGGGGGCTTCCGGCCGAGGACCCGCAGGTCGGTTACCTGCACGACGCGGCAGGCGCGGTCCGGGCTGCCCGGCGGTCGCACGGGGTGGCCGTCCTGCTGCGCCCGGTGGACGTCGCGGACGTGGTCGCTCTCGCCGCCGAAGGAGAACGGATGCCCCGCAAGTCCACGTCGTTCGGGCCCAAGCCACGCACCGGGCTGGTCCTCCGCCTGCTCGACGAGTGACCCGACGCGGCCGGTGCGGTCAGCCGGCCGCCCGCGACGCAGTCGCCACCCGACGGAGGCGGAGCACCTCCACCTCGCTGCGGCTGGCGGGAGTCCCCGCCCCCGAACGCCAGAACCGCCGCCGGAGGCTGCCGTGCAGCTCGAGCACATCCCCCTCGTCGAGGCGGGCAGCGCGGCGCTGCAGGTCGGCCCGCCACACGGCGCAGTCGAGCGTGTCCACCGTCGGCGTCCGCGTCGAGGCGCCTCGGCGGGCAGGTCGCGCCGGACCTCGGCCGACCACGAGCCGGAAGGACACGAGCATGTCGCCGCTGGGCAGCTCCCGGCTCTCCGGCGGCGCGGCGAGCCGACCGACGAGGTGCACCTCGTTGACCGGCGGCTCGGCGGCCGGTGTCTCCGCAGCTCTGCTGGGGGTGCGCGCGTGGGCCGTCATGAGTCCTCCTGGCCGCTTCGGTGTGGCGTCGCTGCCACGCCTGTCGAGCCTGGCCCGTCGTACGGGGGCGCGTGGGGCCGGCGCCCCGATCTGTGGACAGAGGGGGCTGGTGTCGGGAGCTGTGGACGGAGCCGCGATCAGGCCGGCGGGCTGCCGTCCCCGTCGGGGCGGTCGGCCGGAGCGGTGAGCTCGTCGAGACGCTCCTCGGCGTCGGTCTCCCCCTCCTCGTCCGCCTCTGCCGCGCGGCCGAACCAGGTGACGGCTTCGTCGCGGCGACCGGCGGCGAGCAGCGCGTCGGCGTACCCGTAGAACAGCCGGGCCGACCAGGGGCGATCCGGGCGGAGCAGCGGACCCTGCAGCAGCAGCACCGCGGCCTCGGGCTGGCCGAGGTCGCGGCGGGCGCCCGAGGCGACGAGGAGCATCTCAGCGCGGGCGGCCGGCTCGAGCCTGGCGACCTCGGGGGCGGCGGCCAGCGCAAGGGCCTTCTCCGGTCGGCCGAGGCCACGCTCGGAGTCGGCCATCAGCGGCAGGTGGCTGTGGTCCCCGGACATCCGGCGGGCGGCCCGCAGCTCGGCCAGCGCCTCGGCGTACCGGCCGGTGAGGTAGGCCGCGATCCCGACGGCCTCCCGGGTGGCCGCGACCCGGCCGGCCCGGTCCCGGGCCGCCACGGCGTGCGCGTACGCGGTCTCGGGGTCGTCGTCGAGCAGCCGACCGGCCATCGCGAGGTGCCGGCTCACAGCGAGCGCGTTGGGGGCCGCCAGGGACCCGAGCTCGGCGCGCACCGAGCGGTCCAGCTCGCCACCGGTGACGTCGTCGGGCAATGCGGGCTCGATTCGCCGGGGGCGGCGCGGGGCGTCGCTCGGGACCGCCGACCCCCCGGTGCGTTCGGTACGCCGGGGCCCGGATCCGCCCCTGCCGCCTCGGCTCTGGCCGCTCTGACCGCCCCGGCTCTGACCGCCCCGGCTCTGGCTGCCCTGGCCACTCGAGCCGCTCGACCGGCCGGTTCCGCCGCTGCCGCGCGGGCGCTCGTCTGGGGGTGGCACCGGGCTCTCCCGTCGTCTAGGGGCGGACATACGTCGAGGGCCACCCCGGAAACGGGATGGCCCTCGACAAAGTATGTCCGGCGGCGTCCTACTCTCCCACGCGGTCCCCCGCGCAGTACCATCGGCCCTGAGAGGCTTAGCTTCCGGGTTCGGAATGGAGCCGGGCGTTTCC
>DATBDW010000198.1:0-2027 GCA_036269735.1 Actinomycetes bacterium
GGCGACGAGTTCACCTTCGAGGACTTCCTCGCGCAGATGGAGAGCGTCCGCAAGATGGGCTCGATGTCCAAGCTGCTCGGGATGCTGCCGGGCATGGGTGCGATGCGGGAGCAGATCGAGAACCTCGACGAGCGCGAGGTCGACCGCACGACCGCGATCATCCACTCGATGACGCCCCAGGAGCGGCGCAACCACAAGATCCTCAACGCCTCACGACGGCAGCGGATCGCGCGCGGGGCGGGCCGCACGGTCGCCGACGTCAACTCGCTCGTCGAGCGCTTCACCGAGGCGCAGAAGATGATGCGTCAGCTCGCCGCGGGCGGCCTCGGCGGGATGCCTGGGATGGCCGGCATCCCAGGCATGGGGCGCGGCAAGAAGGCCAAGGGGAAGCAGGCCGCGCCGAAGAAGGTCAAGGGCGGCCGGTCGGGGAACCCCGCCAAGCGAGCCCTCGAGCAGCGCCAGGCCGAGGCCCGCCAGGCCGGCGAGCCGGTGCCTGGCCTCCCTGCGGACTTCGAGCTCCCCGACGAGCTCAAGGGTCTGCTCCCGCCCAGCGCGAACTGACCGCTCCGAGCCTTGGACGGGTCACTGCGGCTCGGTCTCCCGGTGATCCACAGCGGATCGGCGCATGATCCACAGCGGATCGGTGTGGTTTTCTCCAGCGGATCCGCTGTGGATCACCGCGTCGGGCACCTGGCAGGGTGATCGCATGAGTGGACCGGTCACGCCGCTGCACCTGCGCGCCGTCGTCCTGCCGGACGGTGAGCCGCACGACCTCTGGGTGGACGACAACGGCCTGCTGCGCAACGACGCGGTGCCCGCCGCACAGACAATGACGACGAGCGCTTACGTCGTGCCCGGGCTCGTCGATGCGCACTGCCACGTGGGCCTCGACGAGCAGGGGGGCGTCGACGAGGCGACCACCGAGGCGCAGGCGTTCGCCGACCGCGACGCGGGTGCGCTGCTGCTGCGCGACGCCGGCGTACCAGTCGACACCCACTGGATGGACGACCGCGACGATCTGCCGCGGGTCATCAGGGCCGGTCGGCACATCGCCCGGAGCAAGCGCTACATCCGCAACTACGGCGCCGAGATCGAGCCCGCCGACCTGGTCGACGAGGTGAAGACCCAGGCCGCCCGCGGCGACGGCTGGATCAAGCTCGTGGGCGACTGGATCGACCGCGACGCCGGCGACCTCACGCCCTGCTGGCCGGCGGAGGTCGCGGCTGCCGCCATCGAACGCGCCCACGATCTGGGGGTCCGGGTCACCGCGCACTGCTTCGGCGAGGAGTCCGTCGCCGAGCTGGTGGCCGCCGGCATCGACTGCATCGAGCACGGCACCGGGCTCACCGACGACGTGGTCGCCCAGATGGCCCGGCAGGGGACGGCCCTGGTGCCGACCCGGGTGCAGATCGACAACTTCCCGACGTACGCCGATCAGGGGGGCGCGAAGTTCCCCGCCTACGGCACCCACATGCGCGCCCTGCACTCCCGCTGCGACGCCACCCTGCGCGGCGCCTACGAGGCCGGGGTCGCGCTCTACTGCGGCACCGACGCCGGCGGGGTGCTGCCCCACGGACTGGTGGCCCGCGAGGTGCTGGCCCTGCACGAGCAGGTCGGGCTGCCGCCCGAGGAGGCGCTCGCGGCCGGGTCGTGGCGGGCCCGGGCCTGGCTGGGCCGGCCCGGCATCGAGCCCGGCGAGCCCGCCGACCTGGTCGTGTACGACGACGACCCGCGCGCCGACCTCCGCGTCCTCGCCCACCCGCGAGCCGTCGTCCTGCGCGGCCGGGTCGTCGCGGGCGCCTGACCGGCTGCGATTTCGGGCCGGGCGCACGGGTCTGGCATGATGAGCGGCTGTACTCGGCGTACGACGGGCCCTCTCATCCCGCCACGCGCCGCGTCCCCCGGCAGGAGACGACCGCACCCCACGCGGCCCGGTCCGCCACCCGAACGCGAGATGCAGGAGCGTCACCACACGTGGCTGTCAAGATCAAGCTGATGCGCTTGGGCAAGATCCGTGCGCCGTACTA
>DATBDW010000199.1:0-13859 GCA_036269735.1 Actinomycetes bacterium
GCTGTTAACCGGTAGGTTCCTGGTTCGAGTCCAGGTGCGGGAGCCAGCCACCGGACTGTACCGACGGGGTGGTAGCTCAGCCGGTCAGAGCAGCCGACTCATAATCGGTCAGGTCCTGGGTTCGAGTCCCAGCCACCCCACAACTGCCCGCTCCGGGTCGCCGCGGGCGCCGGGTCGACACTGGGGGCATGGCGCCCTCCACGGATCCACCGTCCACGGCTTTCACCGACCGTCTCGTGGCCACCCGCCGCTCCTGGCACGTCGTCGCCGAGCACGTGCTCGCGGCCGCCCGCAAGAGGGCCACCGGGCACATCAGCCTGCGACCGGGCCCGGGCGGAGTGCGCACCCCACCGCTGCCCGACGGCGGGGTCATCGCCATCGCCGGCACCCACCTCGAGGTCAGCGACGCAGGGGGCATCCGTCGCGGACCCCTGACGACCGTGCGCGCCGCGGCCGCACTGGCCGGCATCGAGCCCGGTTTCCCGTGGACCAAGCATCCTCCCGGCACCGAGCTGCGGCCCGACGACGAGCTCGAGGTGGACGATGCGTCGGCCCTGGTGCTGGCCGACTGGTTCGCGCTGGGCGACCGGGCGTTGCGCGAGCTCGCGGCCGGAGTCACCCCCTCGTCCGCACCCGAGCCGGAGATCTACCCGGAGCACTTCGACCTGGCGATCACCCTCGACGAGGTGAACTATGGCGCCTCGCCCGGCGACGACGCGTTCCCTGAGCCCTACCTCTACGTCGGTCCGTGGGCCGGCCCGCCGAAGGGCGCCGCCCCCCGCCCCGCGTACTGGAACGCACCGTTCGGCGCCGCGCGCTCGCTCACCGACGTCCCGGACGTCGACGCGGCCGTCGCTTTCCTGCTCGAGGGCCGCCGCCTCACGACCTGAAGCCCGGGATCCGTCACCGCCGCGTAACAGCGATCGCGTCCCAGCGGACTTACCGTGGACGCGAGATGACGAACCAGGACGGGACCGGCCAGGACCCCACCGCCGCCGGTTCACCGGTCGGCCGGCGGCTGTTCCTCGGCCTGCTCGGGCTGGGCACCGGCGCGGTGCTCGCCGGAGGACCGTTGTCGCGCACCCTGGGGTCGGTGCAGTCCACGCTTGCCGCTCACGACCGGACCGGCCTGTCCAACCTGATCCCGGGTGGCGGCTGGCGCTACTACACGGTGACCGACGACTACCCGTCGGTGGACCATGCGGCGTACCGGCTCACGGTCCGTGGGCGGGTCGACACGCCGCTGACGCTGACGCTCGCCGACCTCGCCGGCCTGCCACGCACGCACCTGACCCGCGACTTCCAGTGCGTCACGGGGTGGCGGGTCGCCAACGTGCACTGGTCGGGGGTCCGGCTTGCGGACCTGCTGGCCAAGGCCGGGGTCAAGCCCGGTTCGGGGGCCGTCCAGTTCCTGTCCTTCGACGGCGTCTACACCGAGTGCCTGACGATGGCGGAGGCGATGCGCCCCGACGTGCTGGTGGCCGACACCATGCTCGGTGCCCCGGTGTCGCGGATCCACGGGGGACCGGTACGCATGTACGTCTCGCCGATGTACGGCTACAAGTCCACCAAGTGGTTGGCCGAGATCCGCGTCGTACGCGACGTGATCCCCGGCTACTGGGAGCACTTCGGGTACGACGAGGAAGGCTGGGTCGGCCGGTCGAACGGGCGGCGCGATGCCCCCACGTAACGCGACCATCCCGCGGTTCACACCCCTCGAGCGGTTCACCCACCGCAGCACGGCGGTGCTCACGGTGGTGCTGATCGTCAGCGGGCTGTGCCTTCTCTACCCGCCGCTGGCGCTGCTGGTGGGGCGCCGCCCCCTGGTCGAGAGCGTGCACGTCGCCGCCGGGCTGCTCCTGCCGTGGCCGACGCTGGTCGCCCTGTTCACGCCCGCTTTCCGGGCCGACCTGGCCCGCCTGGACCGCTTCGTGCCCGACGACTGGGAGTGGCTGCGCCGCAGCGATCGGCGTACCGCCCCGCTGGCCGTGGACAAGTTCAACGCCGGGCAGAAGCTCGCCGCTGCCTGCTTCGGAGCGGCCGGCGTCGTCCTGCTCGGCACGGGCCTGCTGCTGCTCTTCCCCGACCAGCTCGGGCTGCCCGACAGCATCCGGCAGGGCGCGACCGTCGTGCACGACGCCACCACGCTCGCGCTGATCGCGCTCTTCCTGGGCCACCTCTGGCTGGCCATGTCCCACCCGGAGGCGCGGGAGGCGATGCGCACGGGGGAGATGGACCTGCGCTACGCCCGTCGCGAGTACGCCGCCTGGGCGGCCCGCGAGTCGGCGCGCACCGCGGCGGCCGACTCGACCCAAGCTCAAGCCGAGCCCCCGGCCTGATCTACCGCGCGTCTGCGTAGGACCCGGAGATCCGCTGGAGAATCCCCGGCAGACCCCCTGTGGATCACGAAGGTGGCGTGCGCAGTCCGCAGAACGAGATTCACCGGTTTGTCCAGTGATTCACTCGGAATAGGGTGGTTCCCATGATCTCCGACACCGTTCTCGACGCAGGTCCCGGTGCGGCCGCGGACCGGGACGGGGAGGCAGCCCGGCGTGCCGACGCGCCGTTCGACGACCTCGCGACCGCCGCGGTCGTCGTGTCGCCCGACCAGGACGGGCCGGGCTCATGGGCCGGCGCGCCGTGCGCGCTGCGCGTCGGGTCGGACACCTACCTGGCGTACCGGCTGCGCCGCCCGGTCGGACAGGGCCGCGGCTGGGCGAACGTCGTGGCCCGGTCGGCCGACGGGCTCCGGTTCGACCCCGTCTGCCAGGTCGGCAAGGACACCTTCGAGGGTGACTCGATCGAGCGGCCGGCTCTGGTGCGCACGCCGAAGGGACGCTGGCGCCTCTACGTGAGCGTGGCCACGCCCGGCACGAAGCACTGGCGGGTCGACCTTCTGGAGGCGAGCACCCCGGAAGGGCTGGCCGACGCGGGGCCGCGGACGGTCATGGCGGGCAGCGACCGGCTCGCCGTCAAGGACCCGGTCGTCGTGCGGCACGAGGGCCGGTGGCACGCTTTCGCCTCCTGCCATCCGCTGGACGACCCGCAGGCCACCGACCGGATGACGACCGGGCACGCCACCAGCGACGACGGGGTGGGCTGGACCTGGCACGGCACCGCGCTGGCCGGCCGGCCCGGTGCCTGGGACGCGCGGGGAGTGCGCGTCGCCTGGGTCCGCCTGACCGGCAACAGACCGCTCGCCTGGTACGACGGCCGCGCGACCGCCGAGCAGAACTGGGAGGAGTGCACCGGCCTGGCGACGCTCGCCCCGGGCGGGCCGGGCGCCGGCCCGCTGCGCTTCGCCGCACTCGATGGCGAGCCGGTCGGCAGGTCGCCGTACGGGCTCGGCGGCGCTCGTTACGTCACCACCGTCGACGCCGCTGGCGGCGGCACCCGTTTCTACCTCGAGGTCACCCGACCCGACGGTGCCCACGACCTGCGCACCGTCCTGGTGCCCGGCGGCTGAGGAGCCCGATGTCCCTCCCCGACTTCTTCGTCCTCGGCGCGCCCAAGAGGCGGGGACCACACCGACGGCCCGCCGCCCACCCGCGGCGGTCCTGGGGACGCACGGACCTTCCGCCAGTACGTCTGGCGCCGGTCGGACTACGAGCGGCTCTCCGACGACCCCCCCGAGGGGGCGCTCGGGGGGGGGGGTCGACGCCGTTCTACCTCTCCGAGCCGGCCGCACAACGCCGCATCCTCGAAGCAGTCCCCGGCGCTCGGATGATCGCCCTGCTGCGCGACCCGGTCGATCGGGCCCACTCGAACTGGACCCATCTCTGGTCGGCAGGTCTCGAGCCGGAGGCCGACTTCCTACGCGCCTGCGACCTCGAGGGCCGCCGGGCCGCGACGGGCTGGGCGCCGTTCTGGCGCTACCTGGGGCTCGGCCGGTACGGCGAGCAGCTGGCCGAGCTGTACCGCACCGTGCCGCGCGAGCAGGTGCTCGTCCTGCGCTACCGGGACCTGCGGGAGCAGCCGATCGAGACCCTGGACCGGATCTTCGGGTTTCTCGGCGTGGCCACCGGTGCCGTGCCTGACATCCCGGCCGAGAACGTGACGACGCACGTGACGGCCACCCTCCGCAATCGCGCGCTCTCCCGGGCGCTGCGGATCGGCGCGCGCACGCCGCCCGGCGCCCTGGGGCCGCTGTGGCGCCCGGTCGGCGACTGGATGGCCCGCCACCTCCAGCGCGAGCAGCGCCCACGGACGGCCAGGGGCGCTGGTCGCTGCGGCCCACCGGCCGGATCGGCACCGGCTACCAGAGCATCGACGATCCCCTCGGCGCCCGTCGGGCCCGGCGCCAGCGCCGACGAGCCTCCTAGCGCGCCCCACAGACCGCCGTTTTGCGACGTTGTGGTGCGCGACACGCCGGGCGTGTCGCGCAACAACGTCGCGAATGCGGGTCGTTTCGGGGCCGGCCCAGGGCCGGCCGGCGGGTGCGGAAACCGCAGGACCGCGGGTGGCCAGGGCGGGCGGGTGACCCGAAAGTCGTTGTCAGGTAAAGGATCTAGGGCGGTGCGGATCTCGTCGTCCCTGCGTCTTCCGCACCTCGTCCCGCCGGGTTAGTCTCAGGGCCTGCGCCGAAGCAGTCCGGCGAAGGCTCCCGTGTTCCACCCCCAGGGGGACGACCAGATGATCAGCCTTCTCGACCCGGTACCGATGGGAATCCACACCGTCGTCGGAGTCACCGGGGAGCTCGATGTGGCCAGCGCACCCGCCTTGCGGGACCGCCTGCTGGCCCTGATCAACCGCGGCGCGCCGAGCCTCGTGGTGGATCTGCGCGGCGTGACCTTCATCGACTCGACCGGCGTGGGCAGCCTGCTGCGCATCCACCACCGGCAGGGCCTCGTCGGGGGAACCGTGCACTTCGTCGCGGACCAGCCGGCGGTGCTGCGCGTGCTCGATCTCATGCAGCTGACCGGACGCCTGCACGTGGCGCCGTCGATCCAGGCGGTCTCGGACTGCAGCCCGCTGCGCCCGACCGTGGACCTGCGCCCCGAGGCCGCTCGGCGCTGACCGCCGAAGGCCCCGACCCGGTCGGTGGTCACTCCCCGTCACCGGCTTGGGACGGGAACCTCCCGATTCGCGCGATCGGCCACGCAGGGTCACGCCCCGTCGTACCCTCGCCACATGGAGACACCGACCACGGGGCCGCGCGTGAACGACGTGCCTGTGATCGTCACTCCCTCGCCGCTTACGCCCGATCTGCCGGTCGTGCTCGGCGCGACACCCGAGGAACCTCGCAGGTCACGGCGCCGGTTGGTGATCGCGCTCGTGGCGGTCCTGGTTCTCCTCGTCGCGGCCGTTGCCGGCTGGCTGCTGCTGCGCGATGACGGCGGTACGGCGAGCACGCGCACCCCGGCTGCTCACGCGGGCGGCCCGACGGTACCCGCGCCACTGCGCATCCAGGTCGACGCCCCGGCGCAGGTCGTGGCCGGGTCGCCAGCGACCTTCGTCGTGCACTACACCGACGGGGCGGGCACGTTCGCGGGCTCCACCGAGGACTGGGGCGACGCCATCGGCGCCAGCTCGGTGTCCCTCGGTCAGTGCACCACCGCAACCCCCGCGAGCGCGGCAGCCGGCACCTTCAACGCGGATCACACGTGGAGCACGCCCGGCACCTACCAGGTCAGCCTGTCCGCGGCGAGCTACACCTGCGTGGACGGGTCAGCGGTCCCCGAGCAGGTCACCAAGACGCTGCAGGTCGTGGTCGCGGCCGCGAGCTGACGCCGCCGTGATCGCTCCTAGAACTTGAACGGCTTGGGCGGGACGGCCAGCGACGCCCGCGGACAGGCAGCCAGGTCCAGGCCACCGAACCCGAGGGCTTCGTCGCACAGCGACGAGACGGTCCAGCCCTGGTCGGTCCCGTATCGGGTCACGGTGACTCGGTAGATCGTGATCTCGTAGCGGGTCGGCGTCCCGTAGGCCACCTGGACGGTCCCGATGAGCTCGGCACCCCCGGGAGCTCCGTAGCCCTCCCACGGCCGGTCGTAACGGCTCCACAGCGACGGCTCGGACTGCCACACACCGCCGTTCTGCACGTCCCGCAGCGCGAGCTCGACGAGCACGGCGCGAGCCGACTCCTCCGGCACGACCGCGGCGGGCCGGATGACCTCGGAGACGACGCCCTCGTCGTACGCCTCGGCCATCAGCAGCTCGGGATTGTGCACGGTAGACCTCTCGTCGTGGCAGACACACTCGTGAGGGGCGAAATCTCCCTATGTTGCTATCGGCGCGTGCCACTGCAGACTTCACCCGTGTGGGGCCCCGATCGTGTCCCGGGAGGCGCCGGATCGGGCTCCGCCGACCGGGTCGGCCGGTGTCACCCCCGTGACTGCTGGTGCCGCTGAGGCCGATGTGGCATCATCGTGGCCAGGACCGGATATCTCCGCTCGTGAGGCCGCTGGGGAAGGCGCACCTCGCGTCGAGCTAGGAGGCTCCGGTGGCGACCCGTGGCGTTGTCTATATCCATTCCGCACCGCCAGCGCTGTGCCCCCACGTCGAGTGGGCGGTCGGCGGTGTGCTCGGCGTCCGCGTGACCGTGGACTGGACCCCCCAGTCGGCGGCTCCCGGCGCCGTGCGCGGCGAGCTGTCCTGGCAGGCCGACGCGGGCACCGGCGCCGCGCTGGCCTCTGCGCTGCGGGACTGGATGCACCTGCGCTTCGAGGTGACCGAGGAGCCCAGCGCCGGTGCCGAGGGCGAGCGCTGGTCGGCAACCCCCGGCCTCGGGCTGTTCCACGCGACCACCGGCGTGCACGGCGACATCATGATCCGGGAGGACCGGCTGCGGGCCGCCCTTGCGCGCGCCGCGAGCGACCCGGCGACCAGCATCGGGGCCGAGATGGAGGCCCTCCTCGGCAAGGCCTGGGACGAGGAGCTCGAGTCGTTCCGGCACGCCGGTGAGGGCGCCCCCGTCCGCTGGCTCCACCAGGTCGGCTGACCCACGGCGCGCCCACCGCCCTCGCCCACGTCAGTCGATCACGTAAACGTGATCGACTGACGCTTTGCGCGGGTTGCACGCCATGCAAGGCCACGGTGGATCACGTAAACGTGATCGACTGACGCTTTGCGCGGGTTGCACGCCATGCTAGGCGACGGTGGATCACGTAAACGTGATCCACCGTGCGCGTGGCGGGGCTGGCTAGAGCGGGATGTTGCCGTGGTGGCCACGGACCGCGGGGGCGGCCTTGATGGCGGCGGCCAGCGCGCTGCGGGTCTGCGTCGGCTCGATCACCTCGTCGATGACACCGATCTCCTGGGCCCTGGCCAGCCCGCCGGCCAGCTGCTCGTGCTCGTCAGCGAGCTCGCGCTCGACCTCGCCGCGTACGTCGGCCGGTACGTCGGCCAGCCGGCGCCGGTGCAGGATGCGGACCGCGGCGACCGCACCCATGACAGCCAGCTGGGCGCCCGGCCAAGCGAAGACCCGGGTCGCACCGAGTGCCCGGGAGTTCATGGCGATGTACGCACCGCCGTACGCCTTGCGAGTCACCAGCGTCACCCGCGGCACGGTCGCCTCGGCGAACGCGTGCAGCAGCTTGGCGCCCCGTCGTACGACGCCGTCCCACTCCTGGCCGACACCCGGCAGGTAGCCGGGGACGTCGACGACGACCACCATCGGTACGCCGAACGCGTCGCACATCCGGACGAACCGGGCAGCCTTCTCCGCCGACGCCGAGTCGAGGCAGCCGCCCAGCCGCAGCGGGTTGTTCGCGATCACCCCGACGGTGCGCCCACCGAGTCGGCCCAGCGTCGTCGTGACGTTGGGCGCCCACTTGGGGTGCAGCTCCAGCGCGGACCCCTCGTCGAGCAGGTGCTCGACGATCGGGTGCACGTCGTAGGCGCGCTTGGGGGAGTCCGGCAGGTACTCCGCGAGGTCGACGTCGGGGACCGCGCCGATCTCGCGCTGGTCGCCCAGCAGGGCCGCCAGGCGCCGGGCCTCGGCGTACGCATCCTCCTCGGTCGTGGCCACGACGTGGACCACGCCCGAGCGCCGGCCGTGCGGCTCCGGGCCGCCGAGCCGCAGCGCGTCGACGTCTTCGCCGGTGACCGAGCGCACGACGTCCGGGCCGGTGACGAACACCCGTCCCTCCGGGCCGAGGATCACGACGTCGGTGAGCGCCGGGCCGTACGCCGCTCCGCCGGCCGCCGGGCCGAGCACCACCGAGATCTGCGGCACCTTGCCCGAGGCGCGGGTCATGGCCGCGAAGACCTTGCCTACCGCGTGCAGGGAGACCACGCCCTCGCGCAGTCGCGCCCCTCCTGAGTGCCAGAGGCCGATGACCGGGCAGCCCTCGGCGAGCGCCCGCTCGTACGCGACCAGGATCGCGGCGCAGCCGGCCTCGCCCATCGCGCCGCCCTGGATCGTGGCGTCCGAGCAGAACGCGACCGAGGTCGCGCCGTCGATCCGGCCGATCGCCGCGAGGATCCCCGAGTCGTCCTCGGGCGTGATGAGCTCGACCGTGCCCGAGTCGAACAGGGTCTGGAGTCGGGTCAGTGGGTTGCGCGGGTCGTCCGCCTTGGCGACCACGACCTTGGCTGGGGCGGTTATCGTCATGCGCTGAAGCTCCTGAAGGCCAGGGCCACGTTGTGGCCGCCGAAGCCGAACGAGTTGTTGAGGGCGAGCAGGTCGCCGGCGGGCAGCGGCCGCGGCTCGCCGCGCACGACGTCCAGGTGGACGTCGTCGTCGAGGTCCTCGAGGTTGGCCGTCGGGGGCGCGGTGCGCTCGTAGAGCGCCAGGACGGTCGCGATGCTCTCCACCGCCCCGGCGGCGCCGAGCAGGTGCCCCGTCATCGACTTGGTCGCTGAGACCACAGCTCCGTCGGCGGCGTCCCCCAACGCCTTACGGATCGCCGCCACCTCGGCGACGTCCCCGACGGGGGTCGAGGTCGCGTGCGCGTTGATGTGCACGACGTCGGAGGGCGTACCGCCCGCCGACTCCACGGCCTTGGCCATCGCCCGGGACGCACCCGCCCCGACCGGGTCGGGCTGGGCGATGTGGTGGGCGTCCGCGCTGATGCCGCTGCCCGCCACCTCGGCGTAGATCCGGGCGCCGCGGGCCTTGGCGTGCGCCAGGGTCTCCAGAACCAGGATGCCCGCACCCTCGCCGAGGACGAACCCGTCGCGGCCCTTGTCGTACGGACGCGACGCGCGCTCCGGCTCGTCGTTGCGCAGCGACAGTGCCTGCATCGCGGCGAACCCCGCGAGGGGCAGCGGGTGGATGGCGGCCTCGGTGCCGCCGGCAGCGACGACGTCGGCCCGGCCGCTGCGGATCATGTCCAGGGCGTACGCCACGCCTTCGGCACCGCTGGAGCAAGCGCTGACCGGGGTGTGCACCCCGGCCCGGGCGACCAGCTCGAGACCGACCTGGGCCGCGGGCCCGTTCGGCATCAGCATCGGCACCGTCATCGGCAGGATTCGCCGGGCACCCTTCTCCTTGAGGGTGTCGTAGGCCGAGAGGAGCGTGGTGACGCCGCCGATTCCGGATGCCACCACGACACCGAGGCGCTCGGGGTCGACCTCCGGGGATCCCGCGTCAGCCCAGGCCTCGCGCGCGGCGATCAGCGCGAACTGGCTGCCCCGGTCGGTCCGGCGCTGCAGCGGAACGGGCAGCACCTCGGACGGCTCGACCGCCACCCGTGCCGCGATGTGCACGGGCAGCGTGTCGACCCAGTCCTCGGTCAGGACCCGGACCCCGGACCGGCCGGCCAGCATGCCCGACCACGTCGTCGGCACATCGCCGCCGAGCGGGGTCGTCGCACCGAGGCCGGTGACGACCACGCGCTGGGAGTCGGGCAAAGGGGTCTGTGTCATCGTCAGCTGGCTCCTTCGGTGTCCCCGCGCCGTCGCGGGAGCAAACGAACTCATTGGGGTTAGGCAGTCGCCTTGGCGATGTACGACACGGCGTCGCCGACGGTGCTCAGGCCCTTGACGTCGTCGTCAGGGATCCGGACGCCGAACTTCTCCTCGGCGTTCACGACGATGGTCATCATCGACAGCGAGTCGATGTCGAGGTCGTCGGTGAACGACTTGTCGGGCTGGACGTCACCCGTGGCGATGCCCGTCTCCTCGTTCACGATCTCGGCGAGACCCTCGAGGATCTCCTGCTCGCTTGCGGCCATCTGGTTCCAGCTCCCTCTGCGGTGGTTGGGGTCGGGGCTGCCCTGCGCGGCTGCGCCGGGCGGTCTGGGGTGATCAGGGCAGGACGACGACCTGGGCCGCGTAGACCAGGCCGGCGCCGAAGCCGATCAGCAGTGCGCGGCCGCCGCTCTTGACCTCGCCGGTCTCCAGCATCCGCTCCATGGCGAGCGGGATCGAGGCGGCCGAGGTGTTGCCCGTCTCGCGGATGTCGCGGGCGACCGGGACGTGGGCGGGCAGCTTCAGGGTCTTGATCAGGGCATCGGTGATCCGCATGTTCGCCTGGTGCGGGATGAACGCGTCGAGCTCGTCCGCCGTGACGCCCGCGGCGTCCAGCGCGCGCTGCGCGACCGGCGCCATCTGCCAGACGGCCCAACGGAAGACCTTCTGGCCCTGCATGGTCAGCGTCGGGAACTCCACGTTGTGGTCGCGCACGTCGATCCAGGACGCCCGCTGGGTGATGGCGTCGTACTCCTTGCCGTTGGAGCCCCAGATCGTCGGGCCGATGGCCGGCTCGTCGCTCGGTCCGATCACGACTGCCCCCGCGCCGTCACCGAAGATGAATGCGGTCGAGCGGTCGTAGGAGTCGGTGAAGTCGGAGAGCTTCTCGCAGCCGATGACGACGACGTACTCCGAGCTGCCCCCGCGCACCATGTCGTTGGCCAGCGCGACGCCGTAGCAGAAGCCGGCGCAGGCGGCGGACAGGTCGCTGGCAGCGGCGTCCGTGGCTCCCAGGCGTTCGGCCACCGCGGCGGCGGCCGACGGAGTCTGCAGCGGATGGGTGACGGTGGCGACCAGGACGGCACCGATCTGCTCGGGCCGCAGACCGGCCTGCGCGATCGCCTTCCCGGCGGCCGCGACGCTCATGTCGATGACACTCTCGTCGGGAGCCGCGTAGCGCCGGCTCTCGATGCCGGAGCGCTCCCGGATCCACTCGTCGCTGGAGTCGATCTTCTCGACGATCTCCTCGTTCGTGACGATCCGGGACGGGCGGTAGCCGCCGACCCCCATGATCCGTGCGTACGCCGCGCCGCGGGGCGCCAGGATCCCGGCCATCAGAGGAACGCCTCCGAGGACTCGGGGTGCAGCCGGACGATCGGCTGCCCTGGAGCGACGGGGTCGCCGTCCTCCACGAGCCACTCGACGACGGTTCCGCCGTGCGGAGCGACAAGGGGCTGCTCGTCGCGGGACGTGACGAGGGTGGCGATCGGCGTACCCGGCTCGAGCAGGGTGCCGACGGGCAGGTCGACGACCCGCACGGTGGCCTTGGTGGGAGCCACGATCATCCGCCAGGACGGCGAGTCGTCCTGCGGCGCGGCACTGCCGTGGCGGGCGACCAGGTCGAGGGCGGCGGGCAGGTCGTCCGGGGTCTTGAGCGCGACCGTCTCGACGCCGGGCAGGGCGCGCTTGATCAGCCCGGTCAGCGTCCCGGCCGGCGGCACCTCGATGACGCCCGTCACGCCGATCTCACCCATCGTGCGCATGCACAGGTCCCAGCGGACCGGCTGGCGGACCTGGCCGACGATCCGGCGCAGCACCTCGTGGCCCTGCTGCACGACGGTGCCGTCGAGGTTCGAGATCAGCCCGGTGCGCGGGTCGTGGACACTGACGGCCTTCGCGTACGAGGCGAGCGTCTCCACTGCCGGTGCCATGTGCTCGGTGTGGAAGGCGCCGGCCACCGACAGCGGGATCAGGCGCGCCTTCGCGGGCGGGTCGGCCTTGAGCGCCTCGAGCTGGTCGAGCGTGCCGGCCGCGACGACCTGCCCGGCACCGTTGTTGTTGGCGGGGGTCAGCCCGTGCCGCTCGAGGACCGCGAGCACCTCGGCCGGGTCACCACCCAGGACCGCTGTCATGCCGGTGGGCTTGAGGGCGGCCGCGTCGGCCATCGCCCGGCCGCGCTCCCGCACGAGGACCATCGCCTGCTCGGCGGTGATGACGCCGGTGCCCGCGGCTGCGGTGATCTCTCCGACGCTGTGCCCTGCGGTGGCCGCCACGGCGTGGAACGCGTCGGAGGGGTGGGGGAAGATCTCCAGGGCGGAGACCAGTCCGGCCGCCACGAGCAGTGGCTGCGCCACGGCGGTGTCCCGGATCGTCTCCGCGTCCGCCTCGGTGCCGAAGTGCACCAGATCGAGCCCCGCGCAGGCCGAGAGCCAGCGCAGCCGTTCCTCGAAGTGGGGCAGCTCCAACCACGGCGCGAGGAAGCCGGGCGTCTGGGCGCCTTGACCGGGAGCAACGATGACCAGCACTTGTCCACCCTGTCGGACCCATCGGCTCGCGGGGGGTGCGGAGCCGGACGAAAGTCTGACCTCGACTTTGTGGAGACTCTACAACCGCGGGGAGAGGGTCGGCCCGTCCGGATGGGCGTCGGCCAGGCGGCCGAGGGCGAGCGCGACCCGCAGGGTGAGGGCCTGGCGCGGGTCGGACGGGGCGTACCCCGACACCTCGGTGACCCGGCGCAGCCGGTAGCGCACCGTGTTCGGGTGGACGAAGAGCACCCTGGCGGTGGCTTCCAGGGACGACGTCTGCTCCAAGAAGGCCGAGACGGTCTCGACGAGGGCGGTCCCGGTGGACTGCAACGGCCGGTAGACCTCCAGGACCAGGCGCTCGCGCGCCAGGGGGTCGCCGGCCAGGGCCCGCTCCGGCAACAGCTCGTCCGCGGGGACCGGCCGCGGCGCGTCCGGCCAGGCGGGCGCCGCGTACAGCCCTGCCACCGCGGCCGCGGCGCTGGAGCCGGCCGCGAGCAGGTCCGGTACGGCGGGACCGACGACGACGGGCCCGGGCCCGAACTGCGCGACGAGGGCGCGGGTGCTGCGCAGCGGGTCGGCGGCGCCGCCGACGATCGCGACCAGCCGGTCGCCCTGGACCCCCGCCAGTACGTCGAGATGAGCGACCCGCGCCGCCCGGCGGATCTCGTCCACCACGGTCTCGGCCTCCGCGTCGGGAGCGTTCCCGACCACGACGACGACGGAGTCGTGGCTGCCCCAGCCCAGGGCCGACGCCCGGGAACGTAACGAGTCGTCGGCCTCGCCGCGGAGGAGCGCGTCCACGACGAGTGACTCGAGGCGGGCGTCCCACGCGCCGCGCGCCTCGGCAGCCTCGGCGTAGACCTGGGCGGCGGCGAACGCGATCTCACGGGAGTAACGGAGCACCGCCTCCCGGACCACGGCCTCGTCGCCGGGCGCGATCTGCTCGATCTGCTCCTCGACGACGGCGATGACCACGCGGACCAGCTCGACGGTCTGTTGCAGACTCACGGCCCGGGTCAGCTCGCGCGGTGCGGTCCCGAACACGTCGGCACTGATCGCCTGCGGGGCGTCGGGCTTGCGGAACCACTCGACGAAGGCCGCGACACCCGCCTGGGCCACCAGGTTGACCCACGACCGGTTCTCCGGGGGCATCGCGCGGTACCAGGGAAGGACCTCGTCCATCCGAGCGATCGCTGCCGTCGCGAGCGCGCCCATGCTGCTCTCGAGGCGGCGCACCGTGGCCGCCGAGCGGGTCGGCACGAGAGCCAGCGTAGTTGTGCAAGAACCACAACCGCGGCAAGCGGCCTGCCGAGGCGTCGGCCGGGTCGTCTACGGTCTCCGGGTGGATCCCGTCGAGGCCCTGCGCCGCACCGCGTTCCTGCTCGAGCGGCGCCGCGAGGAGACCTACCGGGTCCGGGCCTACCGCGCCGCGGCCGACGCGCTGGCGGCGCTTCCGCCCGGCGAGCTGGCGGCGCGGGT
>DATBDW010000200.1:0-17947 GCA_036269735.1 Actinomycetes bacterium
GATCGTGGGTGTCGCAGTGGCCGACGAGGCCCACCGTGCGCACCGGTCCGCGTTCCTGGCGAGCGTCCTGGACACCGTGCCGGTGGAGGACTACGACCTGGCGGTGGCGCGCGCGCACGCCGACCTGATGGTGCACGTCCGGCGGTCCGGTCGGACGCGGGGGGCGCACGACCTGCTCATCGCGGCCACGGCCCGCGCCCGGGACCGGATGGTGGTCACCGCCGACGCCGCGGGTTTCGCCGACCTGCCCGGTGTACCGGTCCGCTCACCGCAGCCCTAACCGGGTCGCGCGAAGGGCCATGAGCCCGCACACTCGACGGTTGTGGGCCACGTCGACATCAACGGCATCAGCTACTACCTCCCGGACGGGCGGTGCCTGCTCTCCGACGTCGCGTTCCGGGTCGGCGACGGTGCCAAGGTCGCGCTGGTGGGCGCCAACGGTGCCGGGAAGACGACCCTGCTCAAGCTGGTGGCCGGCGACATCGACCCGCACGAGGGGTCGATCGGGCGCTCCGGCGGACTCGGGGTGATGCGCCAGTTCGTCGGATCCGTCCGGGACGACTCCTCGGTGCGCGACCTGCTGGTGTCGGTCGCGCCGCCGGCGGTCCGGGCGGCCGCCACCGCCCTGGAGCGGGCCGAGCTGCTGATGATGGAACGCGACGACGAGCCGACCCAGCTGCACTACGCGCAGGCGCTGGCCGACTGGGCCGACGCCGGGGGCTACGAGGCCGAGGTCCTGTGGGACACCTGCACCGTCGCCGCGCTCGGCATCCCGTTCGAGAAGGCGCAGTGGCGCGAGGTCCGCACGCTCTCCGGCGGCGAGCAGAAGCGAGTCGTCCTCGAGGCCCTGCTGCGCGGCCCGGACGACGTGCTCATGCTCGACGAGCCGGACAACTACCTCGACGTACCAGGGAAGCTGTGGCTCGAGGAGTCGCTGCGGGAGTCGCCCAAGACGGTCCTGTTCGTGAGCCACGACCGCGAGCTGCTGGCCCGCACCGCGACTCGGATCGTCACCGTCGAGCTCGGTGCGGGCGGCAACACGACGTGGACCCACGGCGGTGGCTTCGCGACCTATCACGAGGCACGCACCGAGCGGTTCGCGCGACTCGAGGAGCTGCGCCGGCGGTGGGACGAGGAGCACGCCAAGATCAAGGCGCTGGTCCTGATGTACAAGCAGAAGGCTGCGTACAACGACGGCATGGCCTCGAGGTACCAGGCGGCCGTGACCAGGCTGCGGATGTTCGAGGAGGCCGGCCCGCCGGAGGCGATCCCGCAGCAGCAGGACGTGACCATGCGGCTGCGCGGCGCTCGGACCGGGAAGCGCGCGGTGGTCTGCGAGGGCCTCGAGCTGACCGGGCTGATGAAGCCCTTCGACCTCGAGGTCTGGTACGGCGACCGGGTGGCCGTCCTCGGCTCGAACGGCTCGGGCAAGTCGCACTTCCTGCGCTTGCTCGCGCTCGGCGGCAGCGATCCGGACGCGGAGCACCGCCCGGTCGACGAGACGGCCATCGTGCCGGTGGCCCACAGCGGAGGGGCCCGGCTCGGCGCACGGGTCCGGCCCGGATGGTTCGCGCAGACCCACGAGCACCCGGAGCTGATCGGGCGGACCCTGCTCGACATCCTCTGGCGCGGCGACGACCACCGCGACGGGATGGGCCGCGAGCCCGCGTCCCGGGCGCTGGACCGCTACGAGCTGGCGCACGCGGCGGAGCAGGTCTTCGAGTCGCTCTCGGGCGGGCAGCAGGCCCGCCTGCAGATCCTGCTGCTGGAGCTGTCCGGGGCGACGCTGCTGCTGCTCGACGAGCCCACGGACAACCTGGACATCGTCTCGGCCGAGGCCCTGGAGGACGGGCTACGGGCCTTCGACGGGACGGTCGTGGCGGTGACCCACGACCGGTGGTTCGCCCGCGGGTTCGACCGGTTCCTGGTGTTCGGCGCCGACGGCGGGGTCTACGAGGCCGACCAGCCGGTCTGGGACGAGGGCCGGGTGCAGCGGGCCCGCTGAGGGCGATCGTGGCCTCCATCGCGACCGCGATTTTGACCACCGTGCGGGGCGCCGGGTATCGTTCGAGGTCGCCTGCGCCTGTCCGTGGACCGCTCTCAGCGGCCTGCACGGGGCGCGATGTCCCGCTCACGACCTACCCGAGAAGGCCGCACCGTGCGTACGTACAGCCCCAAGCCCGGCGACGTCCAGCGTCAGTGGCTCGTCATCGACGCCACCGACGTCGTCCTCGGCCGGCTGGCCACCCAGGCCGCCACCCTGCTGCGCGGGAAGCACAAGCCGATCTACGCGCCGCACCTCGACACCGGCGACTTCGTGATCATCATCAACGCCGGCAAGGTCGCGCTCACCGGCAACAAGCGTGAGGCCAAGATGGCCTACCGGCACTCGGGCTTCCCGGGTGGCCTGCGCGCCACGTCGTACACCGACCTGCTCGAGAAGCACCCGGAGAAGGCAGTCGAGAAGGCGATCAAGGGGATGGTGCCGCACAACACCCTGGGCCGCGCGATGATGCGCAAGCTCAAGGTGTACGCCGGGCCCGAGCACCCCCACCAGGCGCAGTCGCCGACGCCGTTCGAGATCACCCAGGTCGCGCAGTAAGCGCCGGCCGGCCCACCCCAAGACGCGAAGAGAAGCTGAGAGACACCGTGGCTGAGACCACCGCCGAGCCCACCACCGTCGACGAGACGACCGACACCGAACTGACGGGGTCGGTGCCCGAGAGCTTCACGTCCGAGTCCTCGGCCGAGTCGTTCAGCGCCCCCGCCCCGCGCGAGATCGTGACCGCGCCCGGTGCGGCGACGGGTCGCCGCAAGGAGGCCATCGCGCGGGTCCGGCTGGTGCCGGGCACCGGCCACTGGGTCGTCAACGGCAAGCCGCTGGACGTCTACTTCCCGAACAAGGTGCACCAGCAGCTGGTCAACGACCCGTTCGTGACCCTGGGTGCCGAGGACCGCTTCGACATCATCGCCCGCATCCACGGCGGCGGGGTGTCCGGTCAGGCCGGCGCGCTGCGCCTGGCGATCTCGCGGGCCCTCAACGAGATCGACACGGAGGGCAACCGCCCCGCGCTCAAGCGGGCCGGCTTCCTGACCCGTGACGCCCGGGTGAAGGAGCGCAAGAAGTACGGCTTGAAGAAGGCTCGCAAGGCGCCGCAGTACAGCAAGCGCTGACCCGGCTCCCTTGGGACGCATCTTCGGCACCGACGGCGTACGCGGGCTCGCGAACCGGGACCTGACCGCCGAGCTGGCGCTCGACCTCTCGGTGGCGGCCGCGCACGTCCTGGCCGACGTCGGTGCCTTCGAGGGCCATCGGCCGACGGCCGTCGTGGGCCGCGACCCTCGTGCCTCGGGTGAGTTCCTCACGGCCGCGGTCGTCGCGGGACTGGCCAGCGCCGGCGTCGACGTGCTGGATGTCGGTGTGCTCCCGACCCCTGCCGTGGCGTTCCTCACCGCCGACCTCGGTGCCGACCTGGGCGCGGTCATCTCGGCCAGCCACAACCCGATGCCCGACAACGGGCTGAAGTTCCTGGCCCGCGGCGGGCACAAGCTCGCCGACGAGCTCGAGGACGCCATCGAGGGCCGCCTGCGCGAGAACTGGGCTCGGCCCACCGGCGCGTCGGTCGGGCGGGTACGACGGGACGCGACGGCTGGCGAGCGGTACGTCGAGCACTTGCTCGGGACGCTGCCGCACCGCCTGGACGGGATCACCGTCGTCGTCGACGCCGCGAACGGCGCCGGCCACCTGGTCGCTCCCGAGGCGTTGCGCCGGGCAGGTGCCGAAGTCGTGGCCATCGGCGACGGCCCGGACGGGCTGAACATCAACGACGGCTACGGCTCCACCCACCTCGACAAGCTGCGGGCGGCCGTGGTCGAGCACGGCGCCCACGCCGGCGTCGCGCTGGACGGCGACGCCGACCGCTGCCTCGCGGTGGACGCCCGCGGCGAGGTCGTCGACGGCGACCAGATCCTCGCGATCCTCGCCCTGGCGATGCTGGAGACCGGCCACCTGCCGCACGACACGGCCGTCGTGACCGTGATGTCGAACCTCGGCTTCCGGCTCGCGATGGCCCGTGAGGGCGTGAGGGTGGTCGAGACAGCGGTCGGTGACCGCTACGTGCTCGAGGCGATGCGCGCCGGCGGCTACGCCCTCGGCGGTGAGCAGTCCGGCCATGTGATCCTCACCGAGCACGCCACCACCGGCGACGGCACGCTGACCGCGCTGCAGCTGCTGGCCCGTTGCGCCGCAACCGGGAAGCCGCTCGACGAGCTCGCCGCCGTGATGGACCGCCTGCCCCAGGTGCTGGTGAACGTGTCCGGGGTGGACCGGTCCGGTGTCGACTCCTGCGCGCCGCTGCAGGCTGCGGTCCGCGAGGTGGAAGCGCAGCTCGGAGCGACCGGGCGCGTGCTGCTACGGCCGAGCGGCACCGAGCCCGTCGTCCGCGTCATGGTCGAGGCCCCCGACAAGGCCCGCGCCGACGCGGTCGCCGCGCGGCTCGCCGAGGTCGTGCGTACCCACCTGTCGCTCTGAGGTCGGGCCGGCGACGAGCGGCAGCCCACCTCACAACCGGCGCAGTCGGACCCGGCGCACGGCATGGTCGGGGCCCTTCTCGAGCACGACGGTCGCGCGATCGCGGGTCGGGAGGATGTTCGCGGCCAGGTTCGGCTCGTTGACTCGCGCCCAGATCGCGAGAGCCGTCGTGCGGGCCTCGTCGTCGGACAGAGCGGCGTAGCGCGTGAAGTACGACGCGGGGTCGGCGAACGCCGTGCGGCGCAGGCCGAGGAAGCGCTCGACGTACCACCGCTCGATGTCCTCGGTCACCGCGTCGACGTACAGCGACACGTCGAAGTAGTCCGAGACCGCTGTCCGGCTGGCTCCGTCGGCGCGCAGCCGGGGCGGCTGCAGGACGTTGAGTCCCTCGACGAGCAGCACGTCGGGCCGCCGCACGACGACCGACTCATCCGGTACGACGTCGTAGTGGAGGTGCGAGTAGACCGGTGCCGCGACCTCGGTGACCCCGGACTTCACGGCCGCGAGGAAGCGCAGCAGGGCCCGCTGGTCATAGGACTCGGGGAAGCCCTTCCGGTCCAGGATCCCGCGACGCTCGAGCTCGTCGTTCGGAAGCAGGAAGCCGTCGGTCGTGACCAGCTCGACGCGGGGGTGATGCGGCCACCGGGCCAGCAGCTCGCGCAGCACGCGCGAGGTCGTGCTCTTGCCCACCGCGACACTGCCGGCGACCCCGAGCACGAACGGCACCCGTCCGCTCATCGGCGCCGGCCCCTCGCCGAGGAATGTCGACACCGCGCGGTACCGTTCCTGGGCGGCGGCGACGAGAAGGCTGATCAACCGGGCCAGCGGCAGGTAGACCTCCTCGACCTCACCCAGGTCGATCGGCTCGCCGAGACCGCGCAGCCGCTCGAGATCTGCCGCGTCGAGGGTGAGCGGCGTCCCGGCGCGCAGTGCACTCCACCGGGCCCGCTCGACGACGAGGTACGGCGATGGTGCCGCCGTCGGCGGAACGGGCGGTCCGGGCACGCCGGATACCCTGTCACCCATGTGCGGCATCGTGGGCTACGTGGGCGAGCAGTCGGCGCTCGAGGTTGTCATCGAGGGCCTGCGTCGCCTGGAGTACCGCGGCTACGACTCGGCCGGCGTCGCCCTGATCACCGGCGACAAGCTGTCCACCGCCAAGCGGGCCGGCAAGCTGGCCAACCTCGAGGCGGCCCTCGCGGAGTCGCCGATCGAGCGGGCCACCACCGGGATGGGGCACACGCGCTGGGCCACTCACGGCCCACCCAACGACCGCAACGCGCACCCGCACGTGGACTGCACGGGGTCGGTGGCCATCATCCACAACGGCATCATCGAGAACTTCTCCGCATTGCGCGCCGAGCTCGAGGCCCGTGGTCACGAGCTGATCAGCGACACCGACACCGAAGCCGTGGCGCACCTGCTCGAGGACGAGCTGCGCCCGTCGCGGGCCGACGGGCGCTCGACGGTGGCGCTGGCCGAGGCGATGCGCCGGGTCTGCCGGCGTCTGCACGGTGCCTTCACCCTCGTCGCGACCTACGTCGACGAGCCCGACGTCGTGGTCGGTGCCCGTCGCAACTCGCCACTGGTCGTCGGACTCGGCGACGGCGAGAACTTTCTCGCGTCGGACGTGGCGGCGTTCATCTCCCACACCCGCGAGGCGCTGGAACTCGGGCAGGACCAGGTGGTCGAGGTCCGCGGCGACGGCGTCACGGTCACCGACTTCGACGGTGGGCCGGGGGAGACCCACGCCTACCACGTCGACTGGGACCTCTCGGCCGCCGAGAAGGGCGGCTACGAGTTCTTCATGCTCAAGGAGATCGACGAGCAGCCGCAGGCCGTGGCCGACTCGATGCTCGGGCGGCTGGACGACGACAACCGTCTCGTGCTGGACGAGATGCGACTCTCGGACGACGACCTGCGCGAGATCGACAAGATCATCGTGATCGCCTGCGGCACCTCGTTCCACGCCGGTCTGGTGGCGAAGTACGCCATCGAGCACTGGACCCGGATCCCGTGCGAGGTCGAGCTGGCGTCGGAGTTCCGCTACCGCGACCCCGTCGTCACCCGGTCGACGCTCATCGTGGCCATCTCTCAGTCCGGCGAGACGATGGACACGCTGATGGCGCTGCGCCATGCCCGCGAGCAGAAGGCCAAGGTGCTCGCGATCTGCAACACCAACGGCTCGACGATGCCGCGCGAGTCCGACGCGGTGGTCTACACCCACGCCGGGCCCGAGGTCGCGGTCGCGTCAACGAAGGGCTACCTCACCCAGATCGTCGCCTGCTACCTGGTCGGCCTCTACCTCGCCCAGGTGCGCGGCACGAAGTACGGCGACGAGATCGCCGAGGTGGTCGACGACCTGCGCGTGATGCCGGCGAAGATGCAGCGGGTGCTCGACAACCTCGAGCCGGTGCGCGAGCTGGCCCGGGACCTCGCCGACGCGACCTCGGTGCTCTTCTTCGGCCGGCACGTGGGCTACCCGACGGCGCTGGAGGGAGCCCTGAAGCTCAAGGAGCTGGCGTACATGCACGCCGAGGGCTTCGCGGCGGGAGAGCTCAAGCACGGCCCCATCGCTCTGGTGGAGGCCGGCGTCCCGGTGATCTGCGCCGTGCCCTCGCCACGTGGTCGAGGCGTGCTGCACGACAAGGTCGTGTCCAACCTGCAGGAGGTCCGGGCCCGCGGGGCCAGGACCATCGTCATCGCCGAGGAGGGCGATCACGACGTCGAGCCGCACGCCGACGTCATCATCCGGATCCCGCAAGCGCCGACCCTCCTCCAGCCGCTCCTCTCGACGATCCCGCTGCAGGTGTTCGCCTGCGAGATGGCCACCGTCCGGGGCCACGACGTCGACCAGCCGCGGAACCTTGCTAAGAGCGTCACCGTCGAGTGACGGCGTCCGGCCCCACCTCTGGCCGTACCACCACATAACCGCGTAAGGTCCCGCGAGACCCGCAATTGGGCGGGTCATCGAGGAGGTCCGCAGCATGCAACGACGAACACTGCTGGGCTCGGGGGCTCTGCTCTCGACCGCCGCCCTTGTGGTGGCGACGGTGACATCAGTCACGGGCGCGACGGCCGCTACCGGGAGCGCGGCCGCTGCGCACCCGAAGACGCTGGGTGGCTTCAAGCACATCGTGGTGATCTACGAGGAGAACCACAGCTTCGACAACCTGTACGGCGGTTGGGGCAAGGTCGGTACGAGCCATGTGAACGGCCGGTCCAAGGCCGGCAACGCGCACACGACCCAGCTCCAGCAGAACGGCACGCCTTATACGTGCCTGCCGCAGAACGACGTCAACCTGACGTCCGGACCCCTCAAGGCGTCCTGCGGGACCTCGACAGTGACCTTCGGGGACGGTACGTCGACGACGTACGCGAGCCACTTCGCGAACAAGCCGTTCAAGATCGACACGTTCATCAAGCCGACCGACACGACCTGTCCCAACCGGGACAGCCTGTTCAGCTTCCCGAACGGCGTCCCCAAGAACGCCAAGGACGCCAACGGCAACCCGGTGGGCCTGCCCGGCGGGTGCACCAGGGACCTGGTCCACAAGTTCTACCAGGAGATCTACCAGACCAACGGTGGCCGGCAGAACCGCTACGTGACCGGCAGTGACGCGATCGGCCTGTCGATGGGCTACTACGCGACGAAGCAGCTGCCCATCTACAAGTACCTGCACGGCAAGCACGCGCCGCACTACGTCCTCGCGGACCACTTCTTCCAGGGCGCGCACGGCGGGTCCTACCTCAACCACCAGTACCTGGTGGCGGCCCAGCCGATCCTGTGGTCGACGGCACCGGTGAGCGAGCACAGCATCCTCGACACCCAGGGTGAGGTGCGCAACAACTACCCGTTCTACAAGACCAAGGACGTCGTCAAGGACGGCACGGTGACCCAGTCGTGCGGTCTGCCGACCACTCGGGCCGGGTTCGCGTGCGGTGACTGGAGCGTCAACACCTCGCTGCCGGCGCTGCAGCCGACCGCGTCCTACGGGCCGAAGATCCCGCTCGTCGACGACACGACGCAGGACCTGACCATCGGTGACCGGATGTCCGATGCCGGCGTCAGCTGGGCCTGGTACTCCGGCGGCTGGGACAACGCGGCCGGCATCACCGACGGCAGTGGCTACACCAACGGCGCCGGCCCGACCTGCTCGGACCCGAACTCGGCTCCGGCCGGGGCCGACATCAACGGCCAGAACGCCGGCTACCCCTACTGCCCGGACAAGACCTTCCAGCAGCACCACCAGCCGTTCGCCTACTACGCGCGCTACGCACCCGGTACGCCGGGGCGCGCCGCGCACCTCAAGGACGAGACCGACTTCCTCGCCCAGGCCAAGGCCGGCACGCTGCCGAAGGTCAGCTTCGTCAAGCCGCTGGGGAACGAGAACGAGCACCCCGGCTACGCCAGTGAGGCCACCGGCAGCGACCACCTGGTCGACCTGATCAAGGCGATCCGCAAGGGGCCCGAGGGCAAGAAGACCCTGATCGTCGTGACGTACGACGAGTTCGGCGGCCAGTGGGACCACATGTCGCCTCCCGGTCAGGGCCGTGCGGGTGCGCACGACCCGTTCGGCCCCGGCACCCGGGTCCCGGCGCTGATCGTGTCGCCCGGTCTGACGACGAGCAGCGTGGACCACACCGTCTACGACACGACGTCGATCATGGCGACGATCGAGAGGGCCTACGGTCTCTCGCCGGTCGACCACCCGGCCGGGGTGATCCCTCGGGACAGCAAGGTCGACCCGCTGACGCACATGATCAGGTTGGGGGAGGGCAAGTCGTAACCGGCTGACGTCTGCGTCGTTCCCTACGTGCGCCCCGCGGTGTCCTGCCGCGGGGCGCACGTGCGACTCTGGGCCCGTGATCATCGGGATCGGGATCGACGTGGTGGACGTCGAGCGGTTCATCGCGTCGCTGCAGCGTCAGCCGCTGCTGGCGCCGCGGCTGTTCACCGACAACGAGCAGCGGCTGCCGCCGGCGTCGCTCGCCGCCCGGTTCGCCGCGAAGGAGGCCCTCGCCAAGGCTCTCGGTGCGCCCATCGGTCTTCGCTGGCGCGACGCCGAGGTCGACCGCGGCGAGGACGGTCGACCGCACCTGCTGGTGACGGGGACGGTGGCCGCCCGGGCCGCGGCCCTGGGCGTCCGGCGCACCCACCTCTCGCTCAGCCACGACGCAGGGATCGCCTCGGCGGTCGTCGTGGCCGAGGACTGACGGGAGACCGCGGTGGTCCGCCCGGCGTACGACTCGGAGACGGTGCGCGCCGCCGAGGCCCCGCTGCTCGAGGCGCTGCCCGACGGCGCGCTGATGGCGCGGGCCGCGACCGGGCTGGCACGGGTCTGCGCCGGCCTGCTTGACGGCGTGTACGGGTCGCAGGTCCTGCTGCTCGTCGGCTCCGGGAGCAACGGCGGGGATGCGCTGTACGCGGGTGCCGCGCTGGCCCGGCGAGGGGCGCGGGTCGAGGCCCTGCTGCTCGCCGACCGGGTGCACGAGACGGGGCTCGCGGCGTTCCTGGCGGCGGGAGGCAGGCGTACCAACGGAGCGGGCGCGGTCGAGCGGGCCGACCTGGTGGTCGACGGGATCCTCGGCATCGGTGGCCGCGGCGGGTTGCGTGAACCGGCGGCCGCGGTCGCCGCGCGGATCGGCGCGCACCACCTCGTGGTGGCGGTCGACGTGCCCAGCGGGGTGGACGCCTCGACCGGCGAGGTGGCCGGTGCTGCCGTCCGGGCCGATGTGACCGTGACCTTCGGCGCGCTGAAGACCGGGCTGCTCGTCGACCCCGGCGCCGAGCATGCGGGCGTTGTCGAGCTCGTCGACATCGGCCTGGACCTGCCGCCGGCCGACGCCGAGGTGCTGCAGGCCGACGATGTCGCCGAGCTCCTGCCGAGGGCCGACCGCGAGTCGGACAAGTACCGCCGCGGTGTCGTCGGGGTGGCCGCCGGCTCCGCGCAGTACACCGGCGCCGCCGTCCTGTGCACGGGCGCCGCCGTGCACGGCGGGGCGGGCATGGTCCGCTACCTCGGCGCCGACGAGCCGGCCGCCCTGGTCCGCGCACGGTGGCCGGAGGTCGTCGTGGGCGACGGGAGAGTGCAGGCATGGACGGTCGGGTCGGGTGGTGGCGACGACGCGGTTCAGCGGCTCGAGCACGCGGCCGGTGCCGGCGTACCGCTCGTCGTGGACGCCGACGCGCTGGCCGCGTTCGCCGGCCTCGCCACCGTCGACGTACCGGTGCTCCTGACTCCGCACGCCGGCGAGCTGGCCCGCCTCGTCGGTGCCGACCGCGCCGACGTCGAGGCGCGCCGCCTGCACCATGCGCGTGCGGCGGCCCGCGACCTGCAGGCCGTGGTCCTGCTCAAGGGCTCGACGACGGTGGTGGCCCGACCGGACGGGCGGGTGAGAGTCAACCCGACCGGTACGCCGGCGCTGGCGACCGCCGGATCAGGTGACGTGCTTGCCGGCCTCTGCGGGGCGCTGGTGGCCGGTGGCCTGGACCCGTTCGACGCGGGTTCGGTCGGTGCCTGGCTGCACGGGCTCGCCGGCCGGATCGCCGCCGCCGGCGGTCGGCCCGTCGCCGCGGAGGACGTCCTCGCCGCGCTGCCGGCGGCCTTCGGACGTGTCCGGTCACCGGCTCACGGTCGGCCGGTTGGCAGACTGGGGTCGTGAGCACCGCCCGATGAGCCGCCGGCATGCCGTCGCCCGAGTCGACCTCGGGGCGATCCGGTCGAACGTCGCCGCCCTGGCCGGCGGGACCTCCGCCGAGGTGATGGCTGTGGTCAAGGCCGACGGCTACGGCCACGGCCTGGTGCCCTCGGCGCGGGCGGCGGTCGAGGGTGGCGCGACCTGGCTCGGCACCGCGCTGCTTGACGAGGCGCTCGCCCTGAGAGCCGCTGGGCTGACCGAGCCGCGGGTCCTGGCCTGGCTGATGGGCCCGGGCGAGGCGTGGGCCGAGGCGCTGCACGCCGACGTCGACGTGTCCGTCAACGCCGAGTGGGCGCTGGCCGAGGTCGCCGCCGCCGCCCGCGACACCGGTGTCACCGCACGCGTCCACCTGAAGGTCGACAGCGGCCTGAACCGTGGTGGTGCGGCGGCCGCGGACTGGCCCGACCTGGTCGTCGCGGCCCGCAAGGCCGAGGCCGAGGGTGTCGTGCGCGTCGTCGGGCTGTGGTCGCACTTCGCGTACGCCGATGCTCCCGGGCACCCGACGATCGCGCGGCAGGCCGACGTGTTCCGCGACGCCGTCGCGCACGCAGAGAGTGCGGGCATCGACCCGGAGGTGCGGCACCTCGCCAACAGCGCTGCCACGCTGACCGCGCCGGACCAGCACTTCGACCTGGTGCGGCCGGGCATCGCCGTCTACGGGCTGTCGCCGGTGCCCCACGTCGCCGGGCCCGCGCACTACGGGCTGCTGCCGGCCATGACGTTGGCCGCCGACGTCGTCCTCGTCAAGCGAGTGCCGGCGGGGAGCGGCGTGAGCTACGGGCACACCTACACGACAGACCGGGAGACCACCCTGGGGCTGGTCCCGCTCGGGTACGCCGACGGCGTACCTCGCAACGCGTCGAACCTCGGCCCGGTGCTGGCCGCGGGGCGGACCCGCACGGTCGCCGGCCGGGTCTGCATGGACCAGCTCGTGCTCGACCTCGGCGACGACCCCGCTGCGGCCGGCGACGAGGTGGTGCTGTTCGGGACCGGCGAGGACGGTGGCCCGACGGCGCAGGACTGGGCAGCCGCGACCGGCACGATCTCCTACGAGATCGTCACTCGGATCGGTCCGCGGGTGCCCCGGGAGTACCTCGCGTGACGGGGCTGCCCGCTTGGGGACGGCGCGCCGCGGTCGTCGCGGGGGCTGCCGGTGTCGTCGCGGCCGGTGCTGCGGTCGGGCTGGCCGCGGAGCGCTACGCGGTGGGCCGGTCGTTCCGGCGGCACGCCTCCGACCCGGAGGAGGCGGAGCCGTTCGGCACCATCCGTGGTGACGTCTGCCCGGTGACCGCCGACGACGGCGTACCGCTGCACGTCGAGGTCGATGGTCCGCCGCTGCGCAGCCGCAAGGCGCCCCGCCTGACGGTGGTGTTCTGCCATGGACTGGCTCTGAACCAGGACAGCTGGCACTACCAGCGGCGCGACCTCGCCGACCTCGCCGACGACAACGTGCGGCTGGTCTTCTGGGACCAGCGGGGTCACGGCCGGTCCGGCCGCGGGACGGCGGAGCACGCGACGATCGACCAGCTCGGCCGGGACCTCGCCGCCGTACTCAAGGCGACCGCGCCGCGCGGGCCGTTGGTGCTCATCGGCCACTCGATGGGCGGCATGACGATCATGGCGCTGGCCGAGGAGCAGCCGCGGTTGTTCCGCGACCGGGTGGTGGGGGTCGCGCTGGTGGCGACCTCGCCGGGCCGCCTCACGGAGGTGACGTTCGGCGTGCCGGCCGCGGCCGGACGAGCGATGCGTCGGGTGGCACCGCGGGCGCTCGAGGCGCTCAACCGCCGGCCGGCGCTCGTGGCGCGCGGCAGGTCGCTCGGTGCGGACATCGAGTTCGTGCTGACCAAGCGCTTCTCGTTCGCGACCGACGTCCCGCCCTCGCTCGTGCACTTCGTGTCACGGATGCACGACACGACTCCGCTGGACGTCATCGCCGAGCTGTTCCCTGCGTTCGACGCGCACGACAAGCTCGATGCGCTCGGCGTGCTGGCCGGGATCGACGTCCTCGTGCTCGGCGGGGAGCAGGACGCGATGACGCCGGCCGACCACAGCCGCGAGATCGCCGGCCGGCTGCCGAACGCGGAGCTGGTGATCCTGCCCGAGGCCGGTCACCTCGTGATGCTCGAGTACCACGACGTCGTCACCGACCACCTGCGGTCGCTCATCGAGCGGAACTCATGACGACCGATCCGGCGCTCGTCGCCGCATCTGCTGCCGACTGGGGCTCGCTGGTGGGCCTGCTGCGCACCTGCGTGGCCTGCGAGGACCTGGTGACCGGCCGCACGCAGGTGGTCCCGGGGCAACTGCCGCCAGGTGCCGACGTCTTGCTGGTCGGGGAGGCGCCGGGGGCGCAGGAGGACGAGACCGGGATCCCGTTCGTCGGCCGCTCGGGTCAGCTGCTCGACCAGCTGCTCGCCGACGCCGGTCTCGACCGCACGCGGGTCGCGGTGGTCAACGTCATCAAGTGCCGGCCACCCGGCAACCGCACCCCGCGCCGCGGCGAGGTGGCGCGCTGCCGGCCGTGGCTGGAGCGTCAGATCGAGCTGGTCGACCCCACCGTCGTGGTGGCGCTCGGGTCGACCGCGGCCGCCTGGTTCTTCGGTCCTGGCGCCCGCATCGCCGCGCTGCGCGAGCGGGGCCGCGACGAGCCGCTCTGGTACGCCGGTCGCCGCCTGGTCGTGACCTACCACCCGTCGGCGGCGATCCGGTTCGGCCCGAACGGTGAGCCGGTGGCTGCGCTGCGGGCCGACCTGACGGAGGTGGTCCGGCTGCTCGACGCCGCGCGGGGGGCACCGTGACCGGCGTACCTGGTGATGACCCGGTCGTCCTCGAGGTCCCGACGGCGGCGGACGCGACCGCGCTGGGTCGCCGGCTGGCCGGCCTGCTGCGCGCCGGGGACCTCGTGCTGCTGGCCGGCGACCTGGGGGCCGGCAAGACGACGCTGACGCAGGGGATCGGTGCCGGCCTGCAGGTTCGCGGACCGGTCACGTCGCCGACGTTCGTCATCGCCCGGGTGCACCCGTCGGCGACCACGGGGCCGCCGCTGGTGCACGTGGACGCGTACCGCCTGGGCAGCCTCGCCGAGGTCGACGACCTCGACCTCGACGCGTCCCTGGAGGACTCGGTCACCGTGGTGGAGTGGGGCGAGGGCAAGGTCGAGGGCCTGTCCGCCGACCGGCTCGAGGTCACGCTGCGCCGCTCCAGCGACGAGAACGACGACCGGCGTACCGCTGTGCTACGTGGGGTCGGCCCTCGCTGGTCCGGCGTAGCACTGGTCTGAGCCGCGATGTCCTTCTCCTGGGGCGAGCTGTACACCGTGGTGCGCCTCGTCCGACCCGGTGACGCGGACCTCCGCGCGGGGGTACCTGACGGACGGCTCGTCCGCCGGGTCGAGCCGTCCGACGCTGGCGCGATCGGTCGGCTGTACTTCGCGTCGTACCCGCGCGGCGTGCCCGGCGACTCGTTGGAGGAGGCGGTCTCCGACATCACGGCCAGCTTCGCCGGTGAGTACGGCGAGCCGTGGCCCGACGCGTGCCTGGTCGCCAGCACCGCCGTGGGCGACATCGTGGGGTGCGTCATCACGGTGAGCCGGGCGCCGTGGTCGGACACGCCGGACTGCCCCTTCGTCATCGAGCTGTTCACTGCCGTTGAGCAGCGCAGGCGAGGCATCGCCCGGGCCCTGATGCAGCACGTGCTCGCCGAGGCGGCCGCCGCCGGCGCCTCCGCGGTCGCTCTGCGGGTCGCCGTCGACAACCCGGTTGCCCGCGCTCTCTACGACGGCCTCGGCTTCGTCCCCTGGGCTGCACCCGGCTGAACCTGCTCCGCCGGTGGACGTCGGTGGGACCCGAACGGGCCTCTCCCGCCAGCGGTGGTGGCGGTCAGAGCTGGCCTGGAAGAGGGGTGAGGGTCCCCGTCCGGGTCGCCTCTCCCGTCGTCCCGGATCCCGAGATGGCCGCCCGTCCCTTCGCTGACTGGCGCGTTCCGGCTGATCTGTACCAGTACAGAAACAGCCAAAGCGCGCCAGTCGACGCACGGGCCACCGCAGCTGCCCAGCAGGTGGGGCCACCGCGGACGGCGGCCGGGCACCTCCCTCATCCGAAGCCTGATCTGACCTGCACCCCCGCGTCGGAGAGCGACACGGCGGGTCCGCCATCAGCGGTCGCTAGCCTCGGGCCGTGCTGCTCGCCCTCGACACGGCCACCCCGGCGGTCACGGTCGCGGTGGCGGACGGCGAGCGCGTGCTGGCCGAGAGCACGACCGTCGACGCGCGCCGGCACGGGGAGCTGCTCGCGCCGGCCATCGAAGGGGTGCTGCGCGAGGCGGGGGTGGACCGCAGAGACCTGACGCGGATCGGCGTCGGTGTCGGCCCGGGGCCGTTCACGGGTCTGCGGATCGGACTGGTCACGGCGCGCACCTTGGGTGCAGTGCTCGGGCTGGAGGTCCTCGGCGTCTGCTCGCTCGACGTGCTCGCGCTGGGCTCCGGGCTGACGGGGGACTACCGCGTCGTCACCGACGCGCGCCGACGCGAGGTGCACTGGGCGGCGTACGACGGCAGCGACCCGGCCCGACCCGTCCGCACGGAAGGCCCGTACGTCGCGACGCCGGCCGACGCGGCTTACGCCGGGCCCGCCGTCGGGGCCGGCGCGCACCTGTACCTCGACAGCTTCCCGGGCCATCGTCAGCCGCTCCTCCCCACCGCCGCGGACCTGGCCCGCTGGGTCGCGCGCGGCCTGCCGACCACGGCGCCCGACCCGCTGTACCTGCGCCGGCCGGACGTCGCCGAGCCGGGCGTGCGGAAGTCGGTGCTGTGACCGTCGAGGTCCGCCGGATGCGCTGGTGGGACGTCGAGGACGCCCACGCCCTCGAGGCGTCGCTGTTCCCCGACCCGTGGTCGGTCGAGACGTTCTGGTCCGAGCTGGCCCACGTGCCCGAGACCCGGCACTACCTGGTGGCCCGCGACGGCCCGGACCTGCTGGGGTACGCCGGGCTCTCGGCCGCCGGCGGCCACGGCGGCCAGGCCGACGTGCAGACCCTCGCGGTCGCACCCGCGGCACAGGGGTGGGGCCTCGGGCGGCGGCTGCTGGACGACCTGGTGGCCGAGGCGCGCCGTCGCCGGGCGACCGAGGTGCTGCTCGAGGTCCGCGCCGAGAACGCCCCGGCCCAGGCGCTGTACGCCGCGGCCGGCTTCGAGCGGATCGCCGTGCGCCGCGGCTACTACCGCCCCGGCAGCACCGACGCCCATGTGCTCCGGCTGCGCCTTCGCAGCACTGCATAGGCTCTGCGGTCGTGAGCCCACGTACCGCCCTGGCGACAGCCGCCGAGTTCCCCGCCCTCGACGAGGACGGACCCGCCCTGCTGGCCGCACTTGCGAACCAGGGCATCGACGCCGAGCCGGCCGTGTGGAGCGACGGCGGCGTGGACTGGTCGGCGTACGACCTCGTCGTCGTGCGGAGCACCTGGGACTACCACCTGCGGCGCGACGAGTTCCTCGCGTGGGCCTCGTCCGTAGCGCGCGACACCCGGCTGCTCAACCCCGTCGACGTGCTGGCCTGGAACACCGACAAGACCTACCTGCGCACGTTGCACGGGGCCGGCCTGTCCGTCGTACCCACGCAGTGGCTGTCACCGGGCGACACCTTCGCGGTGCCGGCGTTCGACGGCTCGCGCGAGTACGTCGTCAAGCCAGCGGTCTCGGCCGGCTCCAAGGACACCAACCGCTACCGCGCGGGCGAGCACGACGACCTCGCGGCGGTGCACGCGCGGGAGCTGCTCGACGCCGGGCGCACCGTCATGGTGCAGCCCTACCTCCATGCGGTCGACACGGCCGGCGAGACCGCACTGCTGTACCTCGGCGACACCTACAGCCACGCCATCCGCAAGGGCCCGCTGCTGACGACCGCGATGGAGCCGGTGCAGGGCGCGTACAAGGAGGAGACCATCGAGGTCCGCGAGCCGACCACGGCCGAGCGGCACACGGCCGAGCAGGTGCTCGACGTGCTGGCCGACGTCGCACCGGCCGCTCGCGGCGACCTGCTCTACTCGCGGGTCGACCTCGTCCCCGGCCCCGACGGCGCGCCGGTGCTCCTCGAGCTCGAGCTCACCGAGCCGTCGATGTTCCTCGTGCACGACGGGGTGAGCGGCACCTGGGCCGGGGAGCGGTTCGCCACCGCCATCGCCGCGGCGCTGGGCTGACACCGATGGCCGACGAGCCGCTCGTCCTCGGCATCGAGACGTCCTGCGACGAGACCGGTGTGGGCATCGTGCGCGGCACCACGCTGCTGGCCGACGCGGTGGCGAGCAGCGTCGACGAGCATGCACGGTACGGCGGTGTCGTGCCCGAGGTCGCCAGCCGGGCCCACCTCGAGGCGATGGTCCCGACCATCGAACGGGCCTGCACCGACGCGGGTGCCCGGCTCATCGACGTCGACGCGATCGCGGTGACCAGCGGTCCGGGCCTGACCGGCGCCCTGCTCGTCGGCGTCGCAGCCGCCAAGGCGCTGGCCCTGGGACTCGGCCGCCCGCTCTACGGCGTGAACCACCTGGCCGCGCACGTCGCCGTCGACCAGCTCGAGCACGGCGCGTTGCCGGAGCCGTGCCTCGCGCTGCTGGTCAGCGGTGGCCACTCCAGCCTGATCCGGGTCGAGGACGTCACCAGCGGGGTGGAGCCCCTCGGGTCGACGATCGACGATGCCGCGGGTGAGGCGTTCGACAAGG
>DATBDW010000201.1:0-17404 GCA_036269735.1 Actinomycetes bacterium
CGCGCTGCACGGGCTCGCTCTGCGCCAGGGCCGCCACTTCCTCGAGACCAAGCCCGACGTCTGTTGGCAGCTCCCGATCCGGCGCACCTACGAGAAGGTCGACAAGGGCGACGGCACGAAGGTGCAGGTCGTCGTCATCGCCGAGTACGACCGGCGCGGCTGGGGCCCCGGCGGGCACGACCTCGACTGGTACTGCAGCGGCAACACCGAGGCGCACGTCGCGTCTGAGCCCGTCTACGTGTCGATGAGCGCCGAGCTCGTCGAGCTGATGGGACAGCAGGGGTACGACGAGCTGGTCAAGCACGCCGAGGCCTACGACCGGCGCCGGCTCGTCCTGCACCCGGCCGACCCCAAGCGCCGCCCCCGCTGAGCCCTGCTCATGCCGATGGCCCGGCCGCGAGTCGTCGCCACGACCTGGCTGCACCTCGAAGGCGACCGCGTCCTCGCGGTGCTCTCGCACCGCAGCCGCTCGTGGTTCCTGCCCGGCGGTCAGCCCGAGCCCGGTGAGTCGCTCGTGCAGGCGACGGCCCGCGAGGTGCTCGAGGAGATCGGTGTGTCGGTGGACCCCGCGTCGCTGCGGGAGGTGATCCGCCTGCGCGACGACGCGGCCGCCCGCGCCGGCGGTGCGCCGGGTGGTCTCCGCGCTGGCGGCCGTCGGCGTACCGGATGCCGACTGCTGGCTGCACCCCTCGGTCGAGGTGCGCGACTCGCCGATCGAGGGCCACGGGTTGTTCGTCACCTCGGGCTACGCGCCGGCACCGTCGTCGCGCGGCTCGGCGGCCGGCTGGTCGACACCGCGGTGATGCGCGAGCTGGTCGCCGACGCAACGGCCGGCCGATCGCCGTACGTCGACACGATCACCGTGCTCGAGAACCTGCACCGCCTGCTGCCCGCCCGAGGACCGGTCGGCTACGGCAACCGCTCCTGCGACACAGACCATCGAGGCGGACTTCGTGACGCCGTGCAGCTGCGGCAGCACGGAGTGCCGCGGCACGGTCACCGGCGCCGACTAGCGGCGGCCGGAGCTGCAGGAGCGCTACGGCGAGCACGGGGTCCCCGCGGTGCTCGCCCGGATCCGCCGCAGCTGACCGGCTCGCACCGCGTCAGGTGGCGCGACGTGGCCGGGTTTCTGCGCTCAGGGCAGCCAGCTCGCGCCAGCAGACGGACTCCGCTCACACGCTCCGTCACCCGGCAGCGCGACTACCGTCCGGGCCATGACCGCAGACAACCCGCTGGGCACGATCCTCGGCGTCTGGGCACACCCCGACGACGAGAGCTGGCTGTGCGCCGGCCTGATGGCGCGCGCCGTTCGGGCCGGTGACCGGGTCGTGTGCATCACGGCCACCCGCGGGGAGCTCGGCTCCCCCGACGAGGCGCGCTGGCCGAGCGGGGCGCCGCTCGCCGCCGTACGCAGCGCCGAGATGGCGGCCGCGCTGGCCGTCCTCGGCGTGACCGAGCACCACTGGCTGGACTACCCCGACGGCGGGTGCGCCGCCGTCGACCAGGACGAGGCGGTACGCCGGGTGACCGACGTCATGGCCGAGGTGCAGCCGGACACGGTGCTGACCTTCGGGCCCGAGGGCATGACCGGCCACGACGACCACAAGGCGGCCTCCCGCTGGGCGACGGCGGCGTTCGAGGCGGTGGGCAAACCCGGTGCCGCACTGGGCTACGCGACCAACAGCCCGGAGTGGCTGGCCGACTTCCGCGAGCCGCTGGACCGGTTCAACGTCTTCATGGGTTCCGAGCCCCCGTGCACCCCGCGCGGCGAGCAGCTCGTCGACATCGTCCTCGAGGGCGACCTGCTGGAGACCAAGCTCGCCGCGCTGCGCTCGATGACCAGCCAGGTCGAGCCCCTGGTCGCCGGTCTCGGCGAGGACTTCTTCCGCCGCGGCCTGGTCGAGGAGTCCTTCCGCGCCCCCTGACCCGCCGCCCATCCCGCAAGTGATCACGGTTCCGTGATCACTTGTCGCCGACCGCGGCAAGTGTGCCTCGGCCGGGAACAACAAGGCACGGCACGGCAACGGGCAACGTGATGCCGGGGCGCGGCATCTGCCCCGAGGCCTCTCCCGCCCGCAAGTGATCACGGTTCCGTGATCTCCGGCGCCCAACCGAGGTGAACTGACCACGGTCAGCCCATGGTGATCACGGAACCGTGATCAACTTCGGGTAACGCGACGGCGGGACAGCCGCGGACGACGGTCGCGCAACCTCCCTCATCATGGCCGCCGTTCACCTGACGCGGGCCACGCACTTCCCGAGGCGGCGGACTGTGCGCCGACAGGCGAGCCTGTCGGCGCTCTCACCCAGCTGCCTCACGTGGTCGACTGCGCGCCCAGTACTCCTGAGCGACCGGCACCGCGCGCCTGCGGGGGCCTGTCCGGGGTGCGGCCTACGGTCGGCGACATGGCCAAGGCTGCGACCCGGGAACGTCCCGCCTACCGCTGCGCCGAGTGCGGGTGGACGACGCCGAAGTGGGTCGGCCGCTGCGGCGAGTGCCAGGCCTGGGGCACCGTCGAGGACGCCGCAGCCCCCAAGGTACGGACGACCGCTGCCGGCCCGGTGACCGCCGCAGCCCGGCCGATCGCGCAGGTCGACGTGGAGGCCGCCCGCGCCGTACCGACCGGTGTCGACGAGCTCGACCGGGTGCTTGGCGGCGGCATGGTCCGCGGCGCCGTGGTTCTGCTCGCCGGCGAGCCGGGCGTGGGCAAGTCGACCCTCCTGCTCGACGTCGCGGCGCGCACCGCCGAGCACTCGCGCACGCTCTACGTCACCGGCGAGGAGTCCGCCGCCCAGGTGCGGCTGCGGGCCGACCGGATCGGCGCCCTGCGCGACGAGCTCTATCTCGCCGCGGAGGTCGACCTCGCGGCCGTCCTCGGCCAGGTCGATGCGGTGGCGCCGGACCTGCTGATCGTCGACTCGGTGCAGGCCATCGCCAGTGCCGAGGTGGAAGGCGCACCCGGCAACGTCGGCCAGGTCCGCGAGGTCGCGGGCGCCCTGACCCGCGTGGCCAAGGAGCGCGGCATCCCGACCGTCCTGGTCGGACACGTCACCAAGGACGGTTCGATCGCCGGACCGCGCCTGCTCGAGCACCTGGTCGACGTCGTGCTGCACTTCGAGGGCGACCGGCAGTCCCGGCTGCGGATGGTGCGCGGCGTCAAGAACCGCTACGGCCCGGCCGACGAGGTCGGCTGCTTCGACCTGTCCGACGAGGGCATCGTCGGGCTGCCGGACCCGAGCGGGCTGTTCCTCTCCCAGCGCCACGAGGCGGTGGCCGGCACCTGCGTCACCGTCACGGTCGAGGGCAAGCGACCGCTGGTCGCCGAGGTCCAGGCCCTCGTCGACAAATCGGCGCTGGCCAGCCCGCGGCGCACGACGAGCGGGCTGGACAGCGGCCGGCTCGCCATGGTGCTAGCGGTGCTGCAGCGGCGTACCACCGTCAAGGTCGCCGACCAGGACGTCTACGCCGCCACGGTGGGCGGGGTGCGCCTCACCGAGCCGGCGACCGACCTCGCCGTCGCGCTCGCCGTGGCGGGAGCCCAGCAGAACGAGCCACTCGCGACCGGTCTGGTGGCGATCGGGGAGGTCGGGCTCGCCGGCGAGATCCGCCGCGTCACCGGGATGGCACGGCGCCTCGCCGAGGCGGCCCGGCTCGGCTTCACCCACGCGCTGGTGCCGCCCGACCCGGGACGGGTGCCGCCCGGCATCTCGGCCATCGAGGTCCGCGACCTGGACCACGCCCTGCAGGTCGCCTTTCCGGGCGCCGCCGTCCTCCCGTTCGCGAGCCGCCGACGCTAGGACCGGGCACGGCCAACGCGACGGCTACCCCGGAAACCGTCGCGCAACGGCGTCCGGACGACGGAACCCGAGGCTCGGGGTCGAACCCGTCGTCGCTCTCACACGTCTGTGCGGTCGAGGGTCGCTCGTCGCTCTCCGTAGTGGCCGGGCGTGGCCACCTTGCGCCGATACACTCCGCTTGACCGACCGACATCCGGGAGCAGTCACGTGGCACCTGCCGAGCGCGCCGACGACTCGCTGCGCGCAACCCTGGCTGCCGTCGCGCCCGGCACGTCGCTGCGGGACGGCCTCGAGCGGATCCTGCGCGGCCGGACCGGTGCGCTGATCGTGCTCGGCTACGACCGGATGGTCGACAGCCTGTGCACCGGGGGCTTCGTGCTCGACATCGAGTTCAGCGCGACCCGGCTGCGCGAGCTCGCCAAGATGGACGGCGCGATCGTGGTCGACCGCGAGTGCACCAAGATCCTGCGCGCGGCCGTGCAGATGGTCCCGGACCCCACCATCCCCACCGACGAGTCCGGCACGCGGCACCGCACCGCCGACCGGGTGCACAAACAGACCGGGCTGCCGGTCGTGTCGGTCAGCCAGTCGATGTCGATCATCGCGATCTACGTCGGTGGCGGCCGATACGTGCTGGAGGCCTCGACCCAGATCCTGTCCCGGGCCAACCAGGCGCTGGCCACCCTCGAGCGCTACAAGCTGCGGCTCGACGAGGTGTCCGGCACCCTCTCCGCGCTCGAGATCGAGGACCTGGTCACGGTCCGCGACGTGTCAGCGGTCGCCCAGCGTCTTGAGATGGTCCGCCGGATCGCGGGCGAGATCGAGTCGTACGTCGTCGAGCTCGGCACCGACGGCCGGCTGCTGACGCTCCAGCTCGACGAGCTCGTCGCCGGGGTCGACCCAGACCGTGAGCTGATCGCCCGCGACTACTTGCCCGCCCCGACCGGCCGCCGGTCGCGCACCGTCACCGACGTGATGACCGACCTCGACCAGCTCGACGCCCTCGAGCTGCTCGACCTCGCGTCGGTGGCGCGCGCCCTGGGCTACTCGGGCGGCGAGGGTCTCGACGCCGCCGTCAGCCCGCGCGGCTACCGGCTGCTGGCCCGGGTGCCGCGGCTGCCGGGCACCGTCGTCGACCGACTCGTCGAGCACTTCGGCAGCCTGCAGAAGCTGCTGGCCGCCAGCATCGACGACCTGCAGGCCGTCGATGGCGTCGGTGAGTCGCGGGCCCGCAGCATCCGGGAGGGCCTCTCCCGCCTGGCCGAGTCCAGCATCCTCGAGCGCTACGTCTAACCCACCTTCCCCGAAATGATCACGTTAACGTGGTCGTTTCATGCTGGGCGCGGCCGCTATGCCACGCCCAGCGCGAAGTTGCCGCGCTCAGGGGCCGGGTCCCCCACCTCACCGGCCCGCGCCGCCCTCTCGGGTGAGGTCCAGCTCGTAGCGGGTCTCCTCGACCTCGAGGCCGATGGTCTCGACCCGGGTCTCACCGTCGGCCCGCCAGCCCAACCGCTCATAGAAGCCGCGGGCCCGTGCATTCGCGCTGAGCACGCAGAGGCGCGCGACCGTGAAGCCCCGATCCATCAGCCACGCCAGGCCGGCGTCATGCAGGGCGCGACCCGTCCCGTTGCCAGCCACCGCAGGCACGAGATAGATGGCCATCAGCTCGCCGACGTCGGGACCGCCCACCTGCTGACGACCCGCGCCGACAGCGACGAAGCCCACCACCGCCGTCCACGTCCGCCAGCAGCAACGTGCGCCCGGGGTCGGCGGACCCGATCCGGCGCTGCCACTGCGGCACCCGGTCCTCGGCCCGGAGGCCGGCCAGCAGGTCGTCGGGGAGCAGCCCGGCGTACGCCCACTGCCACGACCGGACGTGCACGTCGGCGATGACGTCGACGTCCTCCGGTACGGCGGGGCGCACCGTCCTCGTCACGCGGTGCGGGGGCGTCGGTCAGGCGGTGACGAGGCCGGCGAGCGCCATCAGGGAGACGACGAGGACCGGCCGGCCGTGCTGGTCGTGGCGGACCTCGCGGACGTACGCCGGCAGGCTGCCCACGTGGCTCGCCTCGGCACCGTCGCGCACCAGGTCCTCCTCACCGACCACGGCACGCACCTTGTCCACGGCCAGACCGAGCAGGCCCTCCGCGGTGGTCAGCACGAGTACGTCACCGCGGCCGTCGGGGTCGGCCGCGGTGCGCAGGTCGACGACGGGCACCGGCGTACCGCGCAGCTCCAGCAGGCCGGTCACGGGTGCGCGGGTCCCGCTCAGCTCCTCGATGCCGGTCGCCCGCACCACCTCGCGCACCTCGTCGAGCGAGCCGGCCATCTCCCGGCCGGCCATCTCGAAGGTCACCCATCCGCTCACGGCGCACCTCCCGCGGCCACCGGCGCCGTCTGCGCCCGCTCGTCCGAGTCTCCTGCCAGCTGGTGGCAGAGGTCCACCAGCTCGGGCAGCGCCCGGCCGCCGAACAGGTCGTCGAGCACCGTGCTCGGCACCTGGTGCAGAGTCTTCGCGGCTGCCCGGTAGGACACCGCTGCCGAGCCGTGCAGGCCCTGGCGCGAGAGCGCGCCGGCGAGCAGGAAGTGCGCGTCACCGGCAGTGGGGTCCAGATAGACCGCCTTGCGCAGCACGTCGGCGGCCGCTGCGTCCTGACCGGTCGCGGTCAGGGCACGACCGAGCACGACGTAGGGGACGGGATGGAGCGACTGCGCCTGCACCGCTGCCGCGCCGGCCCTGGTCGCTCCCTCGTAGTCTCCCGCGGCGAGCGCCTCGCGCGCCTCGCCCAACGCGGTGTTCAGGTCCGCGGCCGGTGACGGGTGCGCCGCCGAGACGGCTCGCGCCACGGTTGCCCGCGGCGGGCCGACTCGCACACCGGCCGCGCCCGCCGTACCCAGGCCCCGTGACCTGCGGGCCGGGCGCGGGCTCGGCGCATCCTGGCTCGAGTCGTGCGAGCGCCGGTAGACGAAGGCGTCCCCGACCGGGACGAGGGTGAAGTCGTCGCTGATCTGCCACAGCGTCTCGGAGTGCCCGAGCAGGAGGTAACCACCCTCGGCGAGGACCCGGTGGAAGGTGTTGACCAACCGGCGTGTGGTCGCCCGGTCGAAGTAGATGGTGACGTTGCGGCAGACCACGAGGTCCACCTGGCCGGGGTCGAACGGCGGTTCCTCCGCGACCAGGTTGTGCAGCCGGAAGTCGACCAGCGCGCGGGCCTTCGGGCTGACCGTCATCGCCGACCCGTGTCGCGGCTCGAACCAGCGTTCCTGCATGCCCACGGGCGCCGACTCGAGCGACCGACCGGCGTACGTCGCGCGCCGGGCCGTGGCCAGCGCGGCCGCCGACACGTCGGTGGCCACGATCCTCGGCGGCGAGGCCGCCGCCGGGGAGGCGAGGTCGAGCACCATCATGGCCAGCGAGTAGGGCTCCTCACCCGTCGAGCAGCCGGCGCTCCAGATGGTCAGGGGCCGCTCGCGGCCTGCGGTACGCCGAAGCAGCTCGGGCAGCACGCGGCGGCGCAGCGCGGTCATCTGCGGCGCGTTGCGGAAGAAGTGGGTCTCTTGGACGGTGACGCCGTCGAGGAGGTGCTGGCGCTCGGTCGCGCCGTCCTCGGTGCGGATCCACTCGAGGTAGGCCGCCACGCCCGGCGAGCCCGTGGTACGCAGGCGCTCGGTGACGAAGGACGCGAGCCCGGCTCGCCGGCTCTCGTCGAACACGAGGCCGGCCGTGTCGAGCAGGTATTGCTGCAGCGCCCGGAAGTCGACGTCCGCGAGCCCGCTCATGGCCGGTCCTGCCCGTCGAGAGGAGTTTCGCGGAACACCGCGGCGACGATCCGCGCGGCCATCGCGCCCAGCGGCAGCTCCTCGGCCACCGCGCCGAGCGCCTGGGCCGCGGCCGGCATGCCCCAGACCACGCTGCTGGGCTCGTCCTGGCCGAGGGTCAGCGCGCCGGCGTCCGCCATCGAGCGCAGCCCGGTGGCCCCGTCTCGGCCCATCCCGGTGAGCAGGACACCGACGGCGTGCGGCCCGCAGACCGTGGCCGTGCTGGCGAACGCGGCGTCGACACCGGGGACGTGGAACTGCCCCGGCGGTGGCGTGCGCAGCTCGATGCGCAGCCCCGGCCGCAAGAGTGTGTTGACCCCGGCGGGGGCGACGTAGACGACGCCCGGACGCATCGCGCGCCCGTGCTCGGCCAGCACCACCGGGAGCGGGGACAAGCCGTCGAGCCAGGTCGCCAGGCTCTCGACGAAGCCGTCGGCCATGTGCTGGACCACGAGCAGCGGCACCGGCAGGTCGGCCGGGAGGTCCGCGAGGATGGTGGCCAGCGCGGGCGGGCCGCCGGTCGAAGCCCCGATGACCACGACGCGCACCTGGGACGCAGCAGTGCGCGCGGCCGGCACCGGGGACCCGGCAGGCCGGTTCGCCGCCGCGGTCAGCGTCGAGTCCGACCGGCCGTCGGTGCCGCGCGGCGCCATGGCGCCCATGCCGCGCTCACGCAGCCGGTTACGGGGATGGGTGATGACGCGGACCCGGCTGGCGACCCGGAGGTGGCGGCGCAGGGCGGTGACGTACTGCGGTGAGGTCGGCAGGGCGTCCAGGGCACCGATGACGTCGACGGCCCCCGCGGCCAGCGCGGCGGCGGAGTGGGCGGCCAGCGCACCGCAGACGACGACCGGGGTGGGCCGGGTGCCCATGATCCGTTCGATGGCCTCGATGCCGCCGGCGGTCGGATCGAGGTCGAGCAGGACGGCGCCGGGCTGGTGCAGAACGACCGCCGCCTCGGCCTCGGTGGCGGTGGTGGCCTCGGCGGCGACGACGAACCCCGGCGCGGACAGCAGCCCGCGCAGGGCACGGGTCCGCGCGGGGCTGTCGCCCACGACCACGACGACGAGCGGCCCGGGGATCTCGCTGGCGGCTGGTGCTGTCGAGCCGGGATTCCGACCGGTCGTGGACTGACCGGTCGTGGACTGGCCGATCATCGACTGCCCGGCCATCGCGCTGGGCCATCCACGGGTGAGGACCCCCATCTTCCAAACATGTGGGCACGCGAGATGGCGCACCGCTTGAGTTCGGATCGTCAAGGCGGACCCGGACCTTGAGGACGGGAAGGTGTGGGTCTGCGACGATCGCCACGAGATGCCCGAGTCGCCGCTGCACGCCCCGGTCCTGGACTGGTACGCCGAGTGGGCCCGCGACCTGCCCTGGCGCTGCCCCGGGACCTCCCCCTGGGCGGTGCTGGTCAGCGAGGTGATGTTGCAGCAGACTCCGGTTGCCCGGGTCGAGCCGGCCTACCGGACCTGGCTTGAGCGCTGGCCGACCCCCACCGACCTGGCCGCCGAGCCGGCCGGCGAGGCGGTGCGGATGTGGGGGCGGCTGGGCTACCCGCGGCGGGCCCTGCGGTTGCACGCCGCCGCGGTGCAGGTGGTGGAGCGGTACGGCGGCGAGCTGCCGACGGCGTACGACGACCTGCGCGCCCTGCCGGGCGTCGGCGACTACACCGCGGCCGCGGTCCTCTCGTTCGCGTACGGCGGGCGGCGAGCGGTGCTCGACACGAACGTGCGCCGCGTGCTGGCCCGCGCGGTCGGCGGGGTCGCGCAACCGCCGCCGTCGCTCGGTGCGCCGGAGCGGGCCCGGGCGGACGCCCTGCTGCCGGACGACCCGGCGGTGGCGGCACGCTGGGCGGTCGCCGTGATGGAGCTCGGCGCGCTGGTGTGCCTGGCGCAGTCGCCCCGCTGCGAAAGGTGTCCCGTGGCCAAGGCGTGCGCCTGGCGGCTGGCCGGCTCGCCAGCGTACGACGGCCCGGTGCGGGCAGTGCAGCGGTGGGCCGGCACCGACCGGCAGGCGCGCGGACGGCTGATGGCGGTTCTGCGCGAACGCGCCCCCCGAGACGGCCCCGCGCCGGCGGCCGAGCTGGCTGCGGTATGGGCCGATGCCGAGCAGCGCGACCGGGCCCTGGCCGGCCTGCTCGTCGACGGCCTGGTGGTGGGCGATCCGGGCGCCGGCTACCGCCTCCCCTGACCGCCGACTCGTTCGGCACTGGACAGCGAGCCGGCCCAGCTCCCCGTCCCAGGCTGCTCTGCTGCCAGCGATGCACCACCCGCACCGAGACCACTCGAGGAGGCGGTACCACCGCGGCCCGTCGGCGTACACCTGCACTCGTGGGGCAGGATCGTGCGGTGGTCGACGACACGGCGCCGGTGCAGGGCGCGGAGGCCGAGGGTGCCGCGGGCGAGGGCGGCGGCAACGTCGGCCGGCTGCTGCAAGCCGGGATCTACCGCAACGGCGCGCTCGGGCGGCTGCCCACGGTGCCGGTGGCGCCGGCCCGGCTCGAGGCAGCCGCGCGACGGCGGATGTCGAAGGCCGGCTGGGCGTACGTCGCCGGGTCGGCCGGCCAGGAGCGCACCGCCCGCGCGAACACCGATGCGTTCGACGGCTGGGCGATCGTCCCGCGGATGCTGCGCGACACCTCGCACCGCGACCTGTCGGTCGACCTGTTCGGCCGCCGCCTGCCCGCGCCGCTGCTGACCGCACCGGTCGGGGTGCTCGAGATGACGCACGCGCAGGCCGACGTAGCCGTCGCGAAGGCGGCGTCCTCCCTCGGCCTGCCGATGGTGTTCTCCAGCCAGGCCTCGCGGCCGATGGAGGCGTGCGCGGCCGTGATGGGCGAGGCACCGCGCTGGTTCCAGCTGTACTGGAGCAGCTCGGACGAGCTCGTCGCGTCGTTCCTGCACCGCGCCGAGGCCGTGGGCTGCGACGCGATCGTCGTCACCCTCGACACCCACGTCCTCGGCTGGCGGCCGCGCGACCTCGACCGGGGCTACCTGCCCTTCGCGCACGCCAAGGGCATCGCGCAGTACACCAGCGACCCCGTGTTCACCCGGCTCGTGAGCGAACGGGCTGCCGGGCCGCCACCACCGAGACCGCGCCCGAGCCCGGCCGCGGTGCGGACCCTGTTCGACATGAGCCGTGGCTATCCCGGACGGCTGCTCGACAACCTCCGTTCACCGCTTCCCCGCGCGGCCGTCGGCACGTTTCTCGACGTGTTCTCACGCCCGTCGCTCACGTGGGAGGACCTGCCGAGCCTGCGTTCGATGACCAGGCTGCCGATCCTCGTCAAGGGCGTCCTGTCGCCCGACGACGCCCAGCGGGCGCTCGACGCCGGTGTCGACGGCATCGTGGTGTCCAACCACGGTGGCCGGCAGGTCGACTCGACGATTGCGGCACTGGACGCGCTGCCGGGCGTCGCCGAGCGGGTCGACGGCGCCGTACCCGTTCTGATGGATAGCGGCATCCGAAGCGGCGCCGATGTGTTCACCGCGCTCGCGCTCGGCGCGACGGCCGTGATGGTGGGCCGGCCTTACGTCTACGGCCTCGCGATCGCCGGTACGGCCGGCGTTCGCACCGTCCTGGAGCACCTCGTCGCCGAGCTCGACCTGACGATGGGGCTGGCCGGCTGCCGCACCCTCGCCGACGTACGCCGGGACCTTCTCGTCCCTCGGTGACCGGCGGTCGGTCCCGTCAGCCGCCGCGGACGACGCGCTGCCCGGTCCCCGTGACCCCGGGCGGACCCCCGCCACCGAACCCACCACCGCCGAACCCGCCCCCACCGAACCGGCCCGTGCCGGTGTCGCTGGTCGGCAACCGCTCGGAGAGGTCCGCCAGCACCACCTGCTGTCCCGCCGTCAGGCCGGACGTGATCTGAACCCGCACCGCGCCGACCGCGCCGACGACGACCCTGGTCGCGGTGACAGTCCCGCCGGACAGCACGCGGACGGTCGACGTCGCGCCGCTGCCGAGGACCGCCGACGCCGGCACGGTGACGGCGTCGTGCACCGTCTTGGTGACGAGCGACACCGCGGCCTGCGAGCCGTCGGCCATCGACGTCGGCGCGCCCGCGACCGAGACGGTGACCGGGTAGGCCGCTGTCCCGCTGGTCGACGAGGAGAGCAGCCCGATCGAGGTGACCCGACCGGGAAGCGCCGTGGGCGAACCGTCCGCGAGCACCTCGGCGGCCTGGCCGACGGCCACCGTCCGCACGTCGTTCTCCGCGACGTCCATGATCACCTCGGCCTGACCGTCGTCACTGAGCACGACCACCTGACCGGTGGCTGACGCGGCTGCTTCGTCCCCGACCGCGATGCTGACCGCGGCGACGGTGCCGGCCACGGGCGAAGTGAGCCGGGCCGACGCCAGCGAGTGCCGGGCCCGGATCAGGGCCGCGTGCGCGCTGTCGATCGCGGCCTGGTCGCGGGCCAGCGTGGCCGCGGTCACCGTTCCGGCACCGGACGCGGTACCCGATCCCGGCGAGCTCGCGGCCGGGGCGGCGCCGGTCCCGTTCACCGCGGGGCGCGCCGCCGTGGCCGCTGGCGCTGACGACCTGGTCGTGGTCGGCGCCGACGCGGACGGCACCGACGAGGACGGGGCCGACGCGGACAGTGACGACGCGGAGGGCCCCGTGGCCGTGGAGAGCAGCCGGGCCAGCGCGTCGATCGAGTCCTGCGCCTGGTGCTGGGCAGCGGCCACCTTCTGCTGGGCAGCGGACACTGTGTCCAGAGCTGTCTGACAGACCGCGACCGCGGCAGCGTCCGACGCATCCGGCACCACGCACGCGCCGTGCTGGGCGTCGAGGGCGGCTGCCGCGACCTGCAGCGCTTCGTCGGCAGACTTCTGGTCGCGCACTACTGCGGACTGGGCAGCGGTGACCGCGCCCTGGGTCCCGCTCCCCTGGCTGCGGCTCGGCGCGGGCGACGCACTCGGCGTCGGTGTCGCGGCCGGCGCCGGTGTGGCCGCCGGGGCGGCACCTGCGGAGGTCGACGATGCGCTCTGCGCTGTGCGGTCGGCCGCCAGAGTCGCCTCGGCCTTCGCCTGCTGGGCCTCCGCCTGGGTGACCGCTGCCCGCAGGGCCGTCCGCGACAGCGTCGCAACAACTTGTCCGGCGTGCACGTGGTCGCCGACGGCGACCGCGACGGATCCGACGGTGCCGGACTCCCCGAACTGCAGCGACCGCTGACCGCTGCGCGCCACCGTCCCGGTCCCGCGCAGCAGCTGACGTACGTCGGCGCGCGCAACGATCGCCGTGCGGTAGCCGGAGGCGCCGGAGCCGGTGCTCGCGCGGGCCGTCCATGCCGTGGCTGCGATCAGCACGAGGACGACGCAGAGCACCGTGACGGCGACGCCGCGCCGGGCCACGAGCAGGCGGCGGACCACAAGGCTCGCCGCCATCACGGGTTCCCTGTCGACGCCGCGCCTGCGCGCCCGAAGCCGACGGTGCACTGCCCGTCCTGGGCGGGACGACTGGCGATCGTGGTCGCGGTCAGCGCGCCGGTGTCGTCAGCCTTGCCCAGGGCGGTCACGCACTGACCGACCGCGAGGTCGTTGCCGGTGCCCGTCGTGGTCCGTGTCCACGTGGTCGTCGCGGAGGTGTGCACCGTGACCGGCGTCGTCGCGGTCGTGGCGGTGCTGGGCGCGCCGGTCGCACCGGGTGCCCTGGGCGCGACGGCGACGGCGGCCACGGTCAAGACACCCGCTTGCACGGCGGTCACCTGACCGACGACCGGCCTCGCAAAGCCGCCGCCGTTGCCGGCGCGCCCACCGGGGCCTCCGGACGGGAACCCGGTCGGCGCACCCGACGGGAGACCGCCGGGGCGCCCCGCGCCCCCGCCGAACCCGGGTCCGCCGGTGCCGCCTCCAGCGCGACCGGGGCTGCACGAGCCCTTCACCGGGTTGCTCACCGTGATGCTTGCCGCCGTCACGTCGGAGGGCAGCGCGGCTCCGGACGCGCTGGACCCACTCGCCGACGTCGCCGCGTCGGCGCGCACGTCGACGCAGCTCCCTACGGTGGCGGCGGAGGCGGTGGTCGGCACCGTCCGGCTGAAGGTGGTCGCCGTCGTCCAGGTGACCGCCACCTGGCCGCTCTGCGCGGACTGGACCTGCAGGGTCTGCCCGCTGATGGCCGCGATCTGGCCGTTGGCACCAGGGAACCCGGCGCCGAGGCCCCCGCCTCCGGACTGTTGCCCACCGGCGTTCGCCGCAGGTGTCGACGCCGGCGTCGCCACGGCACCGGACCCGCCGCAGGCGGTGAGCGCGAACGCGGCCACCAGCAGCGCCGCCGTCGTGGTGGCTCGACCGCGCTGCATCAGGTGGACGAGGGGCTGGGTCATCTGCTGCTCTCTCTCACTGCGTTCGGTCGTTCACAAGGACGGTCGTTCACTGGGTCGGTCACTCACTGCGGAGTGCGTCGATGGGGGCGAGCCGCGCCGCGCGGCTGGCGGGGTAGGTGCCGAACGACACCCCGATGGCGAGCGCCACCAGCACGGCGCCCGCCAGCGCGGTCGGCGACAAGGTCACGGGCTGGTTGATGAGATGCGGCAGCAGCCACGCGCCGACGACGCCGAGGACGGCCCCGACCACGCCGCCGGCAAGACCGAGCACCGAGGCCTCGACGAGGAACTGCCGGCGTACCGCTCGCGGTGTCGCCCCGAGCGCCTTGCGCAGGCCGATCTCCCGGATCCGCTCGGTGACCGAGACGAGCATGATGTTCATCACGCCGATGCCTCCGACGAGCAACGAGATGGCGGCGATGCCGCCGAGCAGGACCGTCAGCGTCCGGTCGGCCGAGGTCGCGGTCGCCAGCAACGACTGCTGGCTCGCGATGGTGAAGTCGGGGTCGGCGGCGCTGACGCCGTGCAGCGAGAGCAGGGCCGCGTCGGCCTCCTGGTAGGCCGCGGACAGGGTCGACTGGGAGGTCGCGGCCAGGTAGATGGTGGACACCGAGGTGCGGCTCGACCCGCCGGCCAGCCTGGTGGTCGCGGTGGTCTCCGGTACGACGGCTGTGTCGTCCTCGTTCGTGCTGGAGGACGAGGACCCGACGGAGTCGAGGACCCCGATGACGGTCATCCGGGTCCCCCCGACGTCGATCTGGGATCCCACGGCGCTACGCAGCCCGAGCTCGCTAGCGGTGTCCGGGCCGAGCACGACGACGGGCGCGCCGGAGGCCAGCTCCCGGGCCGAGAAGAACCGGCCGGTTGCGACGGTGCGGGCCCGGACGGTGGGCCACGCGGTGGTCGTGCCCACGACGGACACGGTCCACGTGGTCGACCCGTTCGCCAGCGCCTGGGGGCTGCTGACCACCGGTGCGACTCCGGCGATGTCCGGAGCAACGGTCCGTGACGACAGGGCCTGGGCGTCCGCGGTGGTCAGCGTCTGCGCCGAGCCGAAACCGCCGCGGACGCCAGTGGACGTGGTCGTGCTGCCAGGCGAGACGATGAGCAGGTTGCTGCCGAGGGCCGCGATCTGCGCGCGGACCTCGTCCTGGGCACCCTGCCCCAGGCCCACCGTGAGGATCACTGCGGCGATGCCGATCAGGATGCCCAGCATCGTGAGGATCGACCGCAGCCGGTGGTGGCGGACCGCTTCCAACCCGGTCCGGAACGTCTCGGCCCAGCTCACCGGCCGGCCGCCGCAAGGCTCGCGTCCGACCCCGGTCGCTCCAGCAGCCCGTCCCTGAGCCGCACCACGCGCTGGGCCCGGTCGGCCACCGACGTCTCGTGGGTGATGACCACTACGGTGCGGCCCGAGTCGTGCAGGTCGTCGATCAGACCGAGGATGTCCTGGGTCGAGTGAGAGTCGAGGTTGCCGGTCGGCTCGTCGGCCAGGATAAGAGCGGGGTCGGTGACGATCGCCCGGGCGACGGCGACCCGTTGCTGCTGGCCACCGGAGAGCTCGCCAGGCCGGTGATCGACGCGGTCGGCAAGTCCCACCCGCTCGAGCGCCGCCATCGCGCGGTCGCGGCGCTCATGACGAGGTACGCCGGTGTAGCACAGCGGCAGCTCGACGTTGCGCCACGCGGACAGCGACGCCAGCAGGTTGAACTGTTGGAAGACGAAGCCGATCGACGCGTTGCGGACCCGGGCGAGTGCAAACTCGTCCATGTCGCTGACGTCCGTGCCGTCGAGGCGGTACGTCCCGGTGGTCGGAACGTCGAGACAGCCGAGGATGTGCATGAGGGTCGACTTGCCGGACCCCGACGGCCCCATGACCGCCAGGTAGTCGCCCTCCCGGATCGTCAACGAGATGCCCTGCAGGGCATGCACCTCGAGCGAGCCGGAGGCGTAGGTCTTGGTGACCTGCTCGACCTCGATCACCGGTCGGTTCACTGGCCCTTCCCACCCGTGGAGTTCCCCGCGCCGCCGCCGGGAGCAAACCCTCCTCCACCGCCCGGGACGAAGCCGCCGCCGCCCCCGCCCGGGGCAAAGCCGCCGCCGCCGAACCGGTTCTGCGGGGTGCCGGTCCCGCCCGTCCCGGTCGGCAGTCGCAGGGTCGTCACGACGACCTGGGCGCCGGCCTTCAGGCCGGCGGTGATCTCGGTCTGTGCGCCGTAGACCTGGCCGATGGTCACCGGTGTCACGACCTGCTTGCCGTGGGTGGACACCGTGACGGTGGTCTTCCCGCCGCTGGAGTGCACCGCGGCGGTCGGGACCGTCAGGACGTTCGGCACCTGCTTGACGATGATCGAGACGTCTGCGCTGGAACCGGCGTAGACGCCTGTCACGTGCCCGGTCACGGCGATGATGACCGGAAAGGTCGCCGAACCGGACGACGAGGAGCCGGAGCTCGACCCGGACGACGAGGCGACCAGCCCGACCGCGCTCACCGTGCCGTAGAGGGTCTGGCTGCTGCCCGTCGGCGTGATCTGGGCCTGCAGCCCCTTCTTGAGCGAGGCCAGGTCGCTGCTGCCGACAGAGGCGTCCACGACGTACGTCGATGTGGAGATCACCGTGATCGTCCCGGACGACGTGGTGCTGGGCGTGGTCGTCTGCCCTGTACCTCCGGTGCCGCCGGTGCCGCCGGTGCCCGCCCCTGAGCCCGACCCCGAGACGCTGTCGCCGACCGCGATGTCGACGCTCGCCACCCGACCGGAGAAGGTGGCCCGCAGGCTCGCGTCGCGGACGGCGGCGCGAGCGCTGGTGAGCGAGGACTGGGCCGAGCGCAGGGCCGCCTCGTCGGACGTGAGCTGGGTGTCGTCCGCACCCGAGGCGGTGTCGGCGGCCAGCTGGCTCTGCGCGGCCGCGAGGTTCGCCGCGGCGGCCGCCCGGTCGGCCCGCAGGGCCGCGGCCCCGACGGTGGCCAGCACCTGCCCCTTGCGGACCCGGTCGCCCACGGCAACGGACACGGTACGGACGGTGCCGCTCACCTGGAAACCGAGGTCGGCCTGGCGCGCCGGCTGCAGCGTGCCGGTCGCGGAGACGGTCGACTTGATGGTCCCGCGGCTGGCAGTGGCCAGGATGGACGTCGTGGCCGGGCTGCCCGACCCGCGGGTCGCCGCCCAGGCCGCCGTACCGGCTCCGAGGACCACCACGATCGCGGCCACCGCGATCCAACGACGTGCCGCGCGAGTGACGTGCCATCGAGCTGAGCCTCTGCGCAGCACCAGGTCGCTCCCGTCGGGTCAAAGTCAGGTAGCCCGGCCGACCGGCTGGACACGTCGACCCTCGCGGGGCTGCCTGGGATCGGGGTGCCAGGACCCTGGGAGATCGTTGTGAGCGGGCAACGCGAAGGGCGGCGGCCCGGGACCGTGGTGCCGGGCCGCCGCCCAGTCGTCGGAGGGCAA
>DATBDW010000202.1:0-1891 GCA_036269735.1 Actinomycetes bacterium
TGGGAGCGCTACACCGCCGAGCAGGAAGGCCCGTTCGCGGACCTGTCCGAGGAGGTGCTGCCCGGGGTCATCTAGCGCCACCACCTCGCCCCCCGACCCGGTCGTCCGGCGAGGTCTCCACCCGCTCCGGCCACGAGCCACCGGACCTCCCCCGGCCCTGACGCACCTTCCCCGGCGCCAGGACCGGCCGGCCTCGACCGGCACGTCGAGCGGTTGGAGACCTGACCTGACGAACGAAAGCCCGGCCCTACCAGCCCCCGACACGACGTACGACATCCCGCAGAGCCGCACACACGTTCCATGAAGGGTCGAGATGGACACGCCAGGTTCCGCTCCGGACGCCACCGGTGCACTCGCCGCGGAGATCCGCCACAGCGCGTACCTGATCGGCGGCGCACTGGGCCTGATGGGTTCCTTCGCCGCCCTGCTCCTCCTGCTCACCGGCTTCGGCAGCTGAGCCGGTGTCTCCGGTGACCAGGGCCCCGGACCCCGGCTCGCCGCCCCCGGACGGGGAGCGCCACGTCCCGGTCCTCCTCGACCGGACCCTGGCCCTGCTCGGGCCGGCCGTCGACGTACCAGGAGCCGTCCTGGTCGACGCCACGCTCGGGCTGGGCGGGCACAGCGCCGCCCTGCTCGACCGGTTCACCGCCCTGCGGCTGGTGGGGCTGGACCGCGACCCGCAGGCGCTGCGGATCGCAGGGGAGCGTCTGGCGACCTATGGCGAGCGCGCGACCCTCGTGCACGCCGTCTACGACGAGATGACCGAGGTGCTGGCCCGACTCGGGCTGCCCCGGGTCCAGGGCGTGCTGTTCGACCTCGGGGTGTCGTCGCTGCAGCTGGACCAGACGGACCGCGGGTTCGCCTACGCCGTGGACGCCCCGTTGGACATGCGGATGGACCAGTCGCGGGGGATGACCGCCGCCGACGTCGTCAACGGCTACCCGGCCGGCCAGCTGGCGCGGGTCCTGCGCGAGTACGGCGAGGAGCGCTTCGCCCGCCGGATCGCCGACGCGCTGGTGCGCGAGCGTGAGAAGGAGCCCTTCGCCGGGACGGCCCGGCTCGCCGATGTGGTCCGTACGTCGATCCCGGCGGCGACCCGGCGGCACGGCGGTCACCCGGCCAAGCGCACCTTCCAGGCCCTGCGCATCGAGGTCAACGCCGAGCTGGATGCGCTCGCCGTCGCCCTGCCGGCGGCGGTCGAGGCGCTGGCCGTCGGCGGTCGGCTCGTCGCGCTCGCCTACCAGTCGCTCGAGGACCGCCTGGTCAAGCGCACCCTCGCGGCCGGGGCCACCAGCACCGCACCGCCCGACCTCCCGGTGCTGCCCCCCGAGCACGAGCCGGTGCTGCGGCTGCTCACCCGCGGGGCCGAGACCGCGTCCGAGGACGAGATCGCCGCCAACCCGCGGGCCGCGTCGGTCCGTTTGCGCGCCGCCGAGCGGCTCCGGGACGCCGCATGAGCAGGGCGACGGCCGTCGCGGCGCCGGCGCGGCTGCCGGGCGGGGCGCCAGGAGCACGGCCGGCAACGGGCAGCCGGCTCCGGCTGGTCCCTCCACTGCACACCGGCGCGCCGCGGGCACCGTTCGTGGTCCTCGTCGGCACACTTCTCGTCGGGGGGCTCGTGGGGCTGCTGGTCCTGCACACCGCCCTGGCGGAGGACTCGTTCCGGCTGCACGACCTGCGGACGCGCTCGGCGCTGCTCACCGACCGCGAGCAGGCGCTCGAGCAGCAGGTCGCGGAGTCGGCCGCGCCCAAGACGTTGGCGGTGAAGGCGGAGGCCCTGGGCATGGTGCGCAGCGAGAACCCGGCGTTCATCCGGCTCTCGGACGGCAAGGTGCTCGGCAAGCCCAAGGCCGGGGTCGCCCCGCCGCCTCCGGTGGTCGCGGACCCGTCG
>DATBDW010000203.1:0-7944 GCA_036269735.1 Actinomycetes bacterium
CCGCACCCTCGGCGAGCAGGTCGGCCGCGAGGTCGCGGCCGATCCGGTCAGCCTCGTCGAGAGGTCCGGTAGCGGACAGCCGCACCTGCGCAGAACCGTCGACAGCACTGACGACGGCACGCAGGTACAGCTCTGGGGTGTGCTCGCCGGGCTCCGGGTCGGCGGCCTCGCCGTACGCCCCGACAGGGGCCGAGCAGCCGGCTTCCAGAGTGGCGAGCAACGTCCGCTCGGCGCTCACGACGAGCCGGGTCACGGCGTCGTCGAGGGTGCCGAGCAGGGTGATCAGATCGGTGCCCGCGGCGTCAGTCGACGCTCGGCACTCGACAGCGAGGGCGCCCTGGCCGGGCGCGGGCAGCATCTGCAGCGGGTCGATCGCCTCGGTGACCTCGTCGAGGCGACCGAGCCGGGCCAGCCCGGCGCGGGCGAGCACGACGGCGTCCACCGCTCCGTCGCGCACCAGCCGGAGGCGGGTGTCGACGTTGCCACGGACCGGCACGACCTCCAGGCCGAGGCCGAGAGCGCGCAGCTGCGCGGTACGCCGAGGCGATCCGGTGCCGATCCGGGAGCCCGCGGGGAGCTCGCCGAGGGTCAGGCCGTCGCGGGCGACGAGCACGTCGCGCGGGTCCTCGCGCACGGGGACGGCGGCCAGGACGATGCCCTCGGGTGGCGCCGTCGGCAGGTCCTTGAGCGAGTGCACGGCCAGGTCCACCTCACCGGCGAGCAGCGCGGCGCGCAGCGCCGAGACGAAGACCCCGGTGCCGCCGATCTGCTCCAACGCTGCGCGGGAGGTGTCGCCGTACGTCGTGATCGGGACCAGCTCGACCGGCCGGCCGGTGCGCGCCGTGAGCGCGTCGGCGAACGACTGGGACTGGGCGGTGGCCAGCGCGCTGGCGCGGGTGCCCAGTCGCAGGGGGCGCGAGGCGTCAGTCACGGCCGCCACCCCCTTCGACCTCGGCCCGGGTGACCGCTTCGACCGACTCGAGGTCGAGGTCGAACAGCTTGCCGAGCGCGTCGGCGTAGGCCTGGCCACCGGGCTCGGTGGCGAGCTCCTTGACCCGCACGGTCGGGACGTGCAGCAGCTTCTCGACGACGCGGGTGACGGTCAGCGCGATCTCGGTGCGCTCGCGGTCGTCCAGGTCCGGGACCCGGCCGTTGAGCCGGACCAGCTCGGACCGCACGACCGCATCGGCCATCTCGCGCAGGGCGACCACCGTCGGCGCGACGCTCACGGCGCGCTGCCAGCCGAGGAACGCCGCGACCTCCTCGGCGACGATGGCGCGGGACGCGTCGACGTCGGCGACGTGCTCGCCGGTCGCCAGGACCCCGGCCAGCGTCTCGAGGTCGATGACGGCCAGCCCGTCGAGGTCACTAGCCGCCGGGTCGACGTCGCGAGGCAGCGCCAGGTCGAGCACGACAAGGGGTCGCCCGCCGGCCGGTCGTGCGGTGACGGCCGCCGCGAGCAGGTCTGCGCTGAGGACGTGTCCCACGGCGCCGGTGCAGGAGACGACGAGGTCCGCGGTGATGAGGGCCGCTGGCACGTCGGCCAGCTCGACGGCCCGGCCGCCCACCGCGTCGGCGAGGCGGCTGCCGCGGTCGAACGTGCGGTTGGCGACGGTCACCCGGCCGCCGGACCGGGCGACGACGGTCGCGGCGAGCGCGCTCATCGCCCCGGCGCCGACCACGAGCACGTCGAGTCCCTCAACGGGACCGACGACGGCACTGGCGTGCTCGAGCCCGGCGGTGACCAGGGACCGGCCGGCCCGGTCGATGCCCGTCTCGGTGCGCGCACGCTTTCCGACGCGGAGTGCCTGCTGGGCCAGCTCGCCGAGCTGGCGGCCCACGGTGCCGGAGTCCTGCGCGATCCGCAGTGCGGCACGCACCTGGCCGAGCACCTGGCTCTCGCCGACCACCATCGAGTCGAGGCCACAGGCCACCGAGAAGAGGTGCGCGACGGCCCGGTCCTCGTAGTGCACGTACAGGTGCGGGGTCAGCTCGTCGAGGTCGACCGCCGACTGCCGGGCGAGCAGCTCCGACACCTGGGCGAGACCGCCGTGGAACTTGTCGACCTCGGCGTACACCTCGATCCGGTTGCAGGTCGAGAGGACCAGCGCCTCGCTGGCGTGGTCGCTGGCGAGCACGTCCTCGAGCAGCTTGGCCGCCGCGTCCGGGCCGAGCACGGCGCGCTCCAGCAGGTCGACCGGTGCGCTGCGGTGGGACAGGCCCACGACAAGGACGGTCACGCCGAACCCCCCACAGCGAGCGCCCCGACGGCGGCGTCGATGGTCGCCAGCGCGTCGCCGGTCTTGCGCTGCTCGTGGAAGGCGAGGATCTGCAGCTCGATGCTCATGTCGACCTTGCGTACCTCGACGTGGTCGGGCACGGCCAGGACGCTGGGGGCGAAGTTGAGGATGCTCCCGACGCCGGCGGCGACCAGCCGGTCACAGATGTCCTGCGCTACCGGTGCCGGCGTGGTGATGACCGCGATGGAGATGCCCAGCGTGCGGACGAGGTCCGGCAACCGGTCCGGGGCGGAGACGGTGATCCCGGCGACCGTCGTACCGATGATCGCCGGGTCGGCGTCCACCAGCGCCTTGACCGCGAAGCCTCGGGAGCTGAACCCGCCGTAGTTGGCCAGCGCGTGACCGAGGTGTCCCAGCCCCACGATCACCACAGCCCAGTCCTGGGTCAGGCCCAGCTCGCGGGACACCTGGTAGACGAGGTAGTCGACGTCGTACCCGACGCCGCGGGTGCCGTAGGAGCCCAGGTAGGAGAGGTCCTTGCGCAGCTTGGCGGAGTTGACGCCGGCCGCGACGGCCAGCGCCTCGGACGAGACCGTCGAGACGCCGTCCTCGGCGAGCGACCCCAGGGCGCGCAGGTAGACCGGCAGCCGGGCCACGGTGGCCTCCGGGATGCCCTGCCGCGCGGGTCGCGGGCGGGCGGCGCGGGCCGTGCTGGCCTGCGTCGCGTCCCTCTCAGGGCTCGTCACGGGTCTCCACTCCGCCGGTGACGACTCGGGTGCGGGCTGGGGCCAGGCTCGTTGTCGGGTACTGGAACGTCACCGTGGCGTCAGGTTATGCGCTTGTGAACGCGAGCACAAAGTGAGCGGTCAGGCGGTCAGGGCCGCCCGCAGCCGGTCCGGGGAGACCCGCCAGAAGTCGTGCTGCCGGCCGTCCACGAGAGTGACCGGGATCTGCTCGGCGTAGCGGGCCCGCAGGTCGGGGTCGTCCAGGATGCTCAGCTCGACGTACTCCTCGCCGAGCTCGGCGGTAACCGCCGCCACCACCGTGCGGGCCTCGTCGCACATGTGGCAGCCCGGCTTGCCGATGAGGGTGACCCGTGCCACGCGCGCAGTGTAGGCAGCGGTACGCCGGCACCTATGCTCGCGCCATGGTGCGCCTGCTACGCCGCCGGTCGTCGTCCGGCCCAGGCGCCGGGGGCCAGGGCGCCGGCGACCCCGATGCCGTGGCGGCCGGGACCGCGTCGGCCGCCGCCGCCGAGGTCGAGGCCGAGCTGCGGGTTCCTCTCGATCCCCGGGCAGCGGCGTTCTTCGACGTCGACAACACCGTCATGCAGGGCGCGTCGATCTTCCACCTGGCCCGTGGGCTCTACCAGCGAGACTTCTTCAGCGCCCGTGACATCGGGCGGTTCGCCTGGCAGCAGGCGAAGTTCCGCCTCATCGGCAAGGAGGACCTGACCAACGTGCACGAGGCGCGCGAGACCGCGCTCTCGTTCGCCGCCGGGCACACCGTCGCCGAGCTCACGACCATCGGCGAGGAGGTCTTCGACGAGGTGATGGCCGACAAGGTCTGGCCCGGCACGCGGGCACTCGCCGAGATGCATCTCGCCGCCGGGCAGCGGGTCTGGCTGGTCACCGCGACACCTGTGGAGGTCGCCACCGTCATCGCGAAGCGGCTCGGGCTCACCGGTGCCCTGGGCACCGTCGCCGAGAGCCAGGACGGCGTCTACACCGGCCGGCTGGTCGGGGAGATCCTGCACGGCCCGGCCAAGGCGCTGGCGGTCAAGGCGCTGGCCGCGCGAGAGGGGCTGGACCTGGCCGCGTGCTCGGCGTACTCCGACTCCGCCAACGACATCCCGATGCTCTCCCTGGTCGGTCACCCGTGCGCGATCAACCCGGACTCCGCGCTGCGCAACCATGCGCGTGAGCAGGGCTGGCGGGTGCGCGACTACCGCACCGGCCGCAAGGCCGTGAAGGTCGGCGTACCGACCGCTGCCGCCGCCGGCGCGCTCGCGGGCGCTGTCGCCGCGGCCGTGTCGGTGCGGCGGAAGTCGCGCTGAGGTTCCGCTCCTCGAAAATGATCACGGTTCCGTGATCACTGGGACCTGACCGTGGTAAGTGAACCTCGGTAGGGCTGAGTTGATCACGGTTCCGTGATCATTTGATGAGGAAGGGATCAGCGGGCTGCCGCGGCTCCGCCGACGTTGGTGGCTGAAGGCTCCGGACCTAAGAACACACAGTCCCACCGTTTTCGAGGTTGAAGGGCCCGGAAGCGGCCGAACTGTGTGTTGGTCGGTCCGCTCGTGGGACCGGTGTGACTCATGGGACTTGGCGCCACACCTCGCGACACATCCGGTGCGAGTGAGGAGGGAGAGCCGTCAGCCGGACCTCACCCGCCACAGCGACCCCAGATGTGTCGCCGAGCGGCAGCAGGCAGCGACGCGAGCCCGTCCCCTCCTCCCAAGCCGCCCTGACAGCACCGCCAACCGGCGGGAAGAGCGGCACGGACCCCTCACGCCGGGAGAGCCGCGAACGGAGCCACCCAGCCCGATCCACCCCGATTTGGGCCCACGCGGCCGCGCACGTTACCGTCGAGTAGCCCGCCGAGACGTTCGTCACACCTGGCGGTCGGGTATGCCCCGGGGGACCCGACCGCGCGACATCCTGCCGGTCCGAGTCGCGGAAGGGGGTCAGGCCTTGCGTTCGTCGCTCGCGCCGGTCGCGCTGCCCGAGCTGCGCCGGCTCGTCGCCGCTGTAGCAGCCGCCGGGCCGCTCGCGGCCGGGCCGCTGCTCGCGACCACCGGGGGCACCCTCACCGGCCCCGACCACCCTGGTGGCCATGGCGTCGGACCGGCCGGCACGACGGGTGAGGATGCGGAGCGCGAACGCGTCGCGGCGCTGGTCACCCTCGCGCAGCAGGGCGATGCCGAAGCCTTCGGCCAGGTCTACGACCGGTACGTCGGCCAGATCTACCGCTATCTCTACTACCGGGTCGGTTCGCACGCGCTGGCCGAGGACCTGACCTCGGAGACCTTCCTGCGTGCCCTGCGCCGGATCGACTCGTTCACCTACACCGGCAAGGACATCGGGGCCTGGTTCACCACGATCGCGCGGAACCTGGTGACCGACCACGTGAAGTCCAGCCGGTTCCGGCTCGAGGTCAGCACCGCGGACATGCTCGACGCCGACCGCGGCGACGACGGCATCGAGGCGCAGGTCCTCGAGCGGCTGCAGAACGCCGCGCTGCTCGACGTCGTGCGCGGCCTGCGGGCGGACCAGCAGGAGTGCATCGTGCTCCGGTTCCTCCAGGGCCTCAGCGTCGCCGAGACCGCCGACGTGATGGGCCGCAGCAGCGGTGCCGTCAAGCAGCTGCAGCTGCGCGCCGTGCGTGCCCTGGCGAGCCTGCTCCCGGAGTCGGCCCGATGACGCCGATGACTGCGCGCAGCCGCCCCGTAACCCCCGGCACCGGTCGTCGTTGTCAGCGTGATCACCGATCGCGCATCGATCGGCCCGACGACCGGAGGGGAGCCGGCGGATGACCAGACTGCTGGCGTCCCGGCGGGACGCCGATGACCTGCAGGCCCTGCTCGACGGCGACCGGCCGTCCTCCGCCGCGGCCCGCGACCGGCTGCAGCCGCTCGCCTCGCTGGCGACCGCGCTGGCTCCGAGCCACGTAGCGCCCTCGACCGAGTTCGTCGCCGGGCTGCGCGAGCGCCTTGTCACCGAGGCTGCTGGGCATGTCCCGGCTCCGGTGCTCCCGACCCAGCGCCGCGGGCAGCACGGGCCTCATCAGATCCGGCGCGGCGTCGCCGCCGTGGCCGCACTCGCCCTGATCGGCGGCGCCGGGGCGGCCGTCGCGAGCACCCAGGCCGTGCCCGGCGACGATCTGTACGGCCTCAAGCGCGGCATCGAGCACGTGCAGCTGTCGCTGGCTCGCGGCGACGTCGGCCATGGCAGCGAGCTGCTCGAACAGGCCGACGCGCGGCTCGGCGAGGCCGAGGCGCTGGCCGCGGGCGACCGGTCCACCGACCCGGCCACGCTGCGGCGGCTGACGACCACCTTCGAGGAGATGGCCGCCACGGACCAGCAGGCCGTCGCCGAGCTGACTCACGCCTACGACGTCAGCGGCGACCCCGCGGTCCTCACCCTGCTGGACCGGCACCTGTCGGCACAGCAGGCCGGGCTCACCGACCTGACGAGCGTGCTCGCGCCCGGCGTCCGCGGCCAAGCGAGCGACCTCGCGGACGAGCTCGCGCGGCTCGACGCCCAGGTGCGTGCGCTGCTCGGCGGCACGCCGGTCGCTGACGCGACCTCGGCCATGGGTACGACGACGCTCGTCGACGGAGCAGCCAGACGGGTCGCCGGAGCTGTGCGCGCCGGCTCGCTCAGTGGCGCCGGTGGGACCGCGCGAGGCGGGTCGACCGGCGTCGATGGCGTCCTCGGCACCGTGGTCACGAGCTTGACCGGAGGGTCGACGTCCGCCGCCGGCTCGACCGGCTCCACGAGCGGGGCAGGCGGTGCCGTCGGCACGGTCGGTGGCGTCGTGGGTGGCGTCGTCGGCGGCCTCACCGGCGGCTCGGCCGCGGCGACACCCACCCCAGCAGCCACGTCGTCGCCCACGAGCAGTGCGCTGGTCACCAACCCGGTGGGCACGCTCACCAGCGCCGTGCCACTGCCCAGCTCCAGCGCGGTGCCCTCGGTCAGCCTCTGCGTCCCGGTGCCGCCGCTCACCACCTGCTGACCGAGCAAGGGCGAGTGGGCTCGGTCAGAAGAAGATCGAGCGACGGGACATCAAGAGCCGGTAGAGCGTGTGCTGGATGGTCTCGCGCACCTGGTCGGTGAGGTTGAAGACGAGCATCGGGTCGTCCGCCGCACCGGCGTCGTAGGAGTCCGTCGGCACGGGCTCGCCGAACTCGATGATCCACTTGCTGGGCAGCGGGATCGCGCCGAGCGGGCCGAGCCACGGGAACGTCGGGGTCACCGGGACGTAGGGCAGGCCCAGCAGCCGGGCGAGCGTCTTGAAGTTGCCCACGATCGGGTAGATCTCCTCAGCCCCGACGATGGAGCAGGGCACGATCGGGACGCGCGCCTTCAGCGCGGCGGAGACGAAGCCGCCGCGGCCGAAGCGCTGCAGCTTGTAGCGCTCGGTAAAGGGCTTGCCGATGCCCTTGAAACCCTCGGGCCAGACCCCGACCAGCTCACCCTTGCCCAGCAGTCGCTCCGCGTCGGCGTTGCACGCGAGGGTCGTACCGCTCTTGCGTGCGAGTTCGCTGACGAAGGGGGTCTGGAAGACGAGGTCGGCGCCGAGACTCCGCAGGTGCCGGTGCGCGGGGTGGTGGTCGAGCAGCGCGATCTGGGTCATGACCGAGTCGAGGGGGACGGTCCCGGAATGGTTCGCGACGACCAGCGCGCCGCCCTCCGAGGGCACGTTCTCCAGACCGCGGGCCTCGACCCGAAAATACTTCTCGTACAGCGGCCGGAGCCCCGCGAGCAGCACCTTCTCGGTGAGCTCTGCGTCGAAGCCGAACTCGTCGACCTCGACGTCGCCGGTGATCCGCCGGCGGACGAACGCCAGGGCCGACGCCACCTTGCGTTCCCACTCGGGCAGCTCGAGCTCCGCGGCACTCGCCGGTGCAGCGACCGGCGGCTCGTCCCCAGCCGGGGGCGCAACGCTCTGATCGGCAGTCGGCCCGGTGACGAGGGGGTTC
>DATBDW010000204.1:0-1703 GCA_036269735.1 Actinomycetes bacterium
GTGTGCCGGTCCTCCTACATCGACCCGCGGGTCATCGACCTCTACGACGACGGGTCGACGATCGCGAGGGCTCTCGAGCGGCTCGGCGCGGAGGCCGACTTCGGTCAGCCCGCCACGCACGGTCAGGTCGAGGCCGCGGTGCTGCGCCTGCTGCGCCGGCCGGTCAGGGCGGCGGCGCGGCGGCGGGCGCGCGCGGCCTAGTCCAGCTCGGTGGCGAGTGCGGCGACGGCCGCGTCGGCCGCCTCTCGTGCACCGGGTGCGGTCAGGTCGGTGCCGGGCTCGGGGACCACTTGCCACACCGTGTCGGCCGTCTGGTCGGCGCGCCGGGCCACGATGCGCACGGAACCCCCCGTTGACAGCGGCACCCGCCTGCTCAGCACGATGCTGGCCATCACCCGCTCGTGCACCGTCTCGGGGATGCGCCCGGGCTGGTTGAGGTGGATCCTGCGGGCCGCGCCGGCGCCGGGGACCTGCTCGATCGCGAGCACGCTCTCCTCGTCGTACCACTGTGCGTGCGCGACGTCGGTCCACGGTGTGCGCCCGCCGGCGCTCACCAGCGCCAGCCCGGTGGCGACCACCCAGCCGCCGTCGGGGCTCCGGCCGATCGCGATCACGCGTTCGCCGGGGTGCAGGTCCAGGGCCGCCCGCGCGTCGTCGGGGAGACGGGTCGCGCGGCGTAGCTTCACGGGTGTGAGGCTACGGAACCGCGATCCGGCTCAGGTGCCGAGGTAGTCGCGAAGCTGCGCGGACAGGTGCGGGTGACGCAGCTTGGCCAGGCTCTTGGCCTCGATCTGGCGGACCCGCTCGCGGGTGACGCCGAACGCGCGGCCGACCTCCTCGAGAGTGCGCGGCTCGCCGTCGGTGAGGCCGTAGCGCATCCGCACCACTTCGCGCTCGCGGTCGCCGAGGTGGGTCAGCACGGCCTCGACGTGGCTGGCGAGCAAGCCGGCCGAGACCAGCTCGGCGGGCGGCACCGACTCGGAGTCCTCGATCAGGTCGCCGAGCTCGGAGCCTTCCTCCTCGCCGACCGGCGAGTGCAGCGACACGGGCTCCATGGCCAGCCGCTTGATCTCCTCGACACGAGCGGTCGGCATGTCGACCTGCGCGGCGATCTCGGCGGCCGTGGGGTCCCGGCCAAGGGTCTGAACCAGCAGTCGCTGCGCGCGCAGGATGCGGTTGACGGTCTCGACCATGTGCACCGGGATGCGGATGGTGCGGGCCTGGTCAGCGACGGCACGTGACACGGCCTGGCGGATCCACCACGACGCATATGTGGAGAACTTGAACCCGCGGGTGTAGTCGAACTTCTCGACCGCGCGGATCAGTCCGAGGTTGCCTTCCTGGATGAGGTCCAGGAACGGAAGGCCGCGGCCGGCGTAGCGCTTGGCGATCGACACGACCAGACGGAGGTTGGACTCGATGAGCCGCTGCTTGGCCTTCTGGCCGTCCAGGACCACGGCGAGCAGGTCGCGACGCAGCGCGGCGCCGGTCGTACTGGTGTCTGTGCCGTCGACCGCCTCCAGCCGCTCGAGGCGCTCGGCCGCGAACACGCCGGCCTCGACACGCTTGGCGAGGTCGACCTCGTCGGCCGCGGTGAGCAGTGACACCCGGCCGATCTCGCGCAGGTAGACCCGCACGAGGTCCGCGGAGGCCGACGGCCCGGCGTCGTCGAGAGACGGAACGATCTCCTCGACCTCGACCTC
>DATBDW010000205.1:0-8288 GCA_036269735.1 Actinomycetes bacterium
GGCGAGACAACCCTGTGACACCGCACCTACCGTGATGAGCATGCAGCGGCAGATCCTCGTACTTCGTCGCCGCGGCGGGACCCGCTAGAAGGGCCGGCTCCCCGTCGCGGAGTTCGGCGCTGGCCCGCCCACGCGACATCCACGAGGAGCCAGATCATGACCCGCACGCATCGCCACCCGCACCCCACTCCGCAGCAGAAGCAGGCCGTGCAGCAGGCGGTCCAGGAATCGATGGACCGCCGCGACAACGGCGGCGAGACCGGTCACTGAACGTGTCCGCCGCCTCGATAGTGACCAGCCCGGACGCGCTCCGCGTCGCACTCGTCCCCGGCGACGGCATCGGACCCGAGGTCGTCGCCGAGGGCGTGCGCGTGCTGGAGGCCGCGACCCGGGCCGCCGACCTCAAGCTCGACACGACCGAGTTCGACCTCGGCGCGCGGCGCTGGCACGCGACGGGGGAGACCCTCCCGGACGGCGTGCTCGACGAGCTGGCCGGCCACGACGCGATCCTGCTCGGCGCCGTCGGCGACCCGACGGTGCCGAGTGGCGTGCTCGAGCGCGGGCTGCTGCTGCGGCTGCGGTTCGCCTTCGACCACCACGTGAACCTGCGTCCGGCCCGGCTCTACCCGGGGGTCTCGTCGGTCCTGGCGGGCGAGCGGGACATCGACTTCGTCGTCGTGCGCGAGGGCACCGAGGGCCCCTACGTCGGCAACGGCGGCGTCGTGCGCCAGGGAACCTCGCACGAGATCGCGACCGAGGTGAGCATCAACACGGCGTACGGCGTCGAGCGGGTGGTGCGCGACGCGTTCCGCCGCGCCGCGGCCCGTCCGCGCCAGCACCTCACGCTCGTCCACAAGACCAACGTTCTCGTCAATGCTGGCGGCCTGTGGGCGCGCACCGTGGCTGCCGTGGGGGAGGAGTTCCCGGAGGTCACCACCGACTACCTGCACGTCGATGCGGCGTCCATCTTCATGGTCACCCAGCCCGAGCGCTTCGACGTCATCGTCACCGACAACCTGTTCGGCGACATCGTCACCGACCTCGCCGCGGCCATCACGGGCGGCATCGGGCTCGCGGCCAGCGGCAACCTCGACGTGAGCGGCACGCACCCCTCGATGTTCGAGCCGGTGCACGGCTCCGCACCCGACATTGCGGGCACCGGCACGGCGGACCCGACCGCGACGATCCTGTCGGTGGCCATGCTGCTCGAACAGGTAGGCCTGCCGGGAGCGGCGACCGCCGTCGAGGAGGCCGTCGTGGCCGACCTGGCAGGGCGGGGCGGCTCCCGGCGTACCACCAGCGAGGTCGGCGACGCCGTCCTCGCCCGCCTCTGACCTGAGCTCGAGCGGTCCTCGACCCGGGTCTTGTGGCATCCCCGCGCACGGAGGGTACCGTCCTGTCATGAGCGACCTGACCATCGCACTGAGCCCGTCGACCTCGCCCCGGTCTGCGGAGGAGCGCGCGGGGATGATGCAGGACCCGGGCTTCGGACAGGTCTTCACCGACCACATGGTCACCGCGCGCTATTCGCGCGACCGTGGCTGGTACGACGCCAGCCTCTCGGCCTACCAGCCACTGACCCTGGACCCTGCGACGTCGGTGCTGCACTACGGCCAGGCGATCTTCGAGGGGCTCAAGGCCTACCACCAGCCCGACGGCTCGGTGGCGGTGTTCCGGCCCGAGCAGAACGCCCGCCGCTTCCAGCGCTCGGCCCGCCGGATGGCGATGGCCGAGGTGCCCGAGCCGCTGTTCCTCGACGCCGTCAGCGAGCTGGTGAAGGCCGACCGCGAGTGGGTCCCGACCGAGCCCGGCGAGGCGCTCTACCTGCGTCCGCTCGAGATCGCGATGGACCCGTTCCTCGGCGTGCGGCCGGCCGAGAACTACCTGTTCCTGCTGTTCGCCTCTCCGGCTGGGGCGTACTTCACCGGAGGCGTCCGACCGGTCACCGTGTGGCTGTCGACCGAGTACACCCGCGCGGCCCCCGGCGGCACCGGTGAGGCGAAGTGCGCCGGCAACTACGCGGCGTCGCTCGTCGCGCAGGCGCAGGCGGCCGAGCAGGGGTGCGACCAGGTCGTCTGGCTCGACGCGATCGAGCACAAGTACGTCGAGGAGATGGGCGGGATGAACCTCTACTTCGTCTTCGCCGACGGCCGCCTCGTCACCCCGGCACTCACCGGTACGCTGCTCCCCGGCGTCACCCGCGACTCGATCCTCGCGCTGGGTGGCGACATGGGTCTCGACGTCGAGGAGCGGCTGATCTCCACCGAGGAGTGGGAGGCCGGCTGCGCGGACGGCGCCATCAGCGAGGTGTTCGCCTGCGGCACTGCCGCCGTGGTGACGCCGGTGGGCTCGGTCAAGCACGCTGGAGGCGCGTTCGACGTCGCCGACGGCCAGCCTGGTGCCGTGACGATGAAGGTGCGCGAGACCCTGCTCGGCATTCAGCACGGGACCGCACCGGACCCGCACGGCTGGATGCATACGATCGCCTGACCTGGGCCGTTGCAGGCAGCACGGTCTGCGATTTGCCAGGTTTCGGCTTGCGGGGAAGGGTGGGGTGACACCCCCCGAAGACCCCTGCACGAGAGGACCTCCGCATGAGCCTGCCCGAGTTCGACAGCGACGAGACCGGCGCGGTGATCGCGGCCGGCATGGCTGCGGGCGACACCGAGGCCGTCATGCGCGCGGTCGCGGCCAGCCACGTCGTCGTACCCCAGACGGCGGCACATGGCGAGACCGACCTGCCTGACGGCTCCATCTCCCTGCCGGTCATCGAGCAGGACGGCACGTCCTACGTCCCGGTGTTCACCTCCGAGCAGACGATGGCCAGCGCCGCGCCGGACATCGAGGACGCCGTCTCGGTGAACGCCGCCGAGCTCGGTGCGAACTGGCCGTCGGAGGAGCTCTGGCTCGCGGTCAACCCCGGCACCGAGGAGGGGCTCACGCTCCCGCCGGACGCCGTACGGTCGCTCCCGGCGTACGTCGACGGCAGCCTGACCTGAAGTCACGGTCCGACCGGATGGTGGGACAGCGCTTCCACCATCCGGTCCGGGCCTGGCACCCTGGTAGCGCGATGAGCACCATCCACTGCATTACGAGCTGAGCGCGCCCGCCGGCGCTGCGACCCGCACCCGGCCGACGCGCAGACCTCCCGCGACCGCGGGGGGTCTTTTTGTTTTCCGCAGAGACCAAGAAACCCGAGAACGCCAGGAGACGGACATGGTCGAAGGGACGGGTGTCGGTGACGCCTTCCACGTCTACGACACGACGTTGCGCGACGGGGCGCAGCAGGAGGGCCTGGCCTTCTCGGTCGAGGACAAGCTGGCCGTCGCCCGCCACCTCGACGACCTCGGCGTCGGGTTCGTCGAGGGCGGCTGGCCGGGATCCAACCCGAAAGACACGGAGTTCTTCCGCAGGGCAGCCACCGAGCTGGACCTGCGGACCGCGCAGCTCACCGCGTTCGGCGCGACCCGCCGCCCCGGTGCGAAGGCCGCCGACGACCCCCTGGTGGCCGCACTGCGCGACTCCGGTGCCGGGGTGGTGACCCTCGTCGCGAAGTCCCACGTGCGTCACGTCGAGATGGCGCTGCGCACCACCCCCGAGGAGAACCTGGCGATGGTGCGCGACACGGTCGCACACCTGCGCGGCGCGGGACAGCGCGTGTTTCTCGACGCCGAGCACTTCTTCGACGGCTACCAGCTCGACCCGGCGTACGCCCTCGAGGTCCTGCGCGTGGCCGCCGAGGCCGGCGCTGACGTGGCGGTGCTGTGCGACACCAACGGTGGCCGGCTGCCCGACGAGATCTCCGACGTCGTGCACGCGGTGCGCGACGCGACGTCCGCGCGACTCGGCATCCACTGCCACAACGATGCCGGGTGCGCTGTTGCCAACTCGCTGGCCGCCGTGGCTGCGGGTGCCACGCACGTGCAGGGCACGCTCAACGGGTACGGCGAGCGCACCGGCAACGCCGACATCCTCACCGTGATCGCAAACCTCGAGCTCAAGCTCGGCCGTTCCGTGCTGCCCGAGAGCCGGTTGCGCGACGCGACGCGGGTCGCCCACGCGGTGTCCGAGCTGGCCAACGTGCCGCCGTACAGCCGGCAACCCTACGTCGGCGCTTCGGCGTTCGCGCACAAGGCGGGTCTGCACGCGAGCGCGGTGCGGGTGGACCCGATGCTCTATCAGCACGAGGATCCCGGTGCTGTCGGCAACGACATGCGGATGCTCGTCTCGGACATGGCGGGTCGGGCGAGCATCGAGCTCAAGGGCCGCGAGCTCGGCTACGACCTGTCCGGCGACCCAGACCTGCTTGGCAGGGTGACCGCCAAGGTCAAGCACCTCGAGTCCCGCGGCTACACCTTCGAGGCCGCCGACGCGTCGTTCGAGCTCTTGCTGCGCGCGGAGGTGGAGGGCCACGCGCCGGACCTGTTCCAGGTCGAGTCGTGGCGCGTGATCGTCGACGCCCACGGCGACTCGCACACCTCCGGTACGGCGACCGCCGAGGCCACCGTCAAGGCGTGGGTCGGCGGCGAACGGGTCGTCGCGGTCGGTGAGGGCAACGGTCCGGTCAACGCGCTCGACCATGCGTTGCGGTCAGCGCTGGCGCAGGCGTACCCGGAGCTGGCGAAGCTCGAGCTCATCGACTACCGGGTGCGGATCGTCGATGCGGCGCACGGCACCGACGCGGTGACCCGGGTGCTGGTCGAGACCTCCGACGGCGAGACGTCGTGGGAGACCGTCGGCGTCCACGCCAACATCATCGAGGCGTCTTGGGAGGCCCTGCTCGACGCCGTGACGTACGGCTTGCTACGCCACCGGCCCACGAGCGTCCCCGCAAACGGCTAGCCGGGTTGGCCGGGCCCAGGGCCGCCGGCGGGCTGCCCGGGGGGCCGAGGGCGGCTGGTCCGCCAGTAACCTCACGGGGTGCGGATCGCGAGGTTCACGACAGGAGACGGCGCATCCTTCGGCGTGGTCGAGGGCGAGGACGAGGCCGACCTGACGATCAGGCGGGTCGAGGGTCACCCCTTCGCGCCCTTCCAGCTCACCGAGGACGTGGTGGCGCTGGCCGACGCGCGGCTGCTCGCACCCGTGCTGCCCAGCAAGGTGGTCGCGGTCGGGCGCAACTACGCCGAGCACGCCAAGGAGATGGGGGGAAACGTCGATCCGACGGCCGAGCCGCCGATCGTGTTCATCAAGCCGTCGACGTCCGTGGTCGGACCCGGTGACGCGGTGCAGTACCCCGTCGGCATCTCGGAGGAGGTGTCCTACGAGGGAGAGCTGGCCGTGGTCATCGTGCGGCTCTGCCGCGAGGTCCCCCCGTCGCGGGTCCGCGACGTCGTGCTCGGGTTCACCTGCGCCAACGACGTGACCGCACGCGACCTGCAGCGCGCTGAGTCGCAGTGGGGCCGGGCCAAGGGCTTCGACACCTTCTGCCCGCTCGGGCCCTGGGTCAGCACCGACGTCGACCCCGCCGACCTGGCGATCACCACGACGGTCAACGGCGAGCTCAAGCAGGCCGGGCGCACCTCGCAGATGGTGCGCAGCATCGACGAGCTCGTCTCGCACATCAGCATGGCGATGACGCTGCTGCCGGGCGACGTGATCCTCACCGGGACCCCGGCGGGAGTCGGGCCCCTCGCCGTCGGTGACCAGGTCAGCGTCACCATCGAGCAGGTCGGCACCCTGATGAACCGCGTCGTGGCGCGTGGCTGACACCGGCTCTCTCGGCCCGGTGCGGGTCCGGGTCGCGCCGTCGCCGACCGGGGACCCCCACGTGGGAACGGCGTACATGTCCCTGTTCAACCTCGCCTTCGCCCGCCAGCAGGGCGGCCAGTTCCTGCTTCGCATCGAGGACACCGACCGCGCGCGCTACGTCGAGTCCAGCGAGCAGCAGATCTTCGACACCCTGCACTGGCTGGGTCTCGACTGGGACGAAGGCCCCGACAAGGGGGGGCCGTTCGCGCCGTACCGCCAGTCCGAGCGCTCCGACACCTACGTGCGGTACGTCGACCAGCTGCTCGCTGATGGGCACGCTTACCACTGCTGGTGCTCCACGGAGCGGCTGGCGCAGATGCGCGAGGAGCAGCAGAAGGCCAAGCTGCCCACGGGCTACGACCGGCTCTGCCTCGGCAAGACCCGCGAGGAACGCGCCGCGTTGCCGGGGTTCAGCGACCGACCCGTGGTGCGGATGCTCATCCCGGACGATGCACCGCTCGTCTTCGACGACGTGATCCGCGGCGAGGTGAAGGCGCCCCGGCCCGACGACCAGGTCATCGTCAAGGCCGACGGCTTCCCGACCTACCACCTGGCCAACGTCGTCGACGACCACCTGATGGGGATCACCCACGTGGTCCGTGGCGAGGAGTGGATCTCCTCGACGCCCAAGCATGTCTTGCTCTACGGCTGGCTGGGCTGGGACCGCCCCGCGTTCGCGCACATGCCGCTGCTGCGCAACCCCGACAAGTCGAAGATCTCCAAGCGCAAGAACCCGGCCGCCCGGCTGCTCTGGTTCCAGGAGGAGGGCTACCTGCCCGAGGCACTGCGCAACTTCCTCGCGCTGATGGGCTATTCGCAGTCCAACGGCGAGGAGATCTTCACCTTCGAGGACATGGTCCGGGACTTCGACTGGGCGCGGGTCAACGCGGTGGGACCGGTCTTCGACCTCGAGAAGCTGGCGTGGCTCAACGGCCACTACATCCGCGAGCTCCCGGTGGCGGACCTCGCGGGTCGCATCACCGCCCACCTCTCGCACAAGGGTCTGCTGCCGGCGGATCCGACGCCGGAGCAGCGCCGACTGGTCGAGGCGGCCACGCCGTTGGTGAACGAGCGCATCGCTGTGCTGCGCGACACCGAGTCGATGCTCGCCTTCCTGCTCGTCGACGAGGCCGACTTCCGGGTCGACCAGGACGACGCCGCGAAGGTCCTCGGGCCCGAGGCGCGCCCGGTGCTCGAGGCGGCGATCGCCGCCCTGGACACGCTCGAGTCGTGGGACCACGAGTCGATCGAGGCGACGCTGCGCGCCGCGCTGATCGACAGCCTCGGGCTCAAGCCCAAGGTCGCCTTCGGCGCGGTCCGGGTCGCGGTCACGGGCAAGCGCGTCTCGCCGCCGCTGTTCGAGTCGATGGAGCTGCTCGGCCGCGCCAAGTCGCTCGACAGGTTGCGGGCGGCGCTCGCGATCAGCGACGAGTAGCGGTACGCCCGTGAGCATCGCGCCGGTGGCCCACCCGGCCGTGGGGGACCGCTACCCCCGCCTGCTGCGCACCCCCACCTGGCGGTGGTGGCGCCCGCTGCTCGGACTGGTCTTCGCAACGGCGGTCGTGGTGGTGGCCTCGATCGGCGTGATCCTCGCGGCGCTGGCGGTGCGCGCGGCCACCGGTGGCTCGGTCGACCTCGGCGGCGGAACGGGCAATGGCTCGGGTGGCGACGCCCTCGATCCCGGGACCCCGCTGGGCCTGCTCGCCAACAACCTGGTGCTGGCGACGATCATCCCGGCGGCAGTGCTCGCGGTCCTGGTCGTGCACCGCGAGCCCGTCGGGATCCTCGCCTCGGTGGGAGGCCGGATCCGGTGGCGGGTGCTCCTGCTGCTCACGCCGCTGGCGCTCGTGCTCGTCGCTCTCGGGGTGGGGCTGAGCCTGCTGGTCCCCGCCGACGACAACGGGAACACGACCCACACACCCTCGGCCGGGACCCTGGTCGGGTTGCTCGCCGTGATCCTCGTCACTACCCCGCTGCAGTCGGCCGGGGAGGAGGTCGGGTTCCGCGGCTACCTCAACCAGGCCGTCTCGTCGTGGTTCGCGCGGCCAGCTGTCGGCATCGCGGCCGGCGGCGCCGTCAGTGCCGTCTGCTTCGCCCTGGCGCACGGCCTGCAGGACGTGCCGCTGTTCGCCGACCGGCTCTCGTTCGGCGCGGTGGCCGCGTGGCTGGTCTGGCGCACCGGCGGTCTCGAGGCCTCCGTCGCGCTGCACGCCGCCAACAACCTGGTCAGCCTCGTGCTCGCGGCGGTCACCGGCGCCCTGTCCGACACCCTGAGCGCGTCGACCCTGGGCTGGCCGTTCGCCCTGCTCGACGTCACGATGATGGTCGCGTACGCCGGAGTCGTGCACGTGCTCGCCGGCCGGTGGCAGCTGCAGACGGTGCGCGCTTTGTCGGCTCCAGCGGCCATCGGCTACCCTGGTGCACGCCCGTCCACCCCGCCGCCAGCGGGGGGCGTGGACCCTTGGGGTATGGGGTAATTGGCAGCCCGACTGATTCTGGTTCAGTTAGTCTTGGTTCGAGTCCAGGTACCCCAGCTC
>DATBDW010000206.1:0-8578 GCA_036269735.1 Actinomycetes bacterium
GAGCGCCTGCTGCGCGGCTTCCTGTCCCGGGCGCTGTTCGACGCCGGGCTGTACTGCCGGGCCGACGACCGCGGCGACCCCGTGATCCAGCTCTCGCCGCCGCTCATCTGCGACCAGTCGCACTTCGACGAGATGGAGCAGATCCTGCGCTCGGTGCTGACCGAGGCCTGGGGCCGGCTGTGACATCCCGGGTGAGATCGGGCCGGCTCTGAGCGACCGGAGCGATCGGACCAAGGTCCGCCGGCTTCCCGAGAAGCAGGTCGGCGACCGGGCGGCACTGGACGCGGTGCTCGACGCCGGCCGGGTCGCGCACGTTGCGGTCCGCGACGACGACGGGCAGCCCTTCGTCATCCCGGTCGCCTACGCGCGCGACAGGCACCACGTGCTCTTCCACGGCTCGACCGCGAGTCGACTCTTCCGCAACCTCGCCGCCGGCGTGCCGACCTGCCTCACGGTGACGCTGCTCGATGGACTGGTGGCGGCGCGGTCGGTGTTCGAGTCCTCGATGCACTACCGCTCGGCGATGGTGCTCGGCGTTCCGGTACGCCGGCAGGGTTCCGACCTGCTGGCCGGCCTGGAGGTCGTCAGCGAGCACCTGATGCCCGGTCGCTGGGCAGATGCCCGGCAGCCGAACCGCAAGGAGCTGGCACAGACGATGCTGCTCGCGCTGCCACTGACGGAATGGTCGCTGAAGGTCAGCGACTCTCCACCCGACGACGCCGAGGACGACCTCGACCTGCCGGTCTGGGCCGGCGTCGTGCCGCTGCGTGAGATCGCCGGCGCGCCCGTCCCCGCGCCCGACCTGCGCGGCACACCACCGGTGCCGGCGTACCTCACGTCCTGGACCGAACCGTCCGGCACGTGACCGACTACCGGCGGCTCTCGCTGTGGCACGACACCGCGGGCGAGGACTTCGCGCCCCGGCCCGCGCTGCCCGGCGACCGCGACGCCGATGTCGCGGTGGTGGGTGGCGGGCTGACCGGGCTCTGGACCGCCTACTACCTCGCCAAGGCCGACCCGTCGTTGCGGGTCGTCGTCCTCGAGCGCGAGGTCGCCGGCTTCGGCGCGAGCGGGCGCAACGGCGGCTGGTGCTCGGCGCTGTTCCCCGCGCCGGTGGCATGGCTGGCGGAACGGTACGGCGAGGGGCGAGCCGTGGCGCAGCACCGCGCGATGATGGCGACCGTCGACGAGGTCGGCCGGGCTGCTGCCGACGAGGGCATCAACTGCGACTGGGCCAAGGGCGGCACTGTCACCGCTGCGCGCACCCCGGTGCAGCTCGACCGCGCGCGGGCCGAGGTCGCGGACGCCCGTCGGTGGGGCTTCGGCGAGGACGACCTGGCCCTGCTCGATGCCGACGCGGCCCGGACCCGGCTTGCCGCGACCGACCTGCTCGGTGCGACCTACACCCCGCACTGCGCGGCGATCCATCCGGCGAAGCTCGTGCGGGGCCTGGCGGTGGCGGTGGAGCGCCTCGGCGTACCTGTGTACGAGCGGACCGCCGTCACCCGGATCGAGCCGGGGCTGGTGACGACCGACCGAGGACGGGTCCGCGCGCGGGTCGTGGTTCGGGCCACCGAGGGCTTCACGGCTCAGCTGCCCGGGCAGAGACGGGCCATCGCCCCGGTCTACTCGCTGATGGTGGCGACCGAACCGTTGCCGGACGAGGCGTGGAGCCGCATCGGGCTCGCCCACCGGGAGACCTTCACCGACGAGCGGCACCTGATCGTCTACGGGCAGCGCACCGCCGACAACCGCCTCGCGTTCGGCGGCCGCGGGGCGCCGTACCACTTCTCGTCACAGATCCGGCCCGAGCACGACCGCGACCCACAGGTCTTCGCCGCCCTGCGCCGGGTGCTCGTCGAGATGCTGCCGCATGTGCACGAGGTCGCGTTCACTCACGCCTGGGGCGGGCCGCTGGGCATCGCGCGGGACTGGTGCGCCTCGGTCGGACTGGACAAGGGGACGGGGCTGGCCTGGGCCGGGGGGTACGTCGGCGACGGAGTCTCGACGACGAACCTGGCCGGACGGACCCTGCGCGACCTGGTGCTCGGCCACGACACCGATCTCGTGCGGCTGCCGTGGGTGAACCACCGCTCGCCCCGTTGGGAGCCGGAGCCGCTGCGCTGGCTCGGGGTGAGCGCGTCGCTGCGCGCGATGGGTGGCGCGGACGCCGAGGAGCTGCGGACGGGCCGGCCGTCCCGTCGGGCCGTCCTGCTCGCCCGGCTGCTGGGTCACTGACCCCGCCGCCGTGGCTACCGGCGGCGGAAGACGGGCCCCCACAGGTCCCGCATCGCCCACGGCATGATCAGCAGCCACCACAGCCCGGCACCGAACAGGGCGAAGATCGCCAGCCAGATCCCGACGACCACCATGATCAATGTGATGAGGATCCGGCCCACGGGGCCGAACGACACGTCGGACTTGGCCCACCGGCTCGGACGCGCCGCAGGGGGTGGCTTGGGGACCGGCGCCGCGGTGCGGGAGCCGGTCGGGACGAACGGTGTCGGGGCCGGGTTCGACCCGGCTTCGGGCGCCGCCGGTCTGCTGGCGAAGAAGCCATGGTCGGTCCGGTCGGCCGGATCCCCGGCTGCAGGGAGGAACGAGCTCACCCGGGAACCATCGGCAGGTCGACACCACGGAATGAGCGTCCGAGCGCCTGAAACGATGCACGAGTGACGCTGCCCCCGCCGCTCGGATCGACGTACCGGATCGCGATGGTCTGCAGCGGCAACATCTGCCGCTCCCCCATCGCCGAGGCTGTGCTCCGCGGCCTGGCAGAGCAGGCCTGCCTCGGGGACCGGGTTGCGGTCGAGTCGGCCGGCATGGGGACCTGGCACGTCGAGGAGCCGGCCGACCCCCGTGCCGTGACCGTCCTCCATGAGCACGGGTACGACGGCTCCGCCCACCGGGCGCAGGGCTTCGACCCGGCGTGGTTCGCCGACCGCGACCTCGTGGTCGCGATGGACCAGGGCCACCGCCGCGAGCTGCGCACCCTCGCGCCCGACCCCGAGGCACGCGACCGGGTCCACCTGCTGCGGTCCTTCGACCCGGCGGCGCCGCCCGACGCCGAGGTGGCCGATCCCTACTTCGGCGACGCGCGGGACTTCGCCACCGTGCTCGAGCAGGTCGAGGCGGCGTGCCAGGGGTTGCTCGCGGAGATCGAGGCGGTGCTGGGCGAGGGGTGATGTGGGGCGGCCCTTCCAACCAACCCTTGCCAGCCGCCGCCGACGGGTCGACAGTGTCGCCGTGGCCACTACGCAGCGACGGGTGACGGCCGAGCGGACGGGCACCGCGTGGGTGGTTGTGCTCGGCGTCGTGGTCGCCGTATCGCTGGGCACCTACGCCCGGGTGCACGACCCGGCCGGGAGGCCGCTCACGACGTTCGGCTTCTCGGGCATGCTGCAGATGAAGACCTGGCTGAGCACGGCCGCGGTCCTGCTGCTGCTGGTGCAGCTGACCACCGCGCTCTGGATGTGGGGGCGGCTGCCCGGTGCCGGTCGGGCACCGGCCTGGGCCCCGCAGCTGCATCGGTGGTCCGGGTCGGTAGCGTTCGTGCTGACCCTTCCGGTCGCCTTCCACTGCGTGTGGGCCCTGGGCTTCACGACCGGCAGCACCCGGGTGCTCGTGCACGGTGTGGCGGGGTGCGCCTTCTACGGCGCGTACGCCGCGAAGATGCTCGGACTGCGCGTGCGCGGCCTGCCGGGCTGGGCCCTGCCGGTTCTGGGCGGCACCGTCCTGACGTCGCTCGTCGTCGTCTGGCTGACCTCGGCGTTGTGGTTCTTCACCCGCAGCGGCCTGCCGCTCACCTGACTGCTACTGCTCGAGGAGGACGCGTGGCCGACCTGACTCGGCGTTCCCTGCTGCGCGGCGGAGCCGTCGTCGCGGGCGGCGCCGTCGTCGGTTTCACGGCGGCGAGCCGCAGCGACGCGGCCGACGACACGACCGTTGCCGGCGCGAACGGCTACGGTCCGGCTGCCGCGACCGGCGGCGGCGCGCTGGCCGCGCTGACCGACGTACCGGACGGCGGTGGGCTCGTCCTCGGGTCACGCCATGTCGTGATCACCCGGACCGGCGACGCCGTGCACGCGTTCTCGGCCACCTGCACCCACCAGGGCTGCACCGTCTCGGACGTGTCGAAGGGCGAGATCCACTGCCCGTGCCACGGCAGCATCTTCGACGCGACGACCGGCAAGGTCCTGCAGGGGCCGGCGACAACACCGCTGCCGGTGGTGCGGGTCGAGGTGCGCGCCGGCTCGGTCTTCCGGACTGGAGGTGGGTGACATGCTGCAACGGCTGCCGACGTGGTTGTGGCTCGCCGGCGTCGGGTTCGCGCTCGGCGCCCTCGTCGCCCTCGGCTAGGTCCCACCCACCAGCGTCGGGCGCAGCGCCTCGAGAACACCTGGGTCCTCGATCGTCGACGGAACCGGCTCCTCGACACCGTCCGCGATGGCGCGCAGCGACCGGCGCAGGATCTTGCCGGAACGCGTCTTCGGCAGCGCCGCAACGACGTCGATCTGGCGCAGCGAGGCCACCGCACCGATCTGGGCGCGGACCCGCGCGACCAGGTCGGCACGCAGGTCCTCCGGGTCGACGGCGACCCCGGCCTTGAGCACGACGAGCCCGCGGGGCACCTGGCCCTTGAGGTCGTCGTGCACGCCGATGACCGCACACTCCGCGACCGCTGGATGCCCGGCCAGCACCGCCTCCATCGACCCGGTAGACAGGCGGTGGCCCGCGACGTTGATGACGTCGTCGGTGCGGCCCATCACGAACAGGTAGCCGTCCTCGTCGATGTACCCACCGTCGCCGGTGAGGTAGTAGCCGTCGAAAGCCGAGAGGTACGACGACACGAACCGCTCGTCGTCCTCCCACAACGTCGGCAGCGTTCCCGGCGGCATCGGCAGCCGGATGCAGATCGCGCCCTCGCTGCCTCCCGATATCTCGGCACCCGACGGGTCGAGCACCCGCACGTCGTAGCCCGGCACCGCGACGGTGGGCGAGCCAGGCTTGACCGGCATCGGTTCGAGCCCGCGCAGGTTCGCCGCGATCGGCCAGCCGGTCTCGGTCTGCCACCAGTGGTCGATGACCGGCACCCCGAGCCGGTCGGTGGCCCACTGCCAGGTGTCGGGGTCGAGCCGCTCCCCCGCGAGGAAGAGCGTCTGGAGGGACGACACGTCGCGGCCGGCGAGCAGCGACCCGGGTGGGTCCTCCTTCTTCACCGCGCGGATCGCGGTCGGTGCCGTGAACAGCGCCTGCACCCGGTGCTCCTCGACGACGCGCCAGAACGCGCCGGCATCCGGCGTGCCGACCGGCTTACCCTCGTAGAGCACCGTCGTGGCACCGACGAGAAGCGGCGCGTAGACGATGTAGGAGTGGCCGACGACCCATCCCACGTCGGACGCGGTCCACCACACGTCACCGGGTCCGATGTCGTAGACGTTGCACATCGACCACACCAGCGCGACCGCGTGCCCGCCGTTGTCGCGCACCACGCCCTTGGGCTTCGCGGTCGTCCCGGACGTGTAGAGGACGTAGAGCGGGTCGGTCGCTACGACCGGCACGCAGTCGGCCGGCTGCGCCTTGCTCACGAGCTCTCCCCAGTCGACATCGCGACCCGGCGTCATGGCCGCCGTCGCCTGCGGCCGTTGCACCACCACCACGTGGTCGGGCTGGTGCGACGACAGCTCGAGGGCCCGGTCCAGCAGCGGCTTGTACTCGATGACGCGCGCGACCTCGACGCCGCACGAGGCGGATACCACGACCCGCGGCCTGGCGTCCTCGATCCGCGCAGCGAGCTCGGGTGCCGCGAAGCCGCCGAACACGACCGAGTGCACCGCGCCGAGGCGGGCGCAGGCGAGCATCGCCACCACGGCCTCGGGGATCATCGGCAAGTAGACGACGACCCGGTCACCCTTGACGACACCGAGCGACGCCAGCGCGCCCGCGAAGGTGGCAACCTCGTCGAGCAGCTGGGCGTAGGTGAAGCTGCGCCCGGTACCGGTCACCGGGCTGTCGTAGATGAGCGCGGTACGCCCGCCATGGCCCTCGGCGACATGGCGGTCCAGCGCGTTCTCGCAGGTGTTCAACACCCCGTCGGGGAACCAGCGGTAGAACGGCGGTCTGCTCTTGTCGAGCACCTGGGTCGGCTCGGTCCGCCACCACACCTGGCGGGCCTGCTCGCCCCAGAAGCCCTCGGGATCGGCGAGGCTTCGTTCGTACGTCGACCGGTAGTCACCCACCACGGCATCCTCGTCCGGCTGGGCCGACCGCGCCAGGGCGCTCGGTGGTCAGACGGTCGGCTCGGCTTGTCCCAGCTCGGAATCGCCCAGCTCGGGATCACCCAAGGCGGCGCCGCCGAGGTGCGCCGGAGGTACGACGTCGGGCGGGCGCGCCTCCCGGCGTACCTGCAGCAGGTGCTCCACGACCCGGTCCATCGCGTCGTCCACCGCGTCCTCCCGGTAGCCGCCCCGTCGCGCGGTGAACGGCGCCCGGCGCACGTCCTCGACGCTGATCCCCCCGTCCCCGGCAGAACCGTCGAGGGTGGCGACGACAGCGTCGACGAAGTCGTCCACGTCGTCCACGGCATAACCGCGACGGAAGAAGCGGGCCCGCGGAAAGCGGCGCATGTAGGGCGCGGAGAGCTCGTCCCGCAGGTACGCCGCCTCGCTGCCCAGGTCGGGGCGGCCACGGCGTCCCGCGGTCGCCGACTGGGCGAGGATGACGCGGTCCTCCAGGACGTCGAGATACTCGTCCACCTCTGAGACGTCGTAACCGCCGCGCACGAGCTCGAACCCGGCCTGGCGTACCTCGGTGGCCGTCGGCGGCTGGAACACCCCGCCGAGCGAGACCTCCACCTGGTTGACGAACGCGTCCACCTGGCGGCGGTGGTAGCCCTTGTGCAGGTGCCCAACTCGGTGGAACCGGTCGTGGTGCCTCATGGCCGGGCCGCCGCGACCGGAGTCACCGCGGCCAGCTGCCCGCAGGCGCCGTCGATCTCACGGCCACGGGTGTCGCGGACGGTGGTCGGGATCCCGTGGGCGCGCAGCCGGGACACGAACGTGCGCTGGCCGTCGGGGTCGCTGGCGGTCCACTTGGAGCCCGGCGTGGGGTTCAGCGGGATCGGGTTGACGTGCACCCACCCGCGGCCACGGCGGTTCAGCTCGGTGCCGAGCAGGTCGGCCCGCCATTTGTGGTCGTTGATGTCCCGGATCAAGGCGTACTCGATGCTGACCCGGCGACCGGTGGCGTCGAAGTAGCGGCGGGCGGCGTCAAGCACCTCGGCGACCTTCCACCGGGTGTTGACGGGGACCAGCTCGTCGCGCAGCTCGTCGTCGGGCGCGTGCAGGGACACCGCCAACGTCACCGAGAGATCTTCGGCGACGAGCCGGTCCATCGCCGGGACCAGCCCAACGGTCGACACCGTGACGTTGCGCTGCGAGAGGCCGAGACCGTCCGGGAGCGGGTCGGTGAGCCGGCGTACCGCACCGATCACTGCGCGGTAGTTGGCCAGCGGCTCGCCCATGCCCATGAAGACGACGTTCGAGACGCGCTGCTGGTCGCCGTGCCCGCCGGCGATCTCGCCCCGTCGCAGCATCCGCGCGCCGGCGACCACCTGGCCGACGATCTCGGCGGCGGACATGTTGCGGGTGAGCCCGGCCTGACCGGTGGCGCAGAACGGGCAGTTCATGCCGCATCCCGCCTGCGACGAGACGCACAGCGTCACCCGGCCCGGGTAGCGCATCAGAACACTCTCGACAGTGGCGCCGTCGAAGAGTCGCCAGAGCGTCTTCCGGGTCCGGCCGGCGTCGGCCTCGAGGTGGCGGACGGGCGTGAGGAGCGCGGGTAGCAGCGCCTCGGCGAGCCGCTGGCGGGACGCCGCCGGGACGTCGGTCATCGTCGAGGGGTCCTCGGCGAGATGGTCGAAGTAGTGCACCGCCAGCTGCCCGGCCCGGAACGGCCGCTCGCCCAGCTCGGCCACCGCCGCCCGGCGCCCGGCCGGGTCGAGGTCGGCGAGGTGGCGCGGCGGCTTCGCGCGGCGCGGTGCCGCGAAGGTCAGCTCACCGGGGACGGTCACGGACGGACTCCTAGGAGGGGACGAGCCAGCTGAGCAACAGGTACGCGACCGGGGCCGCCGGGAGCAGGGAGTCGAGCCGGTCCATGATGCCGCCATGACCTGGCAGAAGGCTGCCCATGTCCTTGATGCCCAAATCCCGTTTGATCATCGACTCCCCGAGGTCGCCTAGGGTCGCGGTCACCATCACGGCCAGGGCGACGAGGGCACCCTGCCACGCGGCGGCTCCGTCGAGCAGCGTCGGGAACGTCGCTGCGCCGCCGGCGGCGCAGAACAGGGCGGACCCGCAGAACCCCTCCCACGACTTCTTCGGGCTGACGGTCGGCGCCATCGGGTGACGCCCGAAGAGCACGCCGGCGACGTAGCCCCCGACATCGCTGAGCACGACCAGCGCGATGAACACGACGACCCGGTCCGCCCCGTCCTCGTCGCGCAGCATGAGGGCCGCGAACCCGGCGAGGAACGGCACGTAGAGCGCGGCGAAGGTCGACGCCGTCACGTCCCGCA
>DATBDW010000207.1:0-2771 GCA_036269735.1 Actinomycetes bacterium
GGAAGCAGCGGCCTTGAGAGCGTCGACCCGGTCGGTGCGCTCCCAGGTGAAGTCGGGCAGCTCGCGGCCGAAGTGGCCGTAGGCGGCGGTCTGGGCGTAGATCGGCCGCAGCAGGTCGAGGTCGCGGATGATCGCGGCGGGCCGCAGGTCGAACACGGCCACGACGGCGTCCTGGATGACCCCCGGTGCCACGGTCTCGGTGCCGAACGTCTCCACGAACAGGCCGACCGGGTGCGCCTTGCCGATCGCGTAGGCCACCTGGACCTCGCAGCGGCGGGCCAGTCCGGCCGCGACGACGTTCTTGGCGACCCAGCGCATCGCGTACGCCGCGGAGCGGTCCACCTTGGACGGGTCCTTGCCCGAGAACGCGCCACCACCATGGCGGGCCATGCCGCCGTAGGTGTCGACGATGATCTTGCGGCCGGTGAGGCCGGCGTCGCCCATCGGGCCGCCGACCTCGAAGCGCCCGGTGGGGTTCACCAGGAGCCGGAACCCGGTGGTGTCGATGTCCATCCCGTCGAGCACCGGCTTGACGACCTGCTCGGCGATGTCGGGCTGGAGCATCGCCTCGAGGCCGATGTCCGCGGCGTGCTGGCTGGACACGACGACGGTGTCGAGGCGGACGGCGCGGTCGCCGTGATACTCGATGGTCACCTGGGTCTTGCCGTCGGGGCGCAGGTAGGGCACCGCGCCGTCCTTACGGACGGCGGTCAGCTGCTGGGCCAGCCGGTGTGCGAGGTGGATCGGGAGCGGCATCAGCTCGGGGGTGTCGTCGCAGGCGTAGCCGAACATCAGGCCCTGGTCGCCGGCCCCCTGACGGTCCAGCGGGTCCTCGACCGACTCGCCGGTGCGCGCCTCGTAGGCCGCGTCCACGCCCTGGGCGATGTCGCTGGACTGCGCACCGATCGAGACCGAGACCCCGCACGAGTTGCCGTCGAAGCCCTTGGCCGACGAGTCGTAGCCGATGTCGAGGATCCGCTCGCGCACGATCCCGGCGATGTCGGCGTACGTCGTGGTCGTGACCTCGCCGGCGACGTGCACCTGTCCGGTCGTGATCAGGGTCTCGACCGCGACCCGGCTGGTCGGGTCCTCCGCGATGAGGGCGTCCAGGATCGAGTCGCTGATCTGGTCGGCGATCTTGTCCGGGTGACCCTCGGTGACGGACTCCGAGGTGAAGAGACGGCGGGACACAGTGCTCCTAGGCGGTCGGGGACTCTCGGCCGGTCGGGTGAGTCTAACGGTCGGGCGTTGCTGCCCAGCGCTGCCGACTATGCCGATGTCCAACGTTGTCGGACCAGGTCCCAGACCGTGTCGGCCAGGGCCTCCTTGGGCCCGAGCGGGACCAGCGTCTCGGAGCCGTCGGCACCGAGCACGACCGCGGCGTTGTCGGCGCCCTCGAACCCGGTGGGGTGCCCGGCGACGCCCACCTCGTTGACCACGAGCAGGTCGGCGCCCTTGGCGGCCAGCTTGGCCCGGCCGTGGGTGAGCGCGTCGCCCTCGAGGTCGCCCGTCTCCGCGGCGAACCCGACGACGACCTGGCCGTCGCGGGCCCGTGGGGGACGTGCCACCTCGGCGAGCACGTCGGCGGTGCGCACCAGGGCCACCGAGTCCGGCTCGCTCGGCCCCTTCTTGATCTTGGTTGCGTGGGTGTCGCGCGGGCGGAAGTCGGCCACCGCAGCGGCCATCACGACGGCGTCGGCGCTGGGCGCTGCCTTGAGCACGGCCTCGCGCAGCTCCTCGGCGGACCCGACCGGGACGACCGTGACGCCAGCCGGCTCGGGCAGCGCCACGTTGGCGGCCACCAGGGTGACCTGGGCACCGCGGGCGGCCGCGGTGGTCGCGAGCGCCCAGCCCTGCCGGCCGGAGGACCGGTTCCCGAGGAACCGGACCGGGTCGATGTGCTCGCGGGTGCCGCCCGCGGACACCACGACGTGGCGGCCCTCGAGGTCACGGGTGGCCGCGCGACCGGCCAGCGCCCGGTGCGCGGCTGCGAAGATCTCGGCGGGCTCGGGCAGCCGGCCCGGACCGGTGTCGGCACCGGTGAGCCGTCCGGTGGCCGGGTCGAGGACTTGCACGCCGCGGCCGCGGAGCAGCGCGACGTTGGCCTGGGTGGCCGGGTGCAGCCACATCTCGGTGTGCATCGCCGGTGCCATCAGGACCGGGCAGCGGGCGGTCAGCAGGGTGCTGGTCAACAGGTCGTCGGCGAGCCCCGCGGCGGCGCGGGCCATCAGGTCCGCGGTGGCGGGCGCTACGACGACGAGGTCGGCTCCCTGGCCGAGGCGCACGTGCGGGACGTGTTCGACGTCGTCCCACACCTCGGCCGTCACGGAGTGCCCGCTCAGGGCGGACCAGGTGGCCGCGCCGACGAACTGCAGGGCGGCCCGGGTGGGAACGACCCGGACGTCGTGCCCGCTCTCCGTGAACAGCCGGAGCAGCTCGGCCGCCTTGTAGGCCGCGATGCCGCCGCCGACCCCGAGCACCACGCGAGGCCGGTCAGAGGTCATGGTCGGCTCGTGGCTCAGGCCTGCTCGACCTTCTCCAGGGTCAGCATGTTGGAGTTGATCTCCCGCATGGCGATGGAGAGCGGCTTCTCGTGGACGTGCGTCTCGACGAGCGGGCCGACGTACTCGAGCAGGCCCTCGCCCAGCTGCGAGTAGTAGGCGTTGATCTGGCGGGCCCGCTTGGCGGCGTAGATGACGAGGCTGTACTTCGAGTCGACCGTCGAGAGCAGCTCGTCGATCGGCGGGTTGGTGATGCCTTCAGGCGTGGCG
>DATBDW010000208.1:0-3146 GCA_036269735.1 Actinomycetes bacterium
GCCGGCCTGGGCCGACGACCCCGAGCTGGTCGCCACCTTCCGAGCCGAGGTCGAGGAACGCCTCGCCTCGCTCTGCGACGGGCTGCTCCGGCTCGAGGACCATCAGGCGCCGCGCCAGCTGGTCGCGGCGCTGTTCCGCGACGCGCACACCGTGAAGGGGTCGGCCCGGATGCTCGGGCTCGGCGAGGTCGTCGATGTCGCCCACCGGGCGGAGGACCTGCTCGGAGCGGTCAAGGACGGCCGCGTCGCCGTGCGCAAGGACCTCGTGGACGTCCTGCTGGTGGCCGCCGAGAGCATCAACCGGTCATTGCCCGGGACACCGCACCCGGTGGGGCCCGACGACATCGCCGCCGTGCTCGCCGCGCTGACCTCCGCCATCGACGGTGACGACCCCGTTGCCGTACCCCGGCTCCTCGAGGAGGACCTGGGGGACCTGGAGGAGGGGCGCCTGCGCAGCGACTCGATCCGGGTCCCGACCCGGCGGGTGCACGACCTGCTCGACGTCGTGGGGGAGGCCGAGCTCGACGTACGCCGGATCGGCCGCCACGGCCGCGAGGTGGCCGCGCTGGCCGCCGGACACCAGCGTGCGGCCCGAGCGGTTCGCGTGGCCCTGGCCGAGCAGGACGTCGACCAGCAGGCGCTCGACGCGTTGCACGGGCTGGTCGCCCTCGGCGACCAGATGGGCGCCGCCGGGCGCGAGCTGCTGGCCCGGGCCGAGGATGCCGAGGCGCGGCTTGCCGCCGTCCGCGACGGCGCGATGGGCCTGGCCATGGTCCCCTTGCACCGCGTGCTCGCGGGGTTCCCCCAGCTCGTGCGTGACCTGTCGTTGGCCCGCGAGGGCGAGGCCAAGGACGTCCGGCTCGTGCTCACCGGCCAGGACGTCGAGCTGGACACCCGCGTCCTCGACGCCGTCGCCGACTCGTTGCGCCACCTGGTCACCAACGCCGTCGACCACGGCTGCGAACCACCCGCGGCACGGCTGCAGGCCGGCAAGCCGGCGCAGGCCACCGTGAGCGTCTCGGCGCGCGCCGCCGGCTCGACCGTGGTCATCGAGGTCCATGACGACGGTCGCGGCGTCGACGAGTCGCGGCTGCGCGAGGTTGCCGTCGCCCGCGGCGCCATTGCTCCGGACAGCGCAGCCACCGGCAGCGCGCTGCTCCAGGTCCTGTTCTCGCCAGGCTTCTCCACCCGCGACGAGGTGACCCAGACGTCCGGTCGCGGGGTCGGCCTGGACGTCGTACGTACCGTTGTCGAGGACCTCAGCGGGACCATCGAGGTCCACGCCGAGCCGGGGCGCGGCACAACCTTCACGATGAGCCTCCCCGTGACGCTCGGCGTCCTGCGGTGCCTGGTCGCCCGGGTCGGCGACGACCGCTACGCCCTGCCGGTGACGGCGGTGATCGAGACCCTCGGCCTGGCCGGTGCCGACACGCACGAGGTCGCCGGAGTGCCGGTGATCGTGCGCGAAGGCCGCGCGATGCCGGTCGTCGACCTCGGCACCGTCCTCGGCGTCCCCGGGCAGCGCGAGCCGCGAGCCGTGGTCGTGGTGCAGCACGGCGGGGCGGGGGAGATGCTCGCGTTCGCCGTCGACGAGCTCGAGGGCGAGTCCGAGATGGTCGTCAAGGAGCTCGGCACCTTCCTCGGCCGGCTGCCCATCGTCGCGGGCGCCACCATCGACGGCGACGGCAGCGTCGTCCTCGTCCTGGACGTCCGGGAGATCGCGGTCGGCCAGCTCACCGGAGCCAAGGTCGCCGGGCTCGACTCGGGCCACAAGGCAGCCCCCAGGACGACGGCCGCGACCCGGCCCGGTCGGAGCGGGGTCCCCGCTCAACGCGGCGTCGGGCGCCCGCGGGTGCTGGTGGTCGAGGACTCGGTCGGCGTCCGCGAGCTCCAGCGCGTCATCCTCGAGGGCGCCGGCTACGACGTCACCACCGCCGTCGACGGTCTGGACGGTGCGTCCCGGCTGCGCGACGAGCCGGTGGACCTGGTGCTCTCCGACGTCGAGATGCCCGGCATGGACGGGTTCACCCTGACCCGTACCATCCGCGCCACCCGCGGCTGGGAGGACGTGCCCGTCGTGATCATGACCTCACGCGGGGACGAGGCCGACCAGCGGGCCGGTCTGGACGCAGGTGCCAGCGCTTACCTGCTCAAGAGCCAGTTCGACCAGGCCGAACTCATCGATACGGTCCGCCGTCTCCTCGGCCGATGAACGACCACCGGAGCGGCGTACCCCTCCACGACCCAGAGATCCGAGGCTCCTGATGCCCACCGTGCTGATCGCCGACGACAGCCCCACGCTGCGCCGGATCGTGTCGACCGTGCTCGAGCGGGCCGGCTACCAGGTCGTCACCGCCGAGGACGGCGTCGAGGCCGTGCAGGGCGCCTTCCGGACCCAGCCGGACGCCGTGATCCTCGACGTGCAGATGCCGAGGCTCTCCGGCTACGTCGCCGCCCGGCTGCTCAAGGACGACTGGCAGACCGCGGACGTCCCGATCATCCTGCTGACGTCGCTGGACGCCGCCTCGGACCGCTACTGGGGGAAGCAGACCGGCGCGGACCGCTTCCTCACCAAGGACTTCGAGGCCCCGGAGCTGGTGGACGCCGTGGCCGAGGTGATCGCGGCGGCCGACGAGGCCCGCGGTGGCCGGCCGCCCCTGCGCCCGGACCCGGTCGAGGTCTCCGACGACGAGGTCATGGCGCGGGTCTCCGAGCTGCTGGACCGCAAGCTGTTCGAGGCGTCGGTCGCGGCCGAGGTCACCCAGATCGCCGCCGACGTGCGCGGGTTCGAGGAGACCGTGGCCGCCGTGCTCGGCGTACTCGGCCGGATCGTCGACTACGACCTGGCGGCCGTCTGCATGCTCGACGACAAGGTGACCTACCTGACGGTCGCGCGGGAGTCCTCGCACCAGCAGTACACCGAGTTCTTCGGCGCGATCGCCGACGCCGCCACCCAGGTGACCGGCGTACCGGTGCAGGTCGGGGACCTCGTCCCTCGGGTCGCGGACCCGCACGGCCACCTCGGCCAGGACGACGAGGGCCGGATGGCGACCTTCCTGTCGATGCCGCTGCGCGCCGGCGGCCGGGTCGTGGGCTGCCTGGCCCTGTCCAGCGCCACCAAGAACGCGTTCGGCGAGACCTCGCTG
>DATBDW010000209.1:0-1688 GCA_036269735.1 Actinomycetes bacterium
CACCCGGTTCCCCTCCGGGGCGAGGTCCAGCGGAGCCACCGGGGATCGCGCAGGGCAGCCGTGACCGGTCCCGCGGAACCTGGTGGGCGATCCATTCTGTCGACGTCCCAGCACGGGACGCAGCAACCGACCGGCGCCGCCGCAGCGGCCCGTCGCCCCAGGAAGGACCATTCCGTGTCCGACACCACCGACGTCCTCGACGCGCCCGCAACGGGCACCGGGGACAGCAGCTCCGCCGGCACCAAGGCGCCCCGCAAGCGCGCCACCGGGCTCTCCGGCATGGTGCTCGCCGAGCTGCAGAGCCTGGCGGGGGAGCTGGGCATCAGCGGCACCGCCAAGATGCGCAAAGGCCAGCTGATCGAGGCCATCAAGGAGCGCCAGTCCGGCGGCTCCGCGAGCAGTGCCCCGACCAATGGCAGCAACTCCCGCACCACCCAGCCCGACGCCACCACCTCCGGTACGGCGAACGGCGCGGCCCCCGAGGGGGCCAGCGCCGCCACCGGTGTTGCCCGCCGCGAGCGCACCCAGCACGGCGAGCGAGCCAACCGCAGCACGCGGACGGAGCGCGCGGACCGTACTGACCGCGCCGACAATGCCGACCGCGCCGACCGCGCCGAACAAGCCGATCGCAACGATCGCGCCGACCGTCCCGAGCGCAAGCGGGACGGCGACTCGCAGGGTCGCCAGCAGACCCAACCGAACCAACAGAACCGTCAGCAGAACCAGCAGAACCAGCAGAACCAGCAGAATCAGCCCGGCCAGCAGAACCAGCCCGGCCAGCAGGGCCAGCAGGGCGCTCGCGACGACGAGGACGACTTCGACCGCAGCGGCCGCAGCCGGCGGCGCGGGCGCTACCGGGACCGCAACCGCAACCGCCGCCCCGGCGGGCGCGATGGCTTCGCCCCGGCCGATAGCGGCGACGGCAGTCTGCCCGAGATCAGCGAGGACGACGTGCTGGTGCCGGTCGCCGGCATCCTCGACATCCTCGACAACTACGGGTTCATCCGGACCTCGGGATACCTCCCCGGCTCGAACGACGTCTACGTCTCGCTGGCCCAGGTCCGCAAGGCCGGCCTGCGCAAGGGCGATGCGATCACCGGCGCCGTGCGCCAGCCGCACGAGGGGGAGCGCAAGGAGAAGTTCAACGCGCTCGTCCGCCTCGACTCGGTCAACGGGGCCGACCCCGAGAAGGCCAAGAACCGGGTCGACTTCAACAAGCTGACCCCGCTCTACCCGCAGGAGCGCCTGCGGCTCGAGACCGATCCCAGCATCCTCACCACCCGGGTCATCGACCTGGTCGCCCCGATCGGCAAGGGCCAGCGCGGCCTCATCGTGTCGCCGTCGAAGTCCGGCAAGACCATGGTGATGCAGGCCATCGCCAACGCGATCTCGACGAACAACCCCGAGGTGCACCTCATGGTGGTCCTCGTCGACGAGCGGCCCGAAGAGGTCACCGACATGCAGCGGGCCGTCAAGGGAGAGGTCATCGCCTCCACCTTCGACCGGCCGGCCGAGGACCACACGATCGTCGCGGAGCTCTCGATCGAACGGGCCAAGCGGCTCGTCGAGCTCGGGCACGACGTGGTCATCCTGCTCGACGGCATCACCCGGCTCGGCCGCGCCTACAACCTCGCCGCGCCGGCGAGCGGGCGCATCCTCTCCGGCGGCGTCGACTCCACGGCCCTGTA
>DATBDW010000210.1:0-2646 GCA_036269735.1 Actinomycetes bacterium
CGCCGTGTCCGAGGAATAGTCACCGCGGTGCTCGACGAACATCCGCAGCGCCCGCTCCTTGACCGCGGGATCGATTCTCTTAGGCATGCGCACATCCTCCTGTGACTCAAACAGGAGCGGCATCAAACCCGTGACGCTTCACAGCGACCCAGACAACACCACCGGTACCGCCTCCAGCTGCTCACCACCAGACGGCGGACCTGAACCCGCTGCGAGCAACTGAAGCTCACCCGGTGCGCCCACCCGCGCTCACGAAGGACCCGCCGCTTTGACCCGCGGCGCCGACGCTCGATCACCGCGCCGCCCGGCGCGACTCCTCCGCCACGGCACCAGCCGCAACCCGACGGCGAAGCGAACGCGCACGGAGAGCCGCGCACAGAGCCCGGCCCGACACCGACCTCCATCCTCCGAAGCCGCCCTGACCCACGCCGCACACGGCGCGGCCCCCGACCGTGGAGAGGTCGGGGGCCGTGTCGCGGGGCGCCGGGTGCGGGCGCCAAGCTCGGGTCGGGAGGGTCAGGCGGACTGCGCGGGGATAGTTCCCAGCCGGCCGGCCTGAAAATCCTCGAAGGCCGTCCGGAGCTCGCTCTCCTCGTTCATGACGAACGGTCCGTACCAGGCGACGGGTTCCCGGATCGGCTGACCGCCGAGCACGAGCACATCCAGCTCCGGGGTGCGCTTCTGCTGAGTTGCGTCGGCCCGCACGGTGACCCGGTCTCCGGCACCGAGCACGGCCAGCTGGCCGGAACGCAGGGGCCGCGCGTCGGCGCCAACGGTCCCGGACCCGCCGAGGGCGTACACCAGCGCGTTGTAGTCGCGTTCCCACGGCAGCGTCACGGACGCGCCGGGCTGCAGCGTGGCGTGCGCCAGCGTGATCGGGGTGTACGTCGAGCCCGGCCCGGGCACGGCCACGCCGGGCAGCGCGCCGGCGATCAGCCGGACAAGAGCGCCGCCGTCGGCAGAGGCGAGCAGCCCGACCTTGGCGCCGCGGATGTCCTGATAGCGGGGCTTCGCCCACTTCTTGTCCCGCGGCAGGTTCACCCAGAGCTGGAAGCCGTGAAAGAGGCCTCCGCTCACGACCAGCGACTCGGGCGGGGTCTCGATGTGCAGGATCCCCGAGCCGGCGGTCATCCACTGGGTGTCGCCGTTGGTGATGAGCCCGCCGCCGCCGTTGGAGTCCTGGTGGGCCATCTCCCCGTCGATCATGTAGGTGACGGTCTCGAAGCCGCGGTGCGGATGCCACGGCGTCCCCTTGGGCTCGCCAGGTGCGTACTCCACCTCGCCCATCTGGTCGAGGTGGACGAACGGGTCCAGGTCGGCCAGATCGACGCCGGCGAAGGCCCGGCGGACCGGGAAGCCCTCGCCCTCGAAGCCTCTGGGCGCCGTGGTCACCGAGCGAACCGGGCGGTCCACCTCAGTGAGGTCGGGCTCGGGCAGTCGGGGGAGGGTCAGGACGTCGTCCACGGTGACAGCAGGCACGAGAGGGGAACGGCCGGGACCGGTGCGTCATTCCGGCGCCGGGCGGGGATGACATCGTGGCTCGGTGGGTGAGATGACTGAGCTGGCCGGGGTCGTGCTGGCCGCCGGGGCGGGGACGCGGCTGCGGCCGCTGACGGCCGTACGGCCCAAGGCGCTGTGCACCGTTGCCGGCCGCACGCTGCTCGACGGTGCCCTGGCCAGGCTGGTGCCCCACGTTGCGAGGACCGCGGTCAATGCACACCACCACGCCGATCAGGTCGTGGCCGCGCTCGCCGGCCAGGACGTGCACGTCGAGGTGGAGCAACCCGTCGCGCTCGGGACGGCGGGCGCGCTGGGCAACCTGCGGGGGTGGCTGGCCGGGGCTGCCGTCCTGCTCACCAACGCCGACGCGTGCCACCCGCGCGACGACGACCCGCTCGGCGTGCTGCTCGACGGCTGGGACGGCGAGCGCCCACGGCTGCTCTGCGCCCGCACCGGGCGGCGCCAGGACTTCGGTGACCTGCAGTACGTCGGCAGCGCGGCCCTGCCGTGGTGGTCGGTGCGCGACCTCCCTGTCCTACCGGCCGGGCTCTACGAGGTGTCGTGGCGGCAGCTGTACGCCGACGGCCGGCTGGAACTGGTCGAGACTCCCGGGCCTGCCGTCGACTGTGGGACCCCGGCGGACTATTTGCGGGCCAACATGCTTGCGTCCGGCGGCCGGTCGGTCGTCGAGCCCGGCGCGGAGGTGGCAGGCGAGCTGGTCCGGTCCGTCGTCTGGTCGGGGGAGACGGTGGCGGCCGGCGAGCGCCTGGTCGACGCCATCCGCGGCGCCGGTGTGACCCTGCAGCCGCTCGCGAACGGGTCTCCAACACGGTCCCCGGGTAAATGACATCGCTGTCATTCGCCGCGTACGATGCGAACCGCCGGTCCCCCGGCACCCGACCGACGGCTCGCCAGTACCCGCGCCACAGTCCCGTGCAAGGAGTGCCATGGACGCCGCCAACGCCTTCCGGCCGATCGACGCCGGCGCCGTGGCGCAGCTCGACGCCCGTGACCAGGAGATCCTCGCCTTCGAGCGACAGTGGTGGAAGTACGCGGGTGCCAAGGAGCAGGCGATCCGCGAGCTCTTCGACATGTCCGCGACCCGCTACTACCAGGTGCTCAACGCGCTGATCGACCGTCCCGAGG
>DATBDW010000211.1:0-28256 GCA_036269735.1 Actinomycetes bacterium
GGAGAAGAACAGATGCAGCCTTCGGAGCCCGTCGCCCGCCGTCTCTTCGAGCTCACCGAGCCGATCTCCCTGGTCAACTTCTTCTCTCCGGAGCCCAACGACTCGATGGTGGCGCTTGGCTTCCGTAGCTACTGGGACGGCTACTTCGCGGGACGCTCGGCGCCGCTCGGCCGGGTCCCGGCCGAGGTTGTGCATGCGGCCTTCTACAACTTCGCCGACGGTGAGGTGGCCCGCCATATCCCCAAGGTCTGGGACACGACCACACCCGAGGCGGCGCACGCAGCGCGTGAGCAGGGCTGCGTGGCGGCGCTGCGGCGGATCCTGGGCCACCTCGTCGAGACTCCCGGGTTCGCGCGCGCCGCCGAGCTCCTCGCCAAGGCTTCGACCAGCGCCCCGACCGAGGGACGAGTCATGTACGCCGGGCTCCGCACGCTCCCGATGCCAGAGGAGCCCGTGGCCCGGCTTTGGCACGCGGCCAACATGCTCCGCGAGCACCGTGGGGACGGCCACATCGCTGCGCTGGTCTCCGAGCGGATCGGCGGGACCGAGGCCCACGTGCTCAGCGCCCTCGCGAGCGGCATCTACCCGGCTGATTCGTTCGGCCGGATCCACCACCTTCCCAAGGCCCGCCTGGCTGAGGTCATGGCGGGACTACGCGACCGCGGCCTCCTCGATGCCTCCGGTCGCTTCACCGATGCCGGCCGTACGACCAAGGACCGGATCGAGTCACTGACCGACGCTCTCGCCGACGCTCCATACGACCAGCTGGAACGGGTCGAGCTCGACGACCTCATCTCTTTGCTGAAGCCCATCTCCACAAGACTCGAGGCCACAGGGTCGAGCTAGGCAGTTGCGACCTAAACACCGGCCAACGTCGTCCAGCTCGCCTCGGTGCCTTCAGGCACTCGCGCACGGCACTCACGCCTGACCGTCCGACGGTCGTCGCAGTGTCCCCCGCGGCAGCCCCATGAGCTCGGCACGGTCACCGGCACTGCGATCGCGATCGACGCCCGAATTGAAGCGATCCACGGCTGACAGCCCACGATCGAGTGCGGCGGCCTCGTGCTCCTCCTGGGAGGTGAAGGGACGCCTCTCGGCGGCTGTGTCGCGTTCATCGGCTCGGCGGTCGCGCTCTTCTGCGAGTCGATCGCGCACGTCGGCCGCAGCCAGGAGGGCTTCGACGGCAGCCTCCCGGCCGTCGAGCACCGCTTCGCGCATGGCCGCGATGTCGTCCCGACGATCTGCGGCGCGGTCCCGTGCGTCGGCGTCCCACGCGCGACCGTCTAGAGCAGCCTCGCGGTCTTTGGCGGCGACATCGCCGCCGTACTCGTCCGTCGTCAGCGGGTCCATCACTCACCTCCGGGGTCTGGGGAGGAAGGAGGGTCATCATGACCTGCACTCAGGCTGGACTCGACGTGTCGGCGGGTCAAGGTCTGTCAGGGTCATCGGCGCATCGGTCGGTTACGGGGCCGAGGGAACGGCCGCTCACGGCACGACCCGCACGGCCCGTCGTTGGGCGCGGAGGCGGGGCAGGCGTGGTTGACGATCCACAGGGATCGCACTCTTCGTCGCCCCGCCCCCGCAGGTCTGAACCGCCGAGAGGGGGAGCGGCGGCGCAGGCCCCCACGCCGCCGCGCCACGGGGGCTGGGCAACGCGAGCGGCCCCACGATGCACCTCGGCAGCGACGAGCGCCAGCCCCCTCGTGGAGCGGTCACGATCCGTCACGCATCGCTGTCAGCATCCCGCCGAGATGCGCGGCTCCTCGACCCGTTCCACGCGAGCGATCGTGGCGGATACCGATCGGTATGCCGGGATGCGGCCAGCAGCTCTTGCGGAGGCTCCGTTTGCTAACCGTCTCGCTGGTTGGGCTCGCTGTCGGGGTCGTCCCAGGTGATCGTGAGGGAGCTGCGGTACGCCGTGGCCGGGACTTGTCAGCCGCTCAACGTCCGATAGGGCGTCCAGCGGCTGACAAGTGCGCGAGCCAGTGAGCCCCAGGCATTAGCAGATCTGCGTATGGCAGTGCGTCTCGCGCTCTCCTAGCGTCGGCCCCAACGCCGCAACCCGGCGTGCATCATCGGTGTACAGACCGTTGGGTTCTTGTTGTAGGGCAATGGTTTCGGGGACCTCGTCGGTCGCCAAGATGCGGTTGACGGCGCTTCAAGCGCGGCGTACCTTCCGGTCGCTGTCGTCGGACCAAGGGGAGGGAGAATGGTAATGAAGCGACTCATTGCGGCCGCCTTCTGCGTGACGGCCCTTGTGGGTGTGCCGGCCGGTGGGGCTTTCGCCGGTGAGGTGAAGGGGCCGCCCGGCACAATGAACAACACCAACGAGACGGGCGCTCTGGACCACGCCAACTCGGCGTGTGCCGCCAGCGGGCTCAACGACTTCGACCTGTCGGATCCTGTGGGGCAGCTCGCCTCGCAGGTCCAGACCGCCGCGGACTCCTGGCGCTACTACCAGCTGCCGCACGGTGCGCCGGGCACGTTGGGCCTCTGCCGCGGGGGCACCGGGGAGAGGTAAGCGTCACGTCTGTTGTCAGCCGCTGGTCGCCAGATATGGCGACCAGCGGCTGACACGTGCGCGAGCCACACCGCGCGACCAGGTCAGGGGAGCCAGGCGCCGTCGAGGCGATCGACGGCGGTGACCCGCAGGACCGCGACGCCGGCCTCGTCGGAGGCGGCCAGATCGACCTCGGCGGAGATGCCCCGGTCGTGGTCGCCGGCCGGGTCGTCGAACACCTGCCGCACCAGCCACCGGGTCGGTTCCTCGGAGATCATCAGGTACGCCGGCCCGCGCGCGTCCGGCCCGGTGCCGAGCGCGTCGTGCTCCGCCCAGTAGCCGGCCATCGCATCGGCCCACGCGTCGGCGTCGTAGCCGGACTCGGCGTCCAGCTCACCGAGCAGGTCGTAGCGCCGCAGCGCCGCGAGCTCGACCCGGCGGAACAACGCGTTGCGCACGAGCACCCGGAACGCGCGCGCGTTCGACGTCACCGCCGGCGGCCGGTCGTCGCGGACCAGAGACGGCTCGCCGCCCGAGTCCTGGCCGGCGGTCAGCCGCTCCCATTCGTCGAGCAGGCTGGAGTCGACCTGGCGGACCAGCTCGCCCAGCCACTCGGTGAGGTCGCGGAGGTCGTCGGTGCGCAAGGCATCGGGCACCGTCTGGCGCAGCGCCTTGAACGAGTCGGCCAGGTAGCGCAGCATCAGGCCCTCGGACCTGGCCAGCCCGTAGAACGAGACGTACTCCGCGAAGGTCATCGCGCGCTCGGACAGGTCGCGGGCCACCGACTTGGGCTTGAGCTCGGAGTCCGCGACCCACGGGTGCCCGCGCCGGTAGGTCTCGAACGCGTGGCCCAGCAGGTCCTCGAGCGGCCGCGGGTAGGTCACGTCCTCGAGCAGCTCCATCCGCTCGTCGTACTCGATGCCCTCGGCCTTCATCGCCGCGACCGCCTCGCCACGGGCAGTGCTGCGCTGCGCCGACAGCACCTGGCGCGGGTCCTCCAGCGTCGCCTCGAGTACGGACAGGACGTCGTGGGAGTACGTCGGTGACTCGCGTTCCAGCAGCTCGAGCGCCGCAACAGCGAACGGCGACAGCGGCTGGTTGAGGGCGAAGTCCGGCTGCAGCTCGATCGTCAGCGCCCAGCGGCGCCCGTCGGGGTCCGGTGGGTCGACCTCGACGACGACGCCGCCCGCGATCAGCGCCCGGATGATGGCGATGGCGCGCCGGATGTGCCGCAGCTGGTTGGCTCGCGGCTCGTGGTTGTCCTCGAGCAGCTGGCGCACCGCGGGGAACGGGTCGCCGGGCCGGGCGAGGACGTTGAGCAGCATCGCGTGGGTGACCCGGAAGCTGGACCGCAGCGGCTCGGGTTCGGAGGCGATCAGCCGGGTGAAGGTCGCCTCGCCCCACGACACGAACCCCTCGGGCGGCTTCTTGCGCACCAGCTTCTTGAGCTTCTTTGCGTCGTCGCCCGCCTTCGCGATGAGCCGGGCGTTCTCGACCTCGTGCTCGGGCGCCTGCGCGACCACGGTGCCGGCGGTGTCGAAGCCGGCCCGCCCCGCGCGCCCGGAGATCTGGTGGAACTCGCGCGCGGTGAGGTGACGCACCCGCGTGCCGTCGTACTTGGCGAGCGACGTGAGCAGCACGGTGCGGATCGGCACGTTGATGCCCACGCCGAGCGTGTCGGTGCCGCAGACGACCTTGAGCAGCCCGGCCTGCGCGAGCGTCTCTACCAGCCGCCGGTAGCGGGGGAGCATGCCCGCGTGGTGTACGCCGACGCCGTGGCGCACCAGCCGCGACAGCGTTGCGCCGAAGCCCGACCGGAACCGGAAGCCGCCGATCGCGGCTGCGATCGCGTCGCGCTGCTCGCGGCTGGCGATGTTCACGCTGGTGAGTGCCTGCGCCCGTTCCAGCGCCGCGGCCTGGGTCGGGTGGACGACGTAGACCGGCGCCCTGTCGGTGGCGAGCAGCTCCTCGATCGTCTCGTGCACCGGTGTGCGCTCGTAGTAGTAGGTCAGCGGCACCGGCCGGTCCGACCCCGCAACGACCGCCGTGCTCCGTCCGGTACGCCGAGTGAGGTCCTCGCGGAAGAAGGACACGTCGCCGAGCGTCGCCGACATCAAGAGGAACTGCGCCCTCGTCAGCTCGAGCAGCGGCACCTGCCAGGCCCATCCGCGCTCCGGGTCGCCGTAGTAGTGGAACTCGTCCATCACGACGACGGCGAGGTCGCTGGACGGGCCGTCGCGCAGCGCGTGGTTGGCCAGGACCTCGGCGGTCGCGGTGAGGATCGGCGCGTCCGGGTTCACCGAGGCATCGCCGGTGAGCATGCCGACGTTCGCGGCACCGAAGGCCTCGATGAGCGCGAAGAACTTCTCGGACACCAGGGCCTTGACCGGTGCGGTCCAGATCCCGCGATCTCCGCGCGCGAACGCCGCGTACAAGGCGCCCATGGCGACCAGGCTCTTCCCCGAACCCGTCGGAGTAGCCAGCACCACATTGCTGCCGGAGACGAGCTCGATCAGGGCTTCGCTCTGCGTGGGGTAGAGCTCGAGGCCCTGGTCCGCGGCCCAGCCGGCGACCTCGTCGTAGATGGCGTCGGGACCGGTGTCGTCGGGGTTGCGCGACCCGAGCGACCCGGCGGTGCGTCGGGGCCGGGAGGCGGGCTGCTCGGTCATGAGGCGCTCATCCTGCCGCACCGCGGCGAATAGTTGCCTTCGTCAACCATGTGAGATAGGTTGTGTTCGGCAACCAACTGGAGGAGTGTGGTCGACATGGCGCCGACAGCCACCCGAGCCACCCAAGCTGTCGCACCCGAGCGGGAGCGGGTCATGGGCCTGCTGCGCCGGGTCAGCGAGCTGAACCTCACCTGGCGCGAGGTCACCAGGACCTCGTTCCCGACGGGGATGTCCGGGATCGCCGTCCTCAACCTGGCCGAGCAGCGCGGCGACCTGCGGGTCAGCGACCTCGCCGCCTGCGCCCACGTCGGCGTCTCGACGATGAGCCGACACGTCACCGAGCTGACCACGGCCGGGCTGCTCGAGCGCGTCCTCGGGCCTGGCGACGGCCGGACCCACATGGTCCGCCTGACCGACCAGGGTCGCGCCGAGATCGAGCGGGCCCGCGCCACGATGACCGCCCGGCTCGCCCCCCTGCTCGACGACTGGACCGAGGACGACGTCGACCACCTCGCCGGCCGGCTCGACCGCCTCATCCACGATCTCGCCGCGACCGGCGTGACCCCCGAAGGGACCCCATGAGCAGCACGTCCGCCGCCATCACCGGGACGGCGCCCGTCGAGGCCGACGGCCGGATGACCCACCGCGAGGTCCTCGAAGCCCTCTCCGGTCTGCTCATCGGGATGTTCGTGGCGATGCTGTCGTCGACGGTCGTGACCAACGCGCTGCCGCGCATCATCAGCGACCTGGGCGGCGGCGAGTCGGCCTACACCTGGGTGATCACGGCGACCCTGCTGACGACGACGGCCACGACCCCCATCTGGGGCAAGCTGGCCGACCTGTTCAGCCGCAAGATGCTCGTCCAGCTCGCTCTCGTGATCTTCGTCGGGGGCTCGGCCATCGCCGGCTTCGCGCCCAACATCGGCTGGCTGATCGGAGCCCGCGCGGTACAGGGCATCGGCGTCGGCGGGCTCACCGCGCTGGTCCAGGTCGTGATGGCCGCGATGATCGCGCCGCGCGACCGGGGCCGGTACTCCGGCTACCTCGGGGCCGTCTTCGCGCTCGCCACCATCAGTGGGCCGCTGCTCGGTGGCCTCATCGTCGACACCTCCTGGCTGGGCTGGCGCTGGTGCTTCTTCGTCGGTGCACCATTCGCCCTGCTCTCGTTCATCGTGCTGCAGAAGACCCTGCACCTGCCCCTGGTACGCCGAGACGACGTCCGCATCGACTACGTCGGTGCAGCCCTCATCGTCGGTGGCGTCTCCATGCTGCTGGTCTGGGTCTCGCTGGCCGGCCACAACTTCGCGTGGGGGTCGGCCACGTCGTCGCTGATGGTGGCCGCCGGTGTCGTGCTGCTGCTCTTCGCGATCTGGTGGGAGTCCCGCGCCGTCGAGCCGATCATCCCGCTCTGGCTGTTCCGCAATCGCAACACGTCGTTGGCAGTGGTCGCGAGCCTGTTCGTCGGGGTCGCGCTGTTCGCCAGCACGGTCTTCCTCAGCCAGTACTTCCAGATCGCTCGAGGTCAGTCGCCCACCGTCGCCGGCCTATTGTCGATGCCGTTGATCCTGGGTCTGGTCGCCTCGAGCCTGGTCGTGGGTCGCATCATCACCCGGACCGGGCGCTACAAGAAATGGATGGTGATGGGCGCCGTCATGCTCGTCGCGGGCCTGACGTTGCTCGGCTCGTTGACGGCGACCACGCCGTTCTGGGAGATCTCGGTCTACATGGTGCTGGTGGGGCTCGGCCTCGGCGCGACCATGCAGAACCTGGTGCTCGCCGTGCAGAACACGGTCCGGCAGTCCGAGCTCGGGACGGCCAGCGCGACGGTTGCGTTCTTCCGCTCGCTCGGTGGTGCCATCGGCGTCTCGGCGCTGGGTGCGCTGCTGAGTCGCCGGGTCACGGACTCGGTGCTGTCCGGGCTCGACAAGCTCGGCATCCCCGCGACCGGGAGCGCGTCCCTCGGCGGCATCCCCGACCTGCCCGCGCTGCCGCCAGTGGTTCGTGAGGTGGTCGAGCACGCCTACGGCCTCGCCACCGGCGACATATTTCTCGTCGCTGCCCCGCTCGCGGCGATCGCCGCCGTCGCCATCATCGCCATGCGCGAGGTGCCCCTGCGCCGAACCCTCGAACTCGAGACGGACCTGGGCGAGGTCCCGATCGACCGGGTCGGCCGATGACGTCGGCGGCACAGGCGTCGCGAACGGTGACGCCGTACGACGAGGTGGAGCGCGAGCTCGCCGTGCTGCTCCGGCGCGCGCGCACGATGAACCGCGACATCGCGGTCGACGTACACCCCGACCTGCAGCCGGCCGCCTATGCACTGATGTCGCGAGTGGCCGAGCTCGGCAGCGTGCGCGCCAGCGACCTGTCGGACTACTTCGGCATCGACAAGGGCGGAGTGAGCCGCCAGGTCGCGCTGCTGGAACGGCTCGGCCTGGTCGCCCGGGAGCCCGACCCCGATGACGGCCGGGCCCAGCGGCTCGTCCTGACCCCCGACGGCGGCACCCGGCTCACCGCCGCCCGCGAGGGGCGCCGCCGCCGGCTGCGCGCGCAGCTCGATCGCTGGGCCGACGGCGACGTCAGCGCACTGGGCTCCCTGCTCAGCCGGTTCAACCGCGAGATGGGCTCCGTCACCGGAACGTGATCGCCCCGAGACTGATCCCGGAACGTGATATCGCCGGGAAGTGATCGCGGGCCTCGCGGGTTGGCACCCGTGATGACGACCACCGAGAACCCGTCTCCGACGCCGCCCGAGGTATCGACGACGGCCGATCGCTCCGGCGTCGGCTTCCGCTCCGAGCGCGGCCCCGTCCTGGTCGCCGTGATGCTCTCGACCGCGCTCGTCGCCATGGACGCGACGATCATCGCGACCGCGGTCCCCTCGATCGTGCGTGACCTGGGCGGCTTCTCGCAGTTCCCGTGGCTGTTCTCGATCTACCTGCTCACCCAGGCCGTCACGGTACCCATCTACGGCAAGCTCGCCGACGTTGTCGGGCGGCGACCGGTGCTCTTCTTCGGCATCGGAGTCTTCCTGCTCGGCTCGGTCCTCTGTGGTGCCGCGTGGACCATGCCGGTGCTGATCATCGCCCGGGCTGTGCAGGGTATCGGCGCCGGCGCGGTGCTGCCGGCCACCATCACCATTGTCGGCGACCTCTACTCGGTCGAGGAGCGCGCCCGCGTCCAGGGCTACGTCGCGAGCGTGTGGGGCGGCGCCGCGGTCCTCGGCCCGACACTGGGCGGGTTGTTCTCGGAGTACCTCGACTGGCGCTGGATCTTCTACGTCAACCTCCCGATCGGCGCGCTCGCCGTGTGGATGCTGGCTCGGTCCCTCCACGAGAAGGTCGAGCGGCGACGGCACCAGATCGACGTCGCCGGCACGTTGCTGCTGACGGTGGGGTTCTCGCTGGTGATCCTGGGGCTGCTCGAGGGGGGCGTTGCGTGGGGCTGGACGTCACCGATCTCGGTCGCCGTGTTCCTGTTCGGCTTCGTGTCGATCGTGGCCTTCGTGCTGGTCGAGCGGGTGGCGCCCGAGCCGGTGCTGCCGCTGTGGGTGTTCAGCCGCCGCATCCTGCTCAGCGGCAACCTCGCCTCCATCGTCATCGGTGTCGTGCTGATCGGGCTGACCTCGTACGTGCCCACCTACGTTCAGGGTGTGTTGGGGACCGGTGCCCTGGTGGCCGGGTTCGCCGTGGCCGCGATGACGATCGGGTGGCCGATCGCGGCCGCCCTGTCCGGCCGGCTCTACCTGCGGATCGGGTTCCGGCGGACCGCCCTGATCGGAGCGGTGATCGCCCTGGCCGGCAGCATCCTGGTCGCCCTCCTCGGCGCGTCGACCCCGGTGATCGCTGTCGCGGGGGCCTGCTTCGTCGTGGGGGTCGGCCTCGGCTTCGCCTCGGTCCCGGCGATCGTGGCCGGCCAGTCGGTCGTCGACTGGAGCCGTCGAGGCGTCGTCACCGGCACCTACATGTTCTGCCGCAACCTGGGCAGCGCCGTCGGCGTGGCTGTGTTCGGCGCGATCGCCAACCACACCCTGAGCCGTCGGTTCGGCGACGCCCCGCCGAACGTCGCGCGTCACCTGCCCGCGGTATCCGGCGCGGAGCGGGTCGTCCTCGACGCGTCGCACCGCACGGGTGCGGCGGCGGCGTATGTGCACCAGGCCCTGTACGACGCGGCGCACAACGTGTTCCTCGTCGGCGCCGCGGTGTCCGTCGTCGGTGTCCTGGTGCTGCTGATCATGCCGCGCACCGCGGAGCCACTCGAGTTCGAGTGACGTGGCTCTGACCGATGGGGCTCAGCCGACAGCGTCCATCGCCCGCCGGATCCGTTTCTCCGACACCGGATTGGGCGTGCCGAGCTGTTGGGCGAACACGCTGACCCGCAGCTCCTCCAGCATCCAACGCACCGCCCGCACTGCCTCGTCGTCGCGGCGCTCGGGCCGCAGACCGGCCAGCCATGATTCGTGCTCCTGCTCGACCTGTGCGACGCGCGCCAGCCGCTCGCGGTCGCGGGCCGGGCCGGCCGCCAGCACCTCGAGCCGCCGGGAGTCGGCCCGCAGGTAGCGCTCGACGTCGGCCAGCCGCTCGAGCCCGTCGTCGGTGACGAACCCCGGCCGCACCAAGCGGGCGACGTGCGCCCGCACGTCGAGCAGTGACGGCAGCACGGCGGCGGCCCGGCTCCCGGTGGTGCGTGCCGCCACCTCGTGCGCCACCCGGAGGATCCGGGCCACCCGGGACACCACGTCGTACAGCAAGTTCGGCAGCTCGGGCCGCACGTCGGCGCGCAACCGCGCGAAGCCGGCCTCGTCGCGCGGCGTCCCGCCGTGGCGGCGTACCAGGTCGTCCAGAACCGCGCCGAGACAGTCCTCGAGCAGAAGCGGCACGGACCCGTGCGGGTTGTCGGCCAGAGCCAGCTTGGTCGCGTTGTCGAGGCGCCCGACGACGCCGGGCAGCGGCGAGGGCAGGCTCAGCAGCAGCAGGCGCCGGAGCCCGGCACGGGTCGCGGCCGCCGCTTGGGCGGGCGTGCCGACTACCCGCAGCGCCACCGAGCCCCCCTCGTCGACCAGCGCCGGGTAGGCACGCACGGTCCGGTCGCCGGCCGGGCGCACGACCTCGGTCTCGAGCTCGCCGAACGACCACGACGTCAGGCCGGTCCGCTCGACGTCGGCGGCAGCCGCCGCGACGGTGGCCGCCACGGTGGGCGCCAGGGCTCGGCGTACCTCGGTCAGGTCCTTGCCCTCGCCGGCGACCGACCCGTCCTCGCGCTCGACGCGGAACGTCATCCGCAGGTGATCCGGGACCCTGGCGAGGTCCCACTCGTCGTGGCGCACCTCGACACCGGTGGCCCGTGCGAGCTCGGCGGCCAGCGCGTCGGTGAACGGCTCGTCGCGGACGTCGGGACCCATCCGGGCCAGCGCGGCAGCAGCGGAGTCCGGCGCCGGAACGAAGGACCGACGCAGCGACTTCGGCAGCGAGCGGACCAGCGCCGTCGCGAGCTCGCCGCGCAGCCCCGGCACCTGCCAGTCGAAGCCTACCTGCTGGACGCGGTTGAGGACCTCCAGCGGGACGTGCACGGTGACGCCGTCGGCCGCCGCGCCCGGCTCGAACTGGTAGCTCAGCGGCAGGCTCAGGTCGCCTTGGTCCCAGCTGTCGGGGAAGTCGGCGCGGCTGACCTCGTCGGCGTCCGCGCGGACCAGCATCGCCGGGTCGAAGGTCAGCATGTCCGGGGCGTCGCGGCGGGCCGTCTTCCACCAGGCGTCGAAGTGCCGGGCGGACACCACGTCGGCCGGTACCCGCTCGTCGTAGAACGCCTCGAGGGTCTCGTCGTCCACCAGGATGTCGCGCCGCCGGGACCGGTGCTCGAGCTCCGAGACGTCCTCGAGCAGCTCGCGGTTGTGGTGGAAGAACCGGTGGTGGGTGCGCCACTCGCCCTGCACCAGCGCGTGCCGGATGAACAGCGCCCGGGAGACCTCCAGGTCGATCCGGCCGTAGGTGACCTTGCGCCCCGCCACGAGGGGTACGCCGTAGAGGGTGACCCGCTCGAGCGCCATCGCGGCGCCGCTCTTCGCCGACCAGTGCGGCTCGCTGTAGGTCCGCTTCACCAGGTGCGCCGCGAGCGGCTCGACCCACTCGGGCTCGACCCGCCCGAGGTCGCGGCCCCACAGCCGCGAGGTCTCGACCAGCTCGCCGGCCATCACCCAGCGCGGCGGCTTCTTGAACAGCGCCGACCCCGGCCAGGGCGCGAAGCTGGCGCCGCGCGCACCGGCGTACTCGCGCTTGTCCGGGTCCCACAGGCCGATGTGGGAGAGCAGCCCGGGCAGCAACGCGGTGTGCACCCGCTGCGCGTCCCCGCCGGGCTCGCTCAGCTCGCCGGCGGTGCTGATCGCGAGCGACTTGGCGACCTGGCGGAGCTGCCCGACCAGGTCCTGCCACTCGCGGATCCGCAGGTAGTGCAGGAACTCGGTGCGACACAGCCGGCGGAACGCGCTGCCGGACAGCGCCTTCTGCTGCTCCTGCAGGTAGCGCCACAGGTTGACGTAGCCGACGAAGTCCGAGCGGTCGTCGGCAAACCGGCGGTGCTTCTCGTCGGCGGCTTGCTGGTGGTCCGGCGGCCGCTCGCGCGGGTCCTGGATCGACAGCGCGGCGGCGATGACCAGCACGTCGGGGAGTACGCCGTTGCGGTCGGCCTCGAGCACCATCCGGCCCAGCCGAGGGTCGACCGGCAACCGGGCCAGCCGGCGGCCCAGCGCGGTGAGCCGCTTGTGCACGTCCGGCTCGGCCGGGTCGAGGGCACCGAGCTCCTCGAGCAGGGCGACGCCGTCCTTCACCTGACGCCGGTCCGGCGGCTCGACGAACGGGAACGCCGCGATGTCGCCGAGGCCGAGCGCGGTCATCGCGAGGATGACCGACGCGAGGTTGGTGCGCAGGATCTCGGGTTCGGTGAACTCCGGGCGGCCCTCGAAGTCGGCCTCGGAGTACAGCCGGATGCAGACGCCGTCCGACGTGCGACCGCACCGGCCGGCCCGCTGGTTGGCGCTGGCCTGGCTGACCGCCTCGATCGGCAGCCGCTGCACCTTCAACCGGTGGCTGTAGCGGGACACCCGGGCCGTGCCGGGATCGATGACGTAGCGGATGCCGGGCACGGTCAGCGACGTCTCGGCCACGTTCGTGGCGAGCACCACTCGGCGTACCGCATGGGACGCGAAGACGTTGTGCTGCTCCGCGGCGGACAGCCGGGCGTACAGCGGCAGCACGTCGACGTGCTCGCGCCTTCGGGCCAGGCGCGGGCGCAGCGCCTCGGCGGTGTCACGGATCTCCCTCTCGCCCGAGAAGAACACAAGTATGTCGCCGGGACCTTCGGCCATCAGCTCGTCTACGGCGTCGAGCACAGCGCCGGTCTGGTCCCGGTCCTGGTCGGTCGCGTCGTCGTCGGGGTCCACGACCGGCCGGTAGCGCATCTCGACCGGGTACGTACGGCCGCTCACCTCGACGACCGGTGCACCGTCGAAGTGCTCGGCGAACCGGGCGGTGTCGATCGTCGCCGAGGTCACGATCAGCTTGAGGTCCGGGCGGCGGGGGAGCAGCTGCTTGAGGTAGCCGAGCAGGAAGTCGATGTTGAGGCTCCGCTCGTGCGCCTCGTCGATGATGATCGTGTCGTAGCGGCGCAGCTCGCGGTCGCGCTGGATCTCGGCGAGCAGGATGCCGTCGGTCATCAGCCGCACCAAGGTGTCGGCTCCAGCCTTGTCGGTGAACCGCACCGAGTAGCCCACCGCGCCGCCCAGCTCGACACCGAGCTCCTCGGCGATCCGGTCGGCGACGGTCCGGGCGGCCAGCCGGCGCGGCTGGGTGTGCCCGATCAACCCGGCGACGCCACGGCCGAGATCGAGACAGATCTTGGGCAGCTGGGTCGTCTTTCCGGATCCGGTCTCGCCCGCCACGATCACCACCTGGTGGTCGCGGATCGCCGTCGCGATCTCGTGCCGGCGCTCGGCCACCGGCAGGTCCGGATAGCTGATCGGCAGCAACGCGGCGCGGCCCGCCTCTCGGTGCGCGGTGCGCTCCGGTGAGTCGGTCCTCGAGCGTCGCGCGCGGCCAGCCATCCGGCGAACCACTGTAGGTGGTGGCCGGTTGTCGATGTCGGGCTGCGCCGTTCGTCGGAGGGGTGTCAGAGTCACTGAGTCCGGTCCTCCGTGGACCGGGGGAGGAGCAGCACCCCATGAGCGAGTACCTCATCCTGATCTATGGCGACGAGCAGGCTTACGCGGCGGCGGACGACGCGGCCCGGATGCAGCTGATGGAGGCCCACAACCGGTTCGCCGAGCAGGTCGTCGAGATGGGCGCCAAGATGCTCGGCGGAAACGCGCTGCAGGCGACCGGGACAGCCACCAGCGTGCGGAGCGACGTCGTCACCGACGGACCGTTCGCGGAAACGAAAGAGGCGCTCGGCGGCTACTACCTGATCGACGCGAACGACCTCGACCAAGCGCTGGCGGTCGCGAAGCTGTGCCCGGCGCCGTACGGCGGCGTCGAGGTCCGCCCGATCATGAGCTTCCCGGAGGAGTGACCGCGGAGGCGGACGACCCGGCCGACGTCGCGGCCGCGGTCGCCGACGCGCACCGTCGCGAATGGGGCTACGTGCTCGCGGCGACGGTCCGCGTCGCGGGCAGCATCGACCTGGCCGAGGAGTGCGTGCAGGACGCGTACGGCGCCGCGCTGGACACCTGGCGCCGGCAGGGCGTCCCGCGCTCGCCCGGCGCCTGGCTGACGACGACGGCCAGGCGGCGGGCCCTGGACGTGCTCCGCCGGGAGCAGACGCTGCGGCGCAAGCTGCCGCTGCTGGCGGAGCCCGGCGTGACCGACGGTCCGGAGGCTGTCGTGGACGAGCTCGACGCGTTGGACGGTGGCGCCGTGATCGAGGACGAGCGGCTGCGGCTCGTGTTCACCTGCTGCCACCCGGCGCTGGCGCGGGAGGCCCAGGTCGCCCTGACGTTGCGGCTGCTCTGCGGGCTCACGACGGCCGAGATCGCCGGTGCGTTCCTCGTGTCAGAGGCCACCATGGCGGCCCGGGTGACCCGAGCGAAGAAGAAGATCTCCGCGGCCCACATCCCCTACCGGGTGCCACGGACCGCCGAGCTGCCCGAGCGGCTGGACGCCGTGCTCACCGTGCTGCACCTCGTGTTCACGACTGGGCACACGGCGCCGTCCGGTGCCGAACTCGTCCGTACCGACCTCGTCGAGCGGTCCCTCGACCTCGGGCGAGTGCTCGCCGCGCTGATGCCCGACGAGACCGAGGTACGCGGCCTGCTGGCCCTGATGCTGCTGACCGATGCCCGCCGGGATGCCCGGCTCGACGGCGAGGGTCGCCTCGTGCTGCTCCGCGACCAGGACCGGTCGCGGTGGGACGGCGACCGGGTCACCGAGGGGCTGACCCTGGTGCAGGACCTGCACTACAGCCAGGTCGGCCGGTTCGGGCTGCAGGCCGCGATCGCCGCGGAGCATGCGGTCGCGCCGTCGTACGACGGAACCCGCTGGGCGCGGGTGGTGGCGCTCTACGACGCGCTGCTGCGCGAGTGGCCGTCCCCCGTCGTGGCGCTCAACCGCGCGGTGGCGCTGGCCGAGGTCGCCGGGCCGGAGGCTGCCCTGACCGAGGTCGACCGCATCGGGGCGGACGGCCGGCTGGCGGGATACCGCTACCTGCCCGCCGCCCGGGCCGACCTGCTGCGCCGGCTGGGCCGAGCCGCCGAGGCGCGGACCGCCTACGAGGAGGCGCTGGCCCTCGCCGACAACGACACCGAGCGCGCCTTCCTGCAGAGCCGGATCGACGAGGTCCGCGGCCGCTGAGGGGTCAGCATTCCGTGCAGTCAGCGAGGGTCGGGTGCCTTGGGCCGGCGGGGGAGCAGCGCGGTCAGGGCCACCGAGAACACCACGGCGGCGGCCACCTCGACGGTGAACCGGTGCACCTCCTCGTCCTGGATCCGCGCGTGGACCGCGTCGAACCATCGCGGGAACGGCGACCGGCCGAAGAACTGGCGCCCCGGCTTGTCGAGGTCGGGCAGGCAGGCACCGGTGACGCCGGCCAGCACTGGCAGCAACCGGTCCCGCGGGGTGGCCCGCGCGATGACCGCGATCGCGGCCAACCCGAGCAGGCCGTCCGGGACGGCCACCTTCATCAGGTGCTCGTCGTCGACGCCGAAGTGCGGCAGCCCGTCCAGCACGAAGTGGGACAGGAACCCCAGGGACACGGCCTGCCGCACATCCGGCGCGACCGCACCGAGCACGGCTCCGGACAGCACGTGGTTGGTGATGAGCACTAGCCGAGACTGCCAGACCTGGGGACGTCGCGGTGGTGCCCGGTGAGGTCGTGCGGTACGCCGTCGGGGTCGGCGTGCACGAGAGCCGCGTGCAGCCGCGGCACGTCGTGCAGCAGGCGGTGCTCGGTGGCCTCGGCCACCCGGTGGGCCGCGACCAGCGAGAGGTCGTCCGCCACCACGATCTCCAGCTCGGCGCGCAGCCGGTGCCCGATCCAGCGCAGCCGGACGTCCCCGACGTCCCGGACCCCCTCGGTGCCTCGGGCGGTTCGCTCCACCAGGTCGACGAGCTCCGGGTCCACCGCGTCCATCAGCCGCCGGTAGACGTCGCGGGCGGCGTCGCGCAGCACCGCGAGCACCGCGAGCACGATGAGCAGTCCGACGATCGGGTCGGCGCGAGGGAAACCGGCCCACGCGCCCAGTGCGCTGACGACGACCGCGAGCGACGTGAACCCGTCGGTGCGGGCGTGCAACCCGTCCGCGACCAGCGCCGCCGAGCCGATGTCGCGGCCGACCGAGATCCGGTAGCGCGCCACAGCCTCGTTCCCGATGAACCCGATGGCGCCGGCCAGGGCGAGCAGCGAGAGGTGGTCCAGGTCCTGCGGGTGCGCGAGCCGGCGTACGGCCTCGACTGCCGCCAGCACCGCTGAGGCCGCGATGACGACGACCACGACGATCCCGGCCAGGTCCTCGGACCGCCCGTAGCCGTAGGTGTAGCGGCGGGTCGGCGCCCGGCGGCCGAGGGTGAAGGCCACCGCGATCGGTACGGCGGTCAGCGCGTCCGCGCCGTTGTGGATCGTGTCGACGAGCAGCGCCACCGAGCCGCTCACGAGGAACACCAGGGCCTGCAGCGCCGCGGTGGCGGTCAGGCCGAGGAAGGAGATCAGCAGGGCCCGGGTGCCGCGGCGGCTGGCCTCCAGCTCGGGGTCCACGGCCAGCGCCGCGTCGTGGCTGTGCGGCGTGACGAGGTGGCGCAGGCGACCGATCAGTCCCTGATCCGCGCGGTGGTCGTGGTCGTCGGGCCCGTGGTCGTCGGGCCCGTGGTCGTCGTGGTGGCGTTCGTCGTGGTGGCGTTCGTCGTGCTGGTGCTCGTCGTGCTGGTGCTCGTCGTGCTGGTGCTCGTCGTGCTGGTGCTCGTCCTTGTGGTCGTCGCGGTGGTGCGCGTGATCCTCGGGCCCGTGGTGGTCGGTCACGAGGCGGGCCCGGCGTCGCGCGCTGCCATGGTCCGGCACGATACGGGGGATGCGGACCTTCGTCGCGGTGGGCGACTCCTTCACCGAGGGGCTCGAGGACGAGCTCGGCCCGGACGGCCGGCACCTCGGCTGGGCGGACCGGGTGGCCGCCGCCCTGGCGAGCGCCGAGGGTGGCCTGCGCTACGCCAACCTCGCGGTCCGCGGTCGCTTGCTCGACCAGGTCGTCGACGAGCAGGTGCCCACGGCGCTAGCTCTCGCGCCCGACCTGGTGTCGTTCCACGCCGGGCCTAACGACGTGCTGCGACCGGGGCGCGACGTCGACGCCGTCGTACGCCGGTATGCCGACGCGGTCAGCGCCCTCGACGGCGCCGGCGTGCAGCTGCTCCTCTTCACCGTCATCGAGCGGGCTGGGGGCACCGGTCGCACGGCAGCCCGCCTGGCGGCGCGCTTCGCGCGGTTCAACGACGGGGTCCGCGGTGCCGCCGCACGGACCGGCGCGGTCGTCGTCGACGTCGGCGCAGAGCCGGCCTTGCAGGACCGCCGGCTCTGGCACGAGGACCGCCTCCACCTCGCTCCGGCCGGGCACGCGCGGGTGGCCGCCGCGGTGCTCGAGGCGCTCGGCGTCACCGATCCCGCGCTGCTCGGCGGCGAGCCCGGCTGGTGGCGCGCGGTCCTGCCGCCCGGCCGGAGTCCCGGACGGCGGGCCGACCTCGTCGCTGACGTGCGCTGGGTACGCCGGCACCTCACGCCATGGGTGGTGCGCCGGCTGCGGGGTGTGTCCAGCGGCGACGGACTGGCGGCCAAGCATGTCGAGCTCGTCGAGCTGCAGCCGGCACCGCGGGACGAGGGCTCAGCGGGCGCCTGACGCGATCCGCTGCTGGAACATCCGCAACGCGAGCACCCGGGTGGCCGCCTCGGCCAGCCGGCTCGCGGGCAGCCGGCCGGCGCGCACCGCCTGCACCACGCCGTGGCGGGCCCGGCCGGGGTACGGCGAGTTGAGCACCAGGTCGTCCCCCGCGATCAGCGAGCGGACCGCACCTTCGGAGGAGTTGAACGGACCGTTGATCGGCCCCATGCCCTGCGAGTCGGTCACCGCCACGCCCTGGAACCCGAGGGTGTGCCGGAGCAGCCCCGTGACGACGCCCTCGCTGATCGAGCCCGGGACGCCCGGGTCAATCGCGTCGACGCCGAGGTGCGCCGTCATGACAACCGGCGCGCCCGCCGCGATCGCCGCCCGGAAGGTCACCAGGTCGCTGCGCTGCAGCTGACCGAGCGACTTGTGCTGCTCGGGCAGGGCGTGGTGGCTGTCGCCGCTGACCGACCCCAACCCGGGGAAGTGCTTGACCACCGGGACCACGCCGGCCCGCAGGTAGGCCTTGACGGTGGTGGTGACCATCTGGGCGGCGACCTTCCGGTCCGGCGAGTAGGTCCGCGAGCCCATGACCGACACACCCATCGGGTCGACGTCCGCGACGGGAGCCATGACCATCGTGACGCCCAGCCGGCGCAGGGTGCGCCCGTTGTCGAGCGCCACCTGGCGCGCGTACGCCGGGTCGTCGCGCTGGCCCACCGACTCCGCCGACGGGACGAGGGCCACGCCGTCCTTGAGTCGCTGTACGACGCCGCCTTCCTGGTCGATCGAGATCAGCAACGGCAGCCCGTCGGGTACGTCGCCCACGTGGTGGAGATCGTCGGTCAGGCGGTGCACCTGATCGGCGTCCGCGATGACCTCGGGGCGCAGGAAGACACCGCCGAAGTGGTGCGCGCTCAGCGCCTCGTCGGCGGTGTCGACGCCGTGCATCTCCTGGTTGCGCAACGCCTCGGCCGCGCTCGGGTGCTCCGCGTCGTACCCCCAGAACCCCGGCATCAGCACCGTGCTGGCCCGCTGCTCGAGGGACAGGCTTGCGACCAGCGTCCGGGCCGTCGCCAGCTCTCCCTCGGTCGGCCCCCAGCCGGTCGGCGTGGCCGGGTCGATGCTCGGTGTCGGTGCGCTGCCGGAGGCCGTCGTGGTCGCCGGACCGCCGGCGGCGGGTGCCGGATCGGAGCCTGACGAGCAGCCGGTCAGGAGCGTGCCGAGCAGCGCCAGGGCGGCGAGCCCGGCGCGCGGGAGCGTGGGAGTCATCGCGGTCCACTGTGTCATCCGACCTACGCTGGGCCGGTGCCCGACCCGCTGGCGCCCCGGCCGCTCACCGAGCCGCACCCGAGCCGCCTGCCCCGCACCGAGCCGGGTCGAGACGCCGCACTCGCGGCCCACGCGGCCGCCCTCGACGCCGGCGAGGCGGGCTACGTCGACCCGACCAGCGGGCTGTTCGTCCTGACTGCGCGCTTCCTGGCCGACCGGGGAACCTGCTGCGGCCGCGGCTGCCGGCACTGCCCGTACGTCGACGACTGAACCGCCGCCGACCGTCCAGATGCTGGACACGGCTCTCAGGTGATGTGGACGGTTCGGTGGATGAACCGGTGGACAACTGGTCGTGACCGGGGGACAACCCCGGGCTGGCCTGTGGACCGACCTGTGGACGCAAGAACTCGTCGAAATCGTGGTCCGAAAGCTCTTGTGGGGCTGTCGCCGGGACCACTACAACTTGCGATGTCGCCGGGAACGGGGGCCGGTCCGGAAGGTGACTTCCGGAACGTGGCGGGACGCGGGAGACCGCGATCCGACACGGGTTCTCGAGATCGGTGATGGGTTCCGAGACGTGGACGGGCGAGCAATCGCCGGTCCACGAGCAGGGCCCGTCCCGCGACGGAATGCCCCGAGCAATCGAGGTGTGACGAGGCGGGACAGTCCCGCGCTGGCGGGCCCCGAGTGATCGGGGCAGAGTCGGCGGGACACCCGCTCCACACAGGAGCCGGAGCCGAGCGATCGGCACCGGAAGACCATGAGGAGCACCCCCGTTCCGCGCAGGACCGGGACCCGAGCGATCGGGACCTGGAGACCACGCGGGGCAGTCCGACGAAGGACGCGCGACCGAGCAATCGGCCGGGTGAGACCGCGGCGGACACGTCCACGGAGGACCGGGACCCGAGCGATCGGGACCCGGGAACTTCGGGACAACCGTTCCGCGACAGACCGGCCACGAGCAATCGAGGCCAGCGAGACGTGGAGCGGTCCGGTGCAGCCGGCCGGTGGCGAGTGATCGCTGCCTGGCAGGGCGCGCAGGACCGGCGAGGCCCCTCCAGCTCATGCATGGAGGGGCTTTCGTCGTTCCCGGGGTCTCACCGTCTCTGCGGACGGTTGTCAGCCTGCTCACAGGAAACGCCCAGCCGCCGCGGGCACCGTGAACGACATGACCGCCGGCCCGCACCCGACGACCGCGCCGGCGCAGGCCCATCAGCCAGCACGGCGTCCGCCGGTCGCCCGGACCCGGAACGGGAACGGGCCGCTTGTCCTCGTGCTGGTCAGCCTGGCGATCGTGGTCGCCCTGTGGGTCGGCAACCACGGCCTCGACCAGCTCGGAGCCGGGGCGGGGACCGCCGCCAGCTCGCTGGGCCGGCTGACCGGCCTGCTCGCCGCCGACCTGCTCCTTGTGCAGGTCCTCGCGATGGCCCGCATCCCGTGGGTCGAACGACGCTACGGCCAGGACCGTCTGGCGCGCTGGCACCGACTGCTGGGCTTCACCTCGGTGACCCTGATGCTCGCGCACGTCGTGCTCATCACCCTGGGCTACGCGGCGCAGGCTCGGACCGGCGTGCTCGCTGAGCTCTGGGACCTGCTCCTGAGCTACCCCGGGATGCTGCTGGCCGCCGCGGGCACCGCGCTGCTCGTCATGGTCGCCGTCACCTCGGTCCGGGCGGCCCGGCGCCGGCTGCGCTACGAGTCGTGGCACCTGCTGCACCTGTACGCCTACCTCGGGGTGGGGCTCGCACTGCCGCATGAGGTCTGGACCGGCTCGGACTTCATCTCCTCGCCGTGGGCCCGGACCTACTGGTGGAGCCTCTACGCGGCCGCCCTGGTCGCGATCGTCGCGTCCCGGCTGGGCGTCCCGCTGGTGCTCAACCTGCGACACCGGCTGGTCGTGGCCCGGGTGGTGCCCGAAGCGCCCGGCGTCGTGTCCGTCCACCTGTCCGGCCGCAAGCTGGACCGTCTTCCGACGGTGGCCGGCCAGTTCTTCGTGTTCCGCTTCCTCGACGGCGCGGGTTGGACTCGGGGCAACCCTTACTCGCTGTCCGCCCGGCCGCACCCCTCGATGCTGCGGATCACCGTCAAGGACCTCGGCGACGGCAGCCGGCGCCTCGCCGACCTGCGGCCCGGCACCAGAGTCCTCGTCGAAGGACCGTACGGTGCCCTGACCGCTGCCCGGCGGACCCGCCAGCACGCGACGCTGCTCGCGAGCGGCATCGGGATCACGCCGTTGCGCGCCTTGGCCGAGGAGATGCCGCCTGGCACGACGCTGATCTACCGCGCGCGGTCCGAGGCCGACCTGGTGCACCGCGACGAGCTGGAGTCCCTGGCGACCCATCGGGGCCTGCGCCTCGTCTACCTGCTGGGGCCGCGGGCCCGCCCCGGCTCATGGCTGCCGCGGGACTGGGCACACATCGGCGACGCCGCCGCGCTGCGCCACCTCGTCCCCGACATCGCGCGCACCGACGTCTTCGTCTGCGGCCCGGACGCCTGGGCCGATGCGGTACGGACCGCGCTGGCCGAGGCGGGGGTCCCGGGACAACAGGTCCACGTCGAGCGTTTCGCCTACTGACGAGCCGGAGGAGGACAGCGGTGCGCAGGATCGTGGTCGCCCTGGTGGGGACCGTGGCCGGACTGGTGGGGCTGTTCAGCTACCACACGTCCCTGGCCGGAGCGGGTTCCGTGACGACCGCGCCGGCCCTCGGAGCGTCGACCGCACCGACAGCGACCGGAGGGTCGAGCGCCGGAGGGTCGAGCGCCGGAGGGTCGAGTGCCGGAGGGCCGAGCACCGGCGGCTCGAGCACCGGCGGATCGAGGACCGTCACCGGTGCGGTGGCCCAGACCCGGTGGGGTCCGGTGCAGGTGCGGCTCAAGGTCTCGGGTGGCAAGATCACCGCCGCCGACGCCGTGCAGTACCCGAACGGCAACGGGCGCGACCAGCAGATCAACTCCTATGCGCTGCCGGTCCTGGCCCGCGAGGTGCTCGCCGCACAGAACGCCAACATCGACCTGGTCAGCGGCGCCACCGTCACCAGCGACGGCTACGTGACCTCACTCCAGTCCGCGATCGACAAGGCGCACCTGTGACCGCCGAGGCCGTCCCGCGGCGCGCCTGGGTGGAGCAGGTCATGGGCATGCCGGTGAGCATCCACCTGCGCGGTCAGCTCGGCGGCAGCGCTGACGCCGAGGGACGCGTGGAGGCGGCGTACGACGAGCTGCGCGCCGTCGATGTGCTGTTCTCGCCGTACCGGGAGGACAGCCAGGTGTGCCGCATCGACCGTGGTGAGCTGGCGGTGCGCGACGCGCACCCGCTGGTCGCCGAGGTGGTCGAGCTCGCCCGCACGGCACGGGCGCTGACCGGCGGGTCGTTCGACGCGTGGCGCCCGGGCGGGGACGGGCTGACGCACTTCGACCCGACCGGGCTGGTCAAGGGTTGGGCGGTGCAGCGCGCCGCCGAGCACCTGGCGGCCGGGCTCGGCTGCGACGTGAGCGTCACAGCCGGCGGCGACATCGCCCTGCGGCCCGGCCGGGACCCGGCACTCTGGCAGATCGGCATCGAGGACCCGCGCGAACCCGCCCGGGTGCTGGCCGTCGTACCCGTCCTGTTCGGCGGTGTTGCGACCTCGGGCACCGCGCACCGCGGGCGGCACCTGGTGGACCCCGCGACCGGCGGGCCCTCGGGCGACGAGCTGCTGTCGGTCACGGTCGTCGGGCCCTCGCTGATCTGGGCCGACGTCCTGGCCACCGCTGCCTTCGTCCGGGGCGCCGTCGGTCTGGACCTCGTCGAGTCGGTGGTCGGCTACGAAGGTCTGGTGGTCGACCGGGACGGCTACCGGACGACCAGCGGCCTCACGCCTCAGACGCGTACGACCGACATGTCGGCGTAGCGGTCGCCGAGCGCCACGCCCTTCGGCGCGACCTCGTCGATCTGCCGCAGGTCGTCCGCGGTCAGCTCGACCTCGGCAGCGCCGAGGTTCTCCTCCAGGTAGGCGACCCGCTTCGTGCCCGGGATGGGCACCACGTCCTCGCCCTGCGCAAGCACCCAGGCGATCGCCAGCTGGCCGGGCGTGACGCCCTTCTCGGCGGCGAGCGCCGTGACCTTGTCGACCAGCTCGAGGTTCCGGTCGAAGTTGTCACCCTGGAACCGCGGGTTGACCCGGCGGAAGTCGTCCTCGGCCAGGTCGTCGACGCTGCGGATCTGGCCGGACAGGAAGCCGCGTCCGAGCGGCGAGTAGGCGACGAACCCGATACCGAGCTCGCGGACCGTGGCCAGCACACCGTCGTCCTCGACGTCGCGGGTCCACAGCGACCACTCGGTCTGCACCGCGGTGACCGGGTGCACGGCGTGCGCCCGCCGGATCGTCTCGGGGGCGGCCTCGGAGATGCCGAGATGGCGGACCTTGCCCGCCGCGACGAGCTCGGCGAGCGCGCCCCAGGTCTCCTCGACGGGCGTGCTGCGGTCCACGCGGTGCTGGTAGTAGAGGTCGATGTGGTCGACGCCGAGCCGGTCGAGCGAGGCGTCGACGGCCTGCCGGACGTACTCCGGCCGGCCGTTCACGCCGCCGCGGCTGCCGTCCTCCCCTCGGACGTTGCCGAACTTGGTGGCCAGGACGACCTCGTCCCGGCGGCCGGCGATCGCTCTGCCGACGAGACGCTCGTTGGTGAACGGGCCGTACATGTCCGCTGTGTCGAGCAGGGTCACGCCCAGGTCCAGGGCCCGGTGGATGGTCGCGGTCGAGGTGTCGTCGTCGGTGGCGCCGTAGAACTCGCTCATGCCCATGCAGCCGAGGCCGAGCTCGGAGACCGGCAGGCCTCCGTCGGGCTGGCCGGTTCCGAGGGTGCGTGTCGTCAGAGTCGTCATGACCTCCTGCTTACCCGACGTAGGCTCGTCATCCCAGCTCACAGCGACCTCACAGGGAGTGCGCAGGTGCCGACCAGTCCGGTCCCCGAGGATCGCGCCATGAGCGCGACGACCCAGGGACGGATCGTGACCAGCAGCACCGGCAACACCAGCAACGACGCACGGACCGGGGATCGTGTCGCCGAGGCGCGGCTGCTCGTCGTCGACGACGAGCCGAACATCCTCGAGCTGCTCGCGACCAGCCTGCGCTTCGCCGGCTTCGAGGTGGCCACCGCCGCGAACGGGCGCGACGCCCTCGCCGAGGCGCGCCGACTCCGGCCGGACCTGGTCGTGCTGGACGTGATGATGCCGGACATGGACGGCTTCGCGGTCGTCCGCCGGATGCGCGGCGAGGGCTCGACGGCGCCGGTGCTGTTCCTCACCGCCCGCGACGCGACCGAGGACAAGGTCACCGGGCTGACCGTCGGCGGCGACGACTACGTCACCAAGCCGTTCAGCCTCGAGGAGATCGTCGCGCGGATCCGCGCGGTGCTGCGCCGAACCTCCGGGAACGCCGCCGCAGCCGCCGAGCCGGCCCGGCTCGCATTCGCCGACATCGAGCTCGACGACGACACCCACGAGGTGTGGAAGTCGGGCGAGCTGGTGGCGCTGTCACCCACCGAGTTCAAGCTGCTGCGCTACTTCATGCAGAACGCCGGCCGGGTGCTTTCCAAGGCCCAGATCCTCGACCACGTCTGGCACTACGACTTCGGCGGCGAGGCCAACGTCGTCGAGTCCTACGTCTCCTACCTGCGCCGCAAGGTCGACACCACCGAGCCGCGGCTGCTGCACACGCTGCGTGGCGTCGGGTACGTCCTGCGGGTCCCACGCGGGTGAACCCGACCCTTCCGGTACGCCGTGTCCTACAGCGGACCCCGCTGCGCGTCACGCTTGTGGTTGCCCTCGTGCTGCTCGCCGCCATCGGGCTCACGGCCACTGGCCTCGTCGTGACCTCGGCCATCCGTGGCTACCTGATCGGCCAGGTGGACAAGGACCTCGGCGGGCTCGTGCATCGGAACCCGCCGCAGACAACCGGTAGCGGTGACGGTGACGGGCAGGGTCCCAATCCCTTCGAGACGAGTCGCGACGAGTACTACGCCATCGCTGACCGGAGCGGCAAGGTCATCAACAACCTGGTGGGGGCCATCGGCCAGGCCCAGCCCCCGCACCTCACGGCGGCACAGCTACGGTCAGCGGCGGACCACGGTCCGTTCACCGCCTCGGCCGCCGGCAATGGCCCGGACTGGCGGGTCCAGGTGGTCCGGACCAGACTGCTCACTTCGCCCGGGACCCCGCCGCTGCCAGTCATCTACGTGCGAGCGGTCTCGTTGGCGGACGTGGAGGACACCACCCACCAGCTCGTCGTTCTCGAGCTGATCGTCGGTGCTGTCGTACTGGCCCTGCTCGCCGGCCTGTCCTACCTGGTCGTCCGCACCTCCCTGCGACCACTGAAGCAGATGGAGACCACTGCTGCCGAGATCGCCGCCGGGGACCTGACCCAGCGGGTGCCGGACAGCGACCCGCGCACCGAAGTGGGTCAACTCTCCGGGGCCTTCAACGCGATGCTCGGCCAGATCGAGACCGCGTTCCGGGCCCGGGAGGCGTCCGAGAGCTCGGCGCTGGCGTCGGAGCAGCGGATGCGCCGGTTCGTCGCCGACGCGAGCCACGAGCTGCGCACGCCGCTGACCTCGATCCGCGGCTTCGCCGAGCTCTACCGCCAGGGCGGCGTTCCACAAGGCGAGGAGCTGGACCGCGTCATGCGCCGGGTCGAGGACGAGGCGGCCCGGATGGGGCTGCTCGTCGAGGACCTGCTGCTGCTCGCCCGACTCGACCAGCAGCGCCCGATCGAGCTCGCCCCGGTCGACCTGATCGGGGTGCTCGGCGACGTGGTGCACGACACCCGGGTGCTCGCGCCCGACCGCGAGATCAGCCTGTCGATCGAAGGGGATGTCGCACCAGTGGTCCTCGGGGACGAGGACCGGCTTCGCCAGGTCGTCACGAACCTCGTGTCCAACGCGATCACCCACACCCCGAACGGGTCGCAGGTCGCCGTCGGTCTCGCGGTCGGCCCGGGCCCCGGGCCGGGCACCGCGCTCGTCTCGGTGACCGACCACGGCCCGGGCATGTCGGAGGAGGACCGCGCCAAGGTGTTCGAGCGGTTCTACCGGGCCGACCCGTCGCGGACCCGCGCGGCCGGCGGCAGCGGTCTGGGGCTCTCGATCGTGGCGGCTCTGGTCGCGGCGCACGGCGGCCGGGTGGGGGTCCAGTCGGCGCTCGGGTCCGGCAGCCGGTTCCTCGTCGAGCTCCCGCTCCTCGACCCGATGGAGCCGGAGCCTGGAGAGGACACCCTCGCCGCGGGATCGGCAGCCGGCTCACAGGTTGATCACAGGTTGCCGGGAGACCATGTCGGGGCCCCGTTGGCGGCGCCGGCATCCGAATCGCCGGCTCCGCCGGCCCGTCACCCCGCCTGAGACCACCCGAGGTGAGCCCGATGTCCGAGGACGAGACCCGCCCGCAGCCCGACCCGTGGCTCTTCCCCGGCGCCGCGCCGGCGGACGCGATCGGCTCGGACGACTCGCAGCTGCCACCGAGCTCGGCCCGCTCCGAAAGGGTCCGCCGCGGTGTCGTGACGGCGGCCGTCGTCGTACTGGCCCTGGGTGCGGCCGGAGCGGCAGGCGCCGCGCTGGCCCGCAGCGGCGGCAGCGACCAGCCGTCCTTCTCGTCCGCGGCGGCGACCGCCAGCCCGTCCGCGAGCGGCGAGGGACAGCGCCTCGGGCCCCAGGGAAAGGCGTTCAAGCACTTCATGCGGGGCGGTCCCGGCATGCTCGGCGGCGGCCTGGTGGGGCTCGCCGGCGCCTTGCACGGCGAGCTCGTGGTCCCTGACGGCAACGGTGGCTACAAAACCGTCGTGGTGCAGCGCGGCACGACCACCAGTGTGAGCGACACCGCCATCACGGTGAAGAGCGACGACGGCTTCACACAGACCTACGCGGTCGGCTCGGCCGCGGGCGTCGGTGCGCAGCGTGACGGGCTCGCGAGCATCAAGAAGGGTGCGAACGTGGTCGTCACCGGGGAGAAGAAGGGCAACTCGGTCACGGCCGACCACGTCATCGACATGGACTCCTTCACCGCCGGCGGCTTCGGCCGGTTCGGGGGACCGGGCGACGGTCCTGGTGCGCCGCAGCCGGACCCGACGGGCACCGCTGGGTCCAGCGACAGCAGCTTCGGCGTGTGACCCGGCGCCGCCGTCGCCGTACCGCTCGTTAGGCTCGACGGGTGTCCACTGGTGTCCTGCTGCGCTACCGCGTGATGGCCTACGTCACGGGTGTGGTGCTGGCGACGAGCTGCCTGATCGGACTGAGCTTCTGGCCGTGGTACGCCGGTGACACCGCCGCGAGCATCCTGTGGACCGCGCACGGCTACCTCTACCTCCTCTACGTCGCGACGGCGTTCCACCTCGCCTACCGGCTGCGCTGGAAGCCGGTGCGCACCGTCCTGGTCCTGCTGGCCGGCACCGTGCCGCTCATGTCGTTCGTCGCGGAGCGGCGAGTGACGGGTGACCTGCGCCGTCAGGAGGCGGCGGGTCGCCCGCCCGTTCCTTCTGCTCCCGTGCCGCCCGCCTGAGCACCACCCACCAGAAGAAGATCGCGGCCCCGGCGAACAGCCACCACTGCAGGGCGTAGGCCAGGTTGCGCCAGCGGGCCACCCCGCCGGTGCTGACCGGCTGGGCCGCGACCGGTTCCGGTGCGGCGACGGGTGCGGGGTCCTCGGCCCGCAGCGCCAGGTAGCCGTCGTACAGGCGCGCCGCCGGGTAGGGCCACAGGTCGAGCACGGTCACCGTCGCGACGTACGGGAGCCGACCGGCGCCCACGTCGACCGGTGCGCCCGGGGGCGGTCCGTCCTCGGACCGCTGCAACAGGCCGGTGAGGACTACGGTGCCGATCGGCGGCTTCAGGGCCGGCGTCGCGAGGGTCGGCACCCATCCCCGAACGACGGGCAGGACGCCGGAGGTGGTGTGCAGCGGCGTGACGACGAGGAACCCGCGGTCGCTTCCATGCGGCTCGGCCCGGTCGGGGACGACGGTGATGTGCGACTGGTCGTAGGTGCCGCTGACGCGGACCCGTCGCCCGTCGGCACCGTCGCCGAGGAAGCCCCCGGGCCGGTCCAGCCGGTCGAGGGCGACCACGGGGCGGGTGCCTGGTGGAGCATGGTGCCCCTTGTCCTCGAAGTCACCCAGCTGCCAGTGCCCGAGCCAGCCGAACGAGACCAGGACGGCCACGAGCAGCGCGTGCCACGCCCACCAGCGCGGCTGCAGGGCGAACCGGGTCACGCCTGCAAACTAACGGCTGCCAGGATTCCGGCCATGCCCCAGTCCATCGACGAGCTGCTCGCCCTGCTCGACCTCGAGACCATCGAGGACTGCCTCTTCCGGGGCCGCCAGCCCGACACCGCGCTCCAGCGGGTGTTCGGCGGCCAGGTCGCCGCACAGGCCCTCGTGGCGGCGGCCCGCACCACCGACCCGGACCGCCTCGTCAACTCGCTGCACGCCTACTTCCTGCGGCCCGG
>DATBDW010000212.1:0-11002 GCA_036269735.1 Actinomycetes bacterium
CCGGCGTACCCGGAGTCCTCGTTGATCTCCCGGAGGAGACCCACGTCGGACCGGGCGGAGTACCGCAGGGCGAGCGCCATCGGCGATCCGGCTACTTCCTCAGCTCGACGACGGTCTTGCCGATCCGGATCGGCATCCCGATCTTCACCGCCGTCGGCTGGGTGACCTTGGTGCGGTCCAGGTAGGTGCCATTGGTGGAGCCCATGTCCTCGACCAGCCACTGGCCGTCCCGCGGGAAGAACCGGGCGTGCCGGCTCGAGACGTAGTCGTCGTCGAGCACGATCGTGGAGTCCTGGGAGCGGCCCAGGGTGACCGGCTGGTCGCCCAGACGCACCGTGGTTCCGGACAGCGCGCCCTGAGTGACGACCAGGGCGCTTGGTACGCCACGGCGGCCCTTCGCCGCCTTGGTCGCTTTCGCCGGCTTGCCGACCCGCTGGGTGCTGGCGGCCGGCGGCGTCGCGGGGACACCGGGCCGACGGGGTGCGTTGCGGCTGACCCGCCGCCCGAACAGGTCTGATCGCATCACGGACACGGCGGTGAGCACGAACAGCCACAGCACGGCGAGGAACCCGAGCTTGATGATGGTGAGCGTGAGCTCGGACATCTGGCTCATCCGCGGCTCACCGGGTGCCTGCGTGGAAGACCAGTGTCGTGCTCCCGAGGAGGACCTGGGCTCCGTCGCGCAGGCGCACCTCGTCGACCCGCGTCCCGTCGACCACCACGCCGTTCGTCGAGCCGAGGTCGGCGATGGTGACGTCGCCGCCGGAGCGGCGCAGCTCGGCGTGGTTGCGCGAGATCCCGGGGTCGTCGATGCGCAGGTCGGTGTCGGCGCCTCGGCCGATGCGGGTCACGGGCTTGGTGAGGACGTACGTCGTGCCGCTGACCTCGACCCACGGCACCGCTCCCCCGCTGGCGGCGCCGACGACCGTGCCGGCCTCCCGGTCGTTGGCGGTGGCCCCTGCGTCGGCCGCGCTGCGCACCTGGAACCGCCCGGTGGGCAGGTCCTCGTCGAGGGTGAAGGCGACGGTCACCGGGCCGATGAACGCGTAGCCCTGCTCCTCGGCGTGCTCGCGGACCATCGCCGCGAGCTCGGACGCCAGCGCGTCGGCATACACGCTGAGCCGCTCGTGGTCGTGGGGCCCGAGCTCGACGGTGAACGTGTTGGGGACCATGGTCCGGCCGCGGGCCACGATCGCGGCCCGGTCGTCGCACTCGCGCTGCAGCGCACTGGCGATCTCGACTGGCTGCACCTCGGCCTTGAAGGCCCGGGCGAACGGCCGGTTGACCATCTCCTCGATGCGCCGTTCGAAGCGTTGCAGGACGCCCATCGGGATCTGGTCACCTCCTCGGGCTCGCCGACCGGTCCGGGCAGGGGTACAGGGCAGTCGGAGGACCCGACCACGCGATCGTAGCCGGGCCCGCTGTGCTCCCTTCTTCCCCGTGGCGCCCGCCGTACCCCTCTGCGGAGCCTCCCTGCGCCCGGATCGAGCGGGAGCCACGGCGCTGCCCCCTGTTATCCTTCCGGGGCTCGCGCGAGTGGCGGAACAGGCAGACGCGCACGGTTCAGGTCCGTGTGTCCGAAAGGACGTGGGGGTTCAACTCCCCCCTCGCGCACAGATCGCAGGGAACCACCGCTCAGGCACCGGCCAGGCGCCCGTCAGGTGGGCAGCCGGCGGAAGAGGGGCCGCGGCAGGTGCCGCACCCCGGACATCACGGCCCGCAGCACGCCCGGGACCCAGACCACCTCCCGCCGGCGGGCCAGTGCGTCGACGACGGCCTCGGCCACCGCATCGGCCGTGGTGGCGAACGGCGCCTCGGCGAGGCCCGCGGTCATCCGGGTACGGACGAAGCCGGGCCGGACCACGAGCACGTGCACGCCGGTGCCCTGCAGCGAGTCGCCCAGGCCCTGGGCGAAGGTGTCGACCCCGGCCTTGCTCGAGCCGTACACGAAGTTGGCGGCTCGGCCCCGCTCGGCGGCCACCGACGACAGGAAGACCAGCGAGCCGTGCCCTTGCCGGCGCAGCGCGGTCGCGACCCGCAGCCCCAGCGAGACGGTGGCCGTGTAGTTGACCTGGGCCAGCACGACGGCCTGGTCCGGGTCAGCGCTCATCGCCGCCTGGTCGCCGAGCACCCCGAAGGCGACCAGCACGACGTCGACGTCCCCGTCGGCGAACAGGTCGTGCACCAGCCGGTCGTGGTCGGCGGCGTCGGTGGCCTCGAAGGCGTGCGTACGGACGTCGTACGCGCCGGCCTTCACGAGCCGGTCGGCCGCGATCTCGAGCTCGGCGGCGTCGCGCCCGGCGAGGCTGACCCGTTCGCAGCGGCCGCGGACCAGCAGCCCGGCCACGGCGAGCCCGATCTCCGACGTACCGCCGAGCACGGCGAACGACTGCGGTGCCCCGAGCGCGTCCATCACAGCGAGAGCCTCCTGGCCAGGTCGGACGTGAGGACCCGGTGCGGGTCGACCCGTTCGCGGACCGCGCGCCACCGGTCGAGCCGCGGGTACAGCGCCGGCAGCAGCTGCGGGCGCAGCCGGGAGTCCTTGGCGAGGTAGACGCTGCCGCCCGCGGCCGCGACGATCTCGTCCAGGTCGTCGAGCAGACCGCCGAGCGAGGCCGCCGAGGCGGCCACGTCGAAGGCGAGCGTCCACCCCGGCCGAGGGAACGACAGCGGCCCGGGGTCGGCCGGACCGAGCCGCTTGAGCACGGCGAGGAAGGACGGTACCCGGGAGTCCCGGACCCGCCGCAGCACCTCGCGCAGGGTCGCTTCGTCGGGCACCACGCACTGATGCTGGACGAAGCCCCGCGCGCCATAGAGCCGGTTCCAGTCACGCACGCCGTCGAGCGGGTGGAAGAACGCCCCCAGCGGCACCACCTCGCCGTCGCGGCGCACCGGGGCGCGGCGGAACCACGCCTCGTTGAAGGCCCGACCACTGGCACGGTTGAGCAGCCCCGCCGGCGTCCATCGTGGTACGCCGATCCGTGCCCTCTCGGGGAGAGCCCACCTGCGTCCGGCGGCAGCACTGGGCAGCGCCTCCGCCTGCGCGTGCTCGGCCGAGGTGACCACGCCCCTTCCGGAGGCCGCACCGCCGGCCATCAGGTCGACCCAGGCCACCGAGTAGGTCTGCCGGTCGGCCCGTCGCAGCGCGGCCAGGAGGGCGTCGAGGTCGTCGGCCCGCTCGGTGCTGACCGACATCCAGGCCGACGGCACAGGCAGCAGCTGCACGGTGGCGTCGAGGACGACCCCGGTCAGCCCCATCCCGCCGATGGTCGCCCAGTGCAGGTCGCGGTCGAGCTCGGGTGACACGGCGTGGACCGTGCCGTCGGGAAGGGCGACCCGCATGCCGGTCAGGTGCGCCCCGAAGCTGCCGGCCCGGTGGTGGTTCTTGCCGTGCACGTCGGTGGCGATGGCCCCGCCCACCGTGACCTGCCGGGTCCCGGGGGTGACGGGCACGAACCAGCCGAGCGGCAGCAGGGCGCGTGCCAGCGCATCGATGCTGGCGCCGGCCTGGACGGTCAGCAGCCCGCGGGCCTGGTCGAGGTCGAGGACCCGGTCCATCAGGGTCATGTCCAGCACGGTGCCGCCGGCGTTGAGCGCCGGGTCGCCGTAGGACCGGCCCAGCCCGCGCGGGATCGCACCGCGACCGGGGGCCGCGGTCAGGACGCGCAGGACGTCGCCCTCGGTGCGTACCGGAAGGAGCCGCGCATGTGTCGCGGTTGCCGCACCCCACCCGGTCAGCAGCGCCGGGCGCCCGGGCTCACCCGACGGCATCGGCCGCGATGCCGAACGACACGAGCCAGAGCAGGACCAGCACCTGCAGCCCGCGGTCCCGCAGGACGACGTCCTCGGGGCTACCCGCCGCGCCTCGGTCGACCGTCGCGGCATAGCGGAGAACGGCGAGGACGAACGGTGCCACCGACACCTCGGCCCACACCGACGAGTGCCCGCGTACCGCGCCGACGTCGAACGACCAGACGAAGTACCCCACGACCGCAGCGGCCGCCGCGAGGCTCCACACGAAGCGCAGGTAGCTGACCGTGTAGGGCACCACGGCCCACGACCGGCCGGTGCCCTCCTCGGCCTGCAGCACATCGGCGTACCGCTTGCCGGCGACCACATACAGCGCGCCGAACGACGCGACGACGAGGAACCACTCGGTCAGCGGGACCGGTGCGGCCACACCCCCCGCGACCGCGCGGAGCACGAACGCCGCGGACACCAGCCCGAGGTCGATCACCGACAGGCGCTTGAGCCCGAGCGAGTAGCCGATGGTGAGCGCCAGGTAGAGCACGAGCACCAGACCGACACCGACGGACACCAAGGCGCCCACGGTCAGCGCCGCGGCGGCGAGCGTGCCGGCGGCCACCAGGGCGAGCCGCGGCGAGAGCGCGCCGGACGCCACCGGGCGCCGCCGTTTCGTCGGGTGCACCCGGTCCTTGGCGACGTCCAGCACGTCGTTGACCAGGTATCCGGCGCTGGAGGCCAGGCAGAGCGCGACGAAGGTCAGCGCCTCGCGACCGAGCACCGCCGGCAGAAACAGGGCGCCCGCGGCGAGCGGCGCTGCGCCGACGAGCACGTTCTTGAGCCACTGCTTGGGCCGCGCCGCCCGGCTCAGGGCCGACAAGGCGCTCTCCGGCCGGCTCTCGGGCGGGACACCGACGCGACGCGCTGTCTCGTAGCGGGTCACGGCTCTCAGCGGCCGTAGACGGCGAAGAAGTCTCGGCTGCTGGCGCTGTAGTACCGGTGTGCCGGCCGGACGAAGGCCGCGAGCTTGTGCGGCACGGGACCGCCGCTGCTGGAGCCCGGCGAGTACCACATGTACGACACCCACTCGGGGTTGATGTCGAGCTCCATGGCCCGCACGGCCCCGGCGTCCTTCAGCAGGCTCGCCAGGGAGCGCACCGAGAGGGCGTCGCCCGCGACGTAGACCAGGTCGCCGGACGCGGTCACACCGACGCCGGAGCGCCACACGTAGTAGGCCGCGCCGACGGTGCCGCCCCAGTGGGTCAGCACGTGCTGGCTCAGGTGCGGCGCGATGCTTCCGCCGTCGATGAGCAGCTGCAGGTTCTGACGCACCGAGACGACATCCGCGCCGCGGTGCACGTCGCTGCCCCAGGAACCGATGTCGGCGTGCCCGTCGCTGTACACCACCAGGGACGCGGCGCCCCGGGTGAGCGTGCCGACCGTGTGCCCGTCGGCGTAGTAGCCGCCGCGGGAGTCCTGCAGCCGGAAGCCGCTGTTGAACGTCGCGATCAGCCCGGTGCGCTGCGACGCGGGGAGGCGGTCGGGCTGGGTCCAGTACGAGTGGTTGCCCGGGTCCAGGTACCCCGGGTGCTGGACGAGGCGGATCAAGCTGCCGCTGAGCCAGGCGACGCCCGCGAGGTACGACGTGTGGCTGCTGTCCGGCCGCAGGTAGGCGACCTGCTCGGCCGGCTGGCCGTGCACCGTCGCCACCGTGCGGAAGACACCCTCGCCGCGCAGCGCGTGGCTGACCATCGGGGCCAGCGGGGCGTGCACGGGCACGGCGGTGGCGCTCGGGCCGGCGCCAGAAGCGTGCCGCGAGGTCAGGGGCGGCGGCGTGACCCGTTGCCCGTCGAGCACCCGGACGTCGGGCCTGCCGCCGACCTTGGGCTGGTGCAGCCGGTACTGCACGGTCTCGGCGGCGGTGACCAGCGGTCCGAGTCTGTGGTTACGGGCCCACTCGGCGAGCCGCGCCGAGGCGCTGTCGGTGCCGGGTGCGGTCAGGGCGCGGCCCAGCGACCAGGCGGTCACCAGCACGAGCAGTGCCATCACCAGCGCCAGCGCGCGCAGCACGGCACGACCACGACGCGTCAGGGTCGGCCGGAACCGCCCGTTGCGGGGTCCCGCCTCGAGGGGCAGCCGGGTCCGGGGCTGCTCATCCGTGGCCACGACGTCGCTGTGCCTCTCCGTCGAATGCCTCCCGGGAGGCAGGGCGAGGGATCGTCCGTGCCAGCACGCTAAGCAGCCGATCTGGGAGCTTGCTGGGGACAAGGACGCCCTGCCGTGGTCCCGGGCGGACGCCTCGGGTCAGAACGACTTGGCCAGCAGGCGGGTGTCCTCGCGCGCGATCTCCCGCAGCGCGTCGGCGTCCGGAGTGGCCAGGTTGGGCCGGAGGAACACCTCGCTGATGTCGCGGATCCCGGCCCAGGCCAGCCAGTCGCGCAGGTACGGCGCCTGGAAGTCCGTGCCGAAAGCGGGCCCGCGGCCCTCGCCGTAGACCGCGGACGTGTACACGACGGCTGCCTTCCGGCCGGTCACCAGACCGGTGTAGCCCAACTCTGGATCGAAGCCGAACACCATGCCGGGCTGGCTGATGACGTCGATGAGCTGCTTGAGCTTGTACGGGATGTGGTGGTTCCACATCGGCACGCTGAACAGGTAGGCGTCGGCGGCGGCGAACCGGTCGAACGCAGCCCGTGCCGCCGCCCATGCGGTGGCCGATTCCCCGCGCGGCTCGAGCCCGGCGAACACCGCCATCTTCCCCGCGGCCGCGGCCGGCCCGAACTCCGGGACGCTGCCGTCCCAGAGGTCCCACTCGCTCACAGTGACCTCGGGATGGACCTCGGCGTAGGTCTGCAGGAACAGCCGGGCCAGGGCGAGCGACTCGGACGCTCCTTCGCGCGGCGACGCGGAGACGTGCAGCAATGTGGTCACGGTGGACTCCTTGCGAGCTATGGCACGCTATCTGCGTGCGCACGCACATAGTCGATCGAAGCCGGCTCCTTGTCAAGGTGCGTGTGCCCGCACATAACCCCGGCTATCGTCGCTCGGGTGACTGAAAGCGAAGGGGCGGCCGCCTGGGCGGCGCTGCTCCGCGTCCACGCCGCGGTGGTTCCGGCCCTCGAGCGCCGGCTCGCCGACGCGGGGCTGCCGCTCCCCTGGTACGACGTGCTGCTCGAGCTGAACTCGGCGCCCGATCGCAGACTGACCATGTCCGAGCTGGGCAACCGAGCCGTCCTGAGCAGAGAGCGCGTCAGCCGGGTCGTCACCGAGCTGGAGCGGGCCGGGCTGGCGAGTCGCGAACCAAACCCCGATGACGGCCGCTCGTCGTTCGCCGCCATCACCCCCCGTGGGCGCACCCGGCTGCGCGCCGCGGCACCGGCGTACCTGTCGGGCATCGAGGCACTCTTCGGCACCCACCTGCGCGAGGGTGAGGCGCCGGCGCTGGCTCGCGCGCTGGAACGGGTCCTAGCGGCCCAGGTCGCCGACTGACGGCTGCGTCAGGCCGGAGTCATCGGGGTCGGTGGCGGCTCGGCGCCGGCGGGGGTCGCTTCCGGGGCGGTGTCGGACAGCCCGTCCACGAGGGCGGAGACCAGGGCCGGTACGTCGGCGCGGGCCAGGCGCAGCGTCGCGGTGCACTTGCCGTGGCGCCAGATGCTCAGCACGACCAGCGGTGAGTCTCCCGGGTCGTCGTGCCAGGTCACCCGCATCCACCGGCTGTCTCCGCGCTGGTCGGCCAGGACGGCGCCACTGGCGGGCAGCGCCAGCAGCTGCCCCTTCTCGGACCCGGACGGGCTCACGCGCACATGATGGGCCCGTCCGGCCCGCGACGGAAGCCCCCGAACGGGGAAACGGCGCCGGTCGCGGGCCCCTCCTCCCGCGACCGACGCCGTCGATCTGGTGCCGCTGACGCGGCGTACCCCGCTCAGCTGAAGAGCCGGTGCCAGGTGTGTGGTCCGCAGTTGCCCCGACCGCGCCAGCCCAAGGAGCGCTGGAAGCGACTCACGGCGGCCTTCGTGTAGGTGCCGTAATAGCCGGTCTGGCTGAGGTGGAGGCGAGCCTGGATCCTGGACACCGCGGCGCCGTTGCTGCCGAGCCGCAGCGTGTGCTGGAAGCTGGCCAGCCTCGGGGTCGTGCTGACTCGCAGTGGGCGGCGGAAGACCTCGGCGACCCAGACGCGGTCGCCCACGGTGACCGCGCCGACGCCGACCTGGGTGTAGTCCCGGTCGAGGATGTTGGCCTTGTGCGGGGCGCTCTCCATGAAGGCGACCACCACGGTGAGCGCGTCCGGTCCGTAGCCGACGTTCTCGCCGACCCAGCGCCAGTTCGTGACCTCGGTGGTCAGGTTCGGGTTGTGGTAGAGCAGGTTCTGGTCGGCCATCCGGGCCGCCTGGCCACGGGCCACCCGGACCAGGGCGGCGCTGACGGCGAGGCGCGGGATGCCGCGTTCCGCCCTTGCCTGGTTGATCTGCGAGGTGAAGACGTCCTCCACGGACGTCGCCCCCGCGGGGCCTGCGGTGGCCGCCCCCGCGACGAAGGCGGTCGTGACCACGGCGAGCACCGCGACGAGGGCGGCGAGGGCGCGACCGCGGCCGCCGCCGGTGTGGCGGCGCGGCGCCTGCTCGCCCGGTGCGGTGGGCCGGGCGGTGTGGTCATCCACGGGATTTCGTCTCCGATGTCGAGGGGGTTGCCTCCATTACGTCGGCGCTGTCCGGCCAGGGCATGACTCGTCCGAACGGGTGACAGCCGGTGCGGCACACTTGACAGGTGCCAGAGCTGCCTGAGGTGGAGGCGTTGCGCGCCTTCCTGCAGGAGCGTGCCGTCGGCCGGGTGGTCGCCCGGGTGGACCTCGCCGCCCTGAGCGTCCTCAAGACCTACGAGCCCCCCGTGACGTCGCTGCAGGGCCTCGAGATCGTCGGGGTCACCCGGCACGGGAAGTTCCTCGACCTGGACGTGTCCGGACTGCACCTGGTGGTCCACCTGGCCCGGGCCGGCTGGCTGCGCTGGTCGGAGGCCCTCTCACCGGTCCCGCCCCGGATGGGCAAGGGCCCCTTGGCAGCTCGGGTGCACCTCGATGACGGCAGCGGGTTCGACCTCACCGAGGCCGGCACCCAGAAGCGGCTGGCGATGTATGTCGTGCGGTCGCCGTACGACGTGCCCGGTATCGCCCGATTGGGCCCCGACCCGCTCGCCCCCGGATTCGGCCGTGACGAGCTGGCAGCGCTGCTCGCGGGGTCCCGCCAACAGCTCAAGGGCCTGCTGCGTGACCAGTCGGTGATCGCCGGCGTCGGCAACGCTTACTCCGACGAGGTGCTGCACGCGGCCCGGCTCTCGCCGTTCCGCCTGGGCGGGTCCCTGAGCGAGGCAGAGGTCGACGAGCTGTACGCCGCCCTGCAGCGGGTCCTGCGCGACGCCGTGGCCCGCGCCGACGGCCTCGCGGCGGGGCAGCTGAAGAAGGAGAAGAAGGTCGCGATGAGCGTCCACGGCCGCACCGGGCTGCCCTGCCCGGAGTGCGGGGACACCGTGCGGGAGGTGTCCTTCGCCGACTCGTCCCTGCAGTACTGCCCCACCTGCCAGACCGGCGGCAAGCCGCTGGCCGACCGGAGGCTCTCCCGCCTGCTCAAGTGAGGGAGGTCACCCCAGCCGGTGGTGGCGGTCCAGCCTGGCGGGCCGCAGCGGCGAACCTTCGGGGTCGCCCGGACGTCTAGGATCGTGGGGTGTCCGGACGTCCGGACGGGCAACCGGACTGGGCAGGCGCCTTCCCGCCGCAGCCGACCCACCAGCCCAGAAGGATCCCAGGACCGTCGTGACCTCGACCGCTGCGCCCCCCGAGCTCTCGGCGAAGGTCCGCACGCGCACCCGGCCGGTCCGCTCGGGCGGGTCGCGGGGTCGCCGGGCCAAGCCCCGCGAGCATCGGGGGCCCGGGCTCCCTGTCGCGCTGGCCCTGCTGGTCCTCGCCGTCCTCGTCGGCGGCTGGCTGTGGTGGCTGGCCAGCGGGCTGCTCGGCGCGTCCGGCACGGTGCAGGACCAGGCGGCTGTCGCCCAGACCGAGCTGCAGAAGTTCCGGGACAGCCTCACCGCCGGCGACGATGCGGGCGCGCGCGCCCATCTCAAGGCCGGGGAGGCGGCCCTGACCAAGGCGCAGGACGCCGCGGCAGCCCGACCGGTCCGGGTCGCCAAGGGCCTGCCCTGGGTCGGCAGTACCGTCGACGACCTCGACCACCTGCTGGCCGCGGCCCAGATCATGACGACGTCGGGCGCCGACGCCCTGGCTGTCTACGACAACTTCTCCGGTGCGAACTCCAAGCTGTTCCACGACGGGGCCTTCAGCATCCCGGCGATGCACCAGGCCCAGGCGTCGGTGACGGCCATCGGGCACTCGCTGGACCGGGCGCAGGCCCAGCTGGAGCAGGTCACCGGCAACGGTCCCAAGGGTTCCGAGGCGCTGGCCAAGAAGCAGTCGGCCCTGCACCAGGTCAGGTCGCTGCGCGCGCAGATCGCCTCGCTGGCACCGCTGCTGGACTCGATGCCGTCCGCGGTCGGCGCCGACGGTCCGAAGACCTACCTCGTCGCGATCATGAACCCCTCGGAGATGCGGGCCTCGGGAGGTGCGCCGCTCTCCGTCGCCTTCGTGACCTTCGACGGCGGCAAGATGTCGCTGACCAAGAAGGGCGCCACCTCGGCACTCACCGGCATGAACGCCCAGGAGTACTGGAACCGGCTCACCGGCAAGAAGGACCCCTTCGCCCTCCCCGCGGGCCAGGCGGAACGGTTCGTCAACACCAACGTCAATCCCGACTTCGCGACGTCGGGCGAGCAGATGCGGCGGGCCACCAAGGCCAACTTCGGCATCAGGACCGACGGGGTCATCGCTCTCGACCTCACCGCCATCGGGCACCTGCTCGACCTCACCGGCCCGATCAAGACGGGGTACTACGGGACCATCACCGGCAACAACATCGCCGACAAGCTGGTGGTCAAGGCCTACCAGAACTCGTCGGGCAACGCCGCGACCGACGTGACGGCGCGGCACGACGTGAACGACCGGCTGATGGGCGTGATGCTGAACCGGCTCACCCAGGGCGGTGGCCTGGTCGGGAAGGCCCGCGCGCTGGGGCTTGCGGTGCCGGGCCGGCACCTGGAGCTCTACTTCCGCGACCCGGCTCTGCAGAAGGTGGTCGTGACCGAGGGGCTCGGCGGCACCATCCCGGTACGCCGGACCGGCAACCTCACCGCCGTCTACACCCAGAACGGCAACGGC
>DATBDW010000213.1:0-4324 GCA_036269735.1 Actinomycetes bacterium
CTGGCGCGATGCCTCGTCGCTCTCCTGGGCGAGCGCGAGCTCCTCCATGTGCAGCCGGTCGACCTGGCGCTGCAGCACGTCGATCTCGACCGGCCGCGAGTCGATCTCCATCCGCAGCCGAGAGGCGGCCTCGTCGACGAGGTCGATCGCCTTGTCCGGCAGGAACCGCGACGTGATGTAACGGTCGGACAGCGTCGCCGCCGCGACCAGCGCCGCGTCACTGATGTCGACCTTGTGGTGCGCCTGGTAGCGGTCCTTGAGGCCACGCAGGATCGCGATGGTGTCCTCGACCGACGGCTCGCCGACGAGGACCGGCTGGAACCGCCGCTCCAGGGCGGGGTCCTTCTCGACGTGCTCGCGGAACTCGTCGAGCGTCGTGGCACCGACCATCCGCAGCTCGCCGCGGGCCAGCATCGGCTTGAGCATGTTCGACGCGTCCATCGCGCCCTCGCCGGTCGCGCCGGCGCCGACGACGGTGTGCATCTCGTCGATGAACGTGACGACTTTGCCGTCGCTCCCCTTGATCTCGTCGAGGACGGCACGCAGCCGCTCCTCGAACTCGCCGCGGTACTTCGCGCCGGCGACCATCGCTCCGAGGTCCAGCGCGATCAGGGTCTTGCCGCGCAGCGAGTCGGGCACGTCGCCCGCGACGATGCGCTGGGCCAGGCCCTCGACCACGGCGGTCTTGCCGACGCCTGGCTCGCCGATGAGCACCGGGTTGTTCTTGGTACGCCGGGACAGCACCTGCACGACGCGGCGGATCTCGGCGTCGCGGCCGATCACCGGGTCGAGCTTGCCCTCGCGGGCCGCCGCGGTGAGGTCGACGCCGTACTGCTCGAGGGCCTGGAAGGTCGACTCCGGGTCGGCGGACGTGACCTTCGCGCCGGCGCGCACCCGGTCGACGGCCTCGGTGAGAGCGTCGCGCGTCACGCCGCGGTCGCGCAGCAGGTCGGCTGCACCAGCACCGCTGGTCGCCAGGCCGAGCAGCAACATCTCGGTGGAGACATAGCTGTCGCCGCGCGCAGATGCCAGGTCGATCGCGGTCGCCACGACCCGCTGCAGCGCCGCCGACGGGTTCGGCGTCGACACCGACGCGCCACTCGCGCGGGGCAGGCTCTCGACGGCCTTCTCGGCGTCGTCGCGCACCGCGGTGCGCTCGGCGCCGACCGCCTCGAGGACCTGCCCGGCGATCCCGTTGTCGTCCTGGAGCAGTGCCCAGAGCAGGTGCTCGGGCTCCACGGCTGGGTTGCCGTCACGCAGCGCGCGGCGGCTGGCGGCGGCGAAGGCCTCCTGGCTCTTCGTCGTCAGCTGGTTGGCGTCCATCTCATCTCACAAGGTCTCGTGATCGTGAAGGTTCCGGCCCGCAAGAACGACCAGGGATCATCATGATCACGAGTCGTTCGGCAGGTCGGCGTCAGCGGCGGCGGTCGGGTCGCCAGACGACAAGTGCGCTGCGCTGCTCCCGGCGGCGAAAGGAGCCCACCTCGGCCTCCAGCTCGCGCACCCGCGAGCGCAGGGCGGCGACCTGGTTCTCGAGGTCGATCACCTGGCGAACCCCCTCCAGGCCGAGGCCGAGCGCCGAGAGGCGCACGACCTCCTGGAGTACGGCGATGTCCCGACGCGAGTAGCGCCGGCCCCCACCGGCGGTCCTGGTGGGTGTGACCAGGCCGAGCCGGTCGTACTGCCGCAACGTCTGCGCGTGCAGGCCGGTCAGCTCAGCGGCCACCGAGATGACGAACACCGGTGTCGCGTCGTCAGAAGCCCAGGCGCCGTCGCGCCCCGCGGTGAAGGGCATCTCAGCCTCCCGTCTCGAGCAGGCCCGCGCGGACGTCCTCACCCGCAGTCGCGTCCCGGAAGGTCTCGACCGCCTCGCGGGCCTTGGCCGAGAGCTTTCCTGGTACGGCGACCTCCACCGTCACCAGCAGGTCGCCCATCGAGCCGTCCTTACGACGCACGCCCTTGCCCTTGACCCGGAAGGTGCGCCCGTTGCTGGTGCCGGCCGGCAGGCGAATCGTCACCGGCGACCCACCCAACGTCGGCACCTTGACCTCGGCGCCCAGCGCGGCCTCGGCGAAGGTGACTGGCACCGTCAGCGTGAGGTTGTCGGCGGTCCGGCCGAACAGCCGGTGCGCGGTGACGGACACCGTGACGTAGAGGTCGCCGGACGGGCCGCCCCGTTCGCCGGGGGAACCCTTGCCCTTGAGCCGGATCCGCTGACCGTCCTTGACCCCCGGCGGGATGCGGACGGTGATGGTGCGGGTCCCCATCGCGCGGCCGCTTCCCTGGCAGTCGGGGCACGGGTCGTCGACGACGAGGCCGCGCCCGCGGCACTCGCGGCACGGCTCGGCGAACGCGAACCCGCCGGCGTTGCGGCTGGTCTGGCCGGTGCCCTGGCAGACGGGGCAGGTGTGCGGCATCGACCCGCCGCGACCGCCGGTGCCGTGACAGGTGGGGCAGGGCTGCTCGCTGGTCATCCGCAGGGGGACGGTGACGCCCTGCACGGCCTCGGCGAACGGCAGGGTGACCGACGACTCGACGTCGGCGCCGCGGCGGGCGGTCTGGGTACGCGCACCGCGCTGGCCGAACAGGCCGCCGAGGACATCGCCCAGGCCGCCACCGCCGGAGGCACCACCGAACAGGTCGCCGAAGTCGAAGGTCGCCCCGCCGGCTCCGCCGGCGCCACCGGGGGTGCGGAAGCGTCCGGCACCGGTGCCGAACAGGGTGCGCGCCTCGTCGTACTCCTTGCGACGCTCGACGTCGGAGAGCACCGAGTAGGCCTCGGAGACCTCCTTGAACCGGTCCTCTGCCGCCTGACGGTTCGCGTCACCGACCGTCTTGTCGGGATGGTTCTCGCGCGCCAGCTTGCGGTAGGCCTTCTTGATGTCGGCCGCCGACGCGTCCTTGGGGACGCCGAGCGCGGCGTAGTAGTCCTTCTCCACGTAGTCCCGGGTGCTCATCGCGGCGTCCCCCTCTCCGTCATGGTCGCGATCTCGAAGGTGTTGGTTCTGATCGTGCTGCCTTACTCGGGGTCGGCGACGGCGACGCGCGCCGGGCGGACGACGCGGTCGCCGATCCGGTAGCCGGGCTGGTAGACCTCGACGCAGGTCGTCTCGGTGACGTCCGGGGACTGGGTGTGCGTGAGCGCCTCGTGCACGGTGGGGTCGAACGGTTCCCCCGGCGTGCCGAACCGCACCAGTCCGAGCTTGTCGACGATGGCCTCGAGCGCCTCGCCCACCGACTTGAAGCCACCCTCGAGCTCGCCGTGGTCCCGCGCCCGGCCGATGTCGTCGAGCACGGGCAGCAGGTTGGCGAGCACGTTGGCGACGGCGGTCTCCCGGATGACCTCGCGGTCGCGGTCGACCCGCCGGCGGTAGTTGGCGTACTCCGCCTGCACCCGTTGCAGGTCGGCGGTGCGCTCGGCGATCTGCCGGGACAGCTCGTCGGCGACATCGTCACCGAGGCCGTCGGCCGGCGAGTCCGGGACGCCCGGGGCTGCGGAAGCCGGTGTGACCGGCTCCCGCAGCGCCCCGGTGGTCGGGTCGATGCGGCGCTTGTCGCGCACGATCGGACCCTGCTGCTCCTCCGGCTGGCCGTGCTCGTCGGAGGGCCCGTGCTCGTCGCGAGGGCGATCGGTCACTTGGCCGTGCCCTCGTGAGTCGTGTCCTCGTCGACGATCTCGGCGTCCACGACGTCGTCGTCGCCACCGGTCGAGGCGTCCTCGGCACCGGGAGCACCGGTGGCTCCGGTGGTGCCGGCCCCGGCGGCCTGCTGCTCGGCGTACATCGCGGCGCCGAGCTTCTGGCTGATCTGGGCGACCTTGTCGGTCGCGTCCTTGATGCCCTGGATCGAGCCCTCGTCGGTGTTCTCCAGCGCCTTCTTCAGCTCGGCGACGGCCTCCTCGACCTCGGCCCGGGTTGCCGCCGCGTCGCCCTCGGCGAACTTGTCGGCGTTGTCCCCTAGGAACTTCTCGGTCTGGTAGACGAGCTGGTCGCCGGTGTTGCGGACCTCGGCCTCCTCGCGGCGACGCTTGTCCTCGTCGGCGTGCGCCTCCGCGTCCTTCATCATCCGCTCGATGTCGTCCTTGGGTAGCGCCGAGCCGCCGGTGATCGTCATCGACTGCTCCTTGCCGGTGCCCAGGTCCTTGGCGGACACGTGCACGATGCCGTTCGCGTCGATGTCGAATCCGACCTCGATCTGCGGGACGCCGCGCGGTGCCGGCGGCAGACCGGTCAGCTCGAACATCCCGAGCTTCTTGTTGTACGCCGCCATCTCGCGCTCGCCCTGGTAGACCTGGATCTGCACCGAGGGCTGGTTGTCGTCGGCC
>DATBDW010000214.1:0-8862 GCA_036269735.1 Actinomycetes bacterium
ACTACCACCAGGGCTACCTGCACAAGAACCCTCGCGGCTACTGCAACCACGGCTTCTGCCAGGTCGCCTACAACCCGGCGGCCCACGGCCAGGACGCCCCGACGAAGGTCGCACTTCCCGAGGCGTGACCGGCCTGACGAGGCGCACTCAGCCGACCTCGGTGAGCTCGAGGACGTCGTACGTCGGTGGGTGCGCCTCGTTGCGCGCGTGGCAGGTGAGCAGGCCGGGCACGGGGCGGGCGGCGGCCCGCAGCGTCACCATCAGGGTCCTGGTGCCGTGGCGGAGCCGGACCTGGAAGACACCGTCCCCCAGGTGCAGCGTCCCCGCCGACGAGAGCGCGTCGATGGCCGGTTCGCCGACCAGCGCGCGCACATGCGCGATGGCGGCTTGCGCCGCCGGGGTCGTGGTCGCCCGACCACGCAACAGGTCGGCCACCACCTCGCCCCGCTCCTGTGCCTCGACCAGCTCCCGCGCGCGGGACGCCTCCACCCGTCCGTAGTAGAGCCCGTGCGGCATCGCCACGACGTTGGCCGCGAACCGATCACCGCCGACGTGCGAGCATTCCCAGACCCTCCCCGGCCGCAGCTGCGCGAGAGCCAGGGCGACCGGGCGGCCCTCGATCGCGCAGCACTGGTCGTGCCGGCCGTGCGCGCAGACCAGGTAGAACGGGTCGTCCGACGGCGTGCCGCTGCTGCCGTCGAGAGGCAGCGTGCGCAGGTCGTCGTCCGCACCGAAGTCGCCCCACCAGGTGACCTCCCGCCCAGGACGTGAGCTCACCACGGCCCAGGCGCGGCGCTCCGGCGCCGCATGCCGCCCGGGGCGGCGGATCAGCAGCGCGCGCAAGCCCTGCTGGATCGCCCGGCGGGACACGACGGCACCGACCGCCGGGTCCAGCCGCGACGACGTCAGCGCCTGCCGGCCCCAGCCCCCGGGCTGCTCCACGAGGAGGTAGCCCGCCGCCGGCGCGGCCGTGCCGACCATCGGGTCGCCGCGATCGAGAGCAGCGACCGCACATCGAGGTGGTGACCCGCTGGCGGAGGTCTCGACGGTCTGGCTCACCGACCGTCGACCACGACGACCGACTCGCGGACCAGGCGGCGCGCGAGCGTCAGCGCGTCCTCGGGGTCGAGCCCGGGCAGGTCGACCACGCGCAGCACCGCACCCCCGACGAGGGCGCGCACCGCCTTGTCGGTGGCAGCCGGCAGCCGCAGCGCCCGGTCGCCCAGTCTCAGGACCACGCCGTCGTGCGTTGTGCCGACGACGTACCGCTGGAACGGGCGGGCGCGCAGCACCGAGTCCGGTCCTAGTTCGGCGTACGCCGACGCCTGAGCCAACGGCGCGATCGGACCCGGCCGGTTGCTGCTCACCAGGGACCCGGCGAGCCGGTCGGCTACGTCGGAGGCGGTGACGGTGCGGAGCCGGTCGGTCAATGCCGCGACGGTCGCGGCGACGTCGGCCTCCACTGCGGCGGGGTCACCGACGTCGACGCCGAGCGGCAACGAGGTGCGCAGCGCGACGTCGTCGGAGGCGATCTCGAGCAGGGCCTCGAGGACGTCGTGCCGGGTGACCGGGTGGACGCCTACGGTCAGGTGGCAGGTGTCCCCGCCCAGCGCCTCGGCCGCGTGCAGGTAGCCGCGAGGCAGGTAGAGGGCGTCGCCCGGACGGAGCACGGTGTCGATGACCGGCTCGCGCCTCGCCTGCTCCTCGACGGCGGTACGCCGGTCGGCCCACGGCTGGTCGCGCAGCGGCGACTCGTGGACGGGCGGGTGGATCCGCCAGCGCTTCTCGCCCGCGACCTGCAGGACGAAGACGTCGTGGACGTCGTAGTGCGCGGAGAAGCCCTGCGACTGCGACGGCGTGACGTAGGCGTTGACCTGGACCGGGTGGCCGAGGTCGGTGGTCAGGGCGCCGGCGAAGTCGATGAGCGGGGGCCACAGCCGGTGCAGTCCTTGGAACACGACGGTGTGCCCGTCGAGGAACAGCTCGAGCACCCGGTCGTCGGCGACCTGGTCGCCCACCATGGCGCCGGTGCCCCCTGGCCGGGTGTACCGGCTTGCGGGGGTGACGACGCCACCCTTGGCCAGCCTGATGAACGGTGTGCGCAGGCCGCGCCGGGACAGCAGCTCGTCGACGGCGTCCAGCGAGAAGAGGTCGTCGAAGCCCGCCGGGTTCTCGGCGACCAGCTCGCCGCGGGTGGACATCAAGGGTCCGCGCGACCAGACCCGCTCGGCGAACTCGTCCGGGTCGAGCCGGATGCAGCGGCGCAGGGCGGGCCGGGACGTCGCTTCCGGCCCGCCGTCGTCGTACGCCGTCATGGTCACCTCAGGGAGGCTCAGGCCGATCCGTCCGCGCCACCGTCGGCGCCCTTGTCGGCCCCGCCGTCCGCCTCACCGTCGGCGCCCTTGTCGGCACCACCATCGGCGCCACCGTCCGCGCCCTTGTCGGCGCCACCGTCAGCGCCCTTGTCCGCACCGCCGTCCGCGCCACCATCGGCGCCGCCGTCCGCGCCACCATCGTGCCCTGAGCCCGCGCCGCCGTCGGCCGGGCCTTCCTGCGGCGTGGTGGTCATGTCGTCATCGTCGAGCGCCATGAGTTGCTCCCTCGGTCGTCGAAGGCCACGCCCGAGCGGGCGCGCGAGACCGTCCTACCCGACGATCACTCCGGAAACCAGAGCTGCCTGCTATCGAGATCGGTGACCCTGGACCGATGGACCGGACCGAGCTGCTGACAACCGTGCTCGCCGAGCACTACGGACTGGTGGCCGTCGTACTCGAACCTGTGCCGGACGGATTCACCCGACGGACCTGGTCGGCGTGGACGGCGACCAGCCGGTACGCCGTCAAGGTCCGCGTCGACCGGACCCCGGTCGTGTGGCTCGACGCACTACGGGAGGTCCAGCTCGGGGTGCGGATCCCCGTACCGCTCCGGACCCGTCGCGGGCGACTGCGGGCCCATCCTGAAGACGGTCGACCGGTTGCTGTCTTCGACTGGCTCGACGGCGAGCCGCTCGCCGACTGGCCGGCCTGGCCATCCGCCGTGCTGAAATCCCTCGGCGGCGGGATCGCCCGGCTGCATCAGGCTGGCGCACTGCTGCCCCGACGGCGAGTCGTCCGCGGGCGCAGCCGATCGCTGATGACGAGCCACGTCGCTTTGACCTGGTACACCGACGAGCACCACCAGCCCGACGCACTGGCCCGCGACCTGCTCGCCGACCGGATGCCGGCGTTGCTCAAGGTGCGGCGGGTCCTGCACGAGCAGGGTGGGTCGCCGGATGGGCCACTCGTCCCGTGCCACACCGACCTCTACGCCGACAACCTCGTTGTCGACGAGGCCGGCTCGGTCGGCGTCCTGGACTGGGACGAGGCAGCGCTCGCGGCGGCGGAGGCGGACTTCGCCGTCATCGCGAGGGACCAGTCGTCGCCGGACCCGCTGGCCGCCCTCGTATCCGGCTACCGGTCAGCCGGGGGCGGCGAGCTCTCGACCGACGCGATGCGGTGGCACATCCTGGCCCGACTGCTCGGTGACGGTGTCGCACGTCTCCCTCTGGTCACCGACCCTGGGTTGGAGCCTGCCGAGCGCGAAGAGGCGGCGCTCGGCATCGACGCCTGGTGCCTCGAGCCGGCAGCACGCCTCGAGGAGATCCTCGACGTCGCCCGCCGATCGTTCGACCCACATGCCTGAAGGAACCTCGGGATCCTCAGCCGGAGACGAGGTGGCCCAGCAAGTCCTGGCGGGTGAGCACACCGGCCGGCTTGCCCTCGTCGTGCACGAGCAGCGCGTCTGACTTCTCGAGCGCCGCGGTGGCGGAGGCGACCGGCTCGCCTGCCCCGACGATCGGCAGCGGCGCGGACATGTGCCGCTCCAGCGGGTCGGCGAGATGTGCGTGGCCGGCGAACAGCAGGTCGAGCAGCTCTTTCTCGCTGACCGACCCGACGACCTCACCGGCCGTGATCGGCGGCTCGGCCTTGACCACGGGCATCTGGGAGACGCTGTACTCCCGCAGGATGTCGATCGCCTCGCGGACCGTCTCGTAGGGGTGCACGTGGATCAGCGCGGGCGTGTCGCCCCGCTTGCCGCGCAGGACGTCACCGACCGTCGTACCCGATCCCCCGGCGTCGGACAGGAAGCCGTAGTCCGCCATCCAGTCGTCGTTGAAGATCTTCCCGAGGTACCCGCGCCCGCCGTCGGGCAGCAGCACCACCACGATGTCGTCGGCCGTGAGCCGCTTCGCGACCCGGATCGCCGCGACCGCGGCCATGCCGCACGAGCCGCCGACCAGCAGGCCCTCCTCGCGGGCCAGGCGGCGAGTCATCAGGAACGAGTCGCGGTCGGACACCGCGACGATCTCGTCGGTGATCGACGGGTCGTAGGCCGAGGGCCAGAAGTCCTCGCCGACGCCCTCGACGAGGTACGGACGGCCGGTGCCGCCCGAGTAGACCGAGCCCTCTGGGTCGGCGCCCACGACCTGCACGGCCCCGCCGCTGACCTCCTTGAGGTAGCGGCCGACCCCGGTGATGGTGCCGCCGGTCCCCACGCCGGCGACGAAGTGGGTCACCCGTCCGTCGGTCTGGGTCCAGACCTCCGGCCCGGTGGTCTCGTAGTGGGATCTCGGGTTGTTGGGGTTGCTGTACTGGTCCGGCTTCCACGCGCCGTCGATCTCGCGCACCAGCCGGTCGCTGACCGAGTAGTACGACCGGGGGTCCTCCGGGGCGACCGCGGTCGGGCAGACCTCGACCCGGGCGCCGTACGCCGTCAGTACGTTGATCTTGTCCTGGCTCACCTTGTCCGGGAGCACGAAGACGCACTGGTAGCCGCGTTGCTGGGCCACGATCGCCAGCCCGACGCCGGTGTTGCCGGACGTCGGCTCCACGATCGTGCCGCCGGGGCGAAGCTCACCGGACTGCTCGGCCGCGTCGATCATCCGCACCGCGATCCGGTCCTTCACCGACCCGCCGGGGTTGAGGTACTCGACCTTCGCGAGCACGGTGGCCGGGACATCCCGGGTGACCGAGTTGAGCCTGACCAGCGGGGTGTCGCCGACCAGGTCGACCATCGACTCGTAGACCTGCATGCCCGGAAGGGTAGACAGCGAAGGTCACGGCCATCGCGCCCGGTCGGCCGGCCGCCGCCGTCCGCTAGATTCGCCAGCGTGTCGCCTGCCCCTGCGATCGAGCTGGCCCCGGGTGTCTGGCGCGTGCCGACGGCGCCGCGGGACCTGGTCAACACCTTCGTCTTCGTCGAGGACGACGGGCAGGTCACCCTGGTCGACGCCGGGACCAAACGCGCGCCGAAGAAGGTGATGGCGGGCCTGGCCCACATCGGCGTGGCGCCCGACGACGTCACCCGGCTCCTCGTCACGCACGCGCACCCCGACCACGTCGGCGGCCTCTCCGGCCTGCGCGGGCGCACCGGCGCCACCGTCGCCGTCCACGAGCGGGACGCGGCCTACGTGCGCGAGGGCAAGGGTCCGGTGCTCGACCGCGGCACCCTCGGCGGCCGGCTGCTGCGCCGCAACGGCAAGTCCGCGCCCACCCCGGTCGACGACGAGCTGGTCGACGGTCAGGTGCTCGACGTGGCCGGTGGGTTGCGCGTCCTGCACACACCTGGGCACACCCCCGGCCACATCGCGTTGCTGCACGAGCCGAGCAGGGTGCTGATCACCGGCGACTCGGTCTGGAACGCGTTCAACCGGATGCGCTGGCCGTTCGGCTGGTGGTGCACCGACGCCGGGCTCAACCGGCGTACCGCATCGGCACTTGCCGACGCCGACTACGACGTCGCCGCCTTCACCCACGGCCCGGAGATCCGTGACCGGGCCCGCGAGACGGTGCGCGGCTGGCTGGCCGAACGCTCGGTGACGGCTGGATGACGCGGGCACGCGTGGCGCGGCGGATCGCGATGGCCGCGGCGTACGGCGGCGGCGGCATCGGCCTGATCTCGGCCGGCGCCTTCGGCCTGATCCGGGCCGAGGCGGCGCTGGCCCGCCGCGCGATCGGCGAGCCCACCGGCACGCCGCCGAGGGTTGACGGCCGATACGGCGACCACTACACCGGGCTCCCGGTGCGGCTGGTCGTGCTCGGTGACTCCAGCGCCTGCGGGCTCGGTGTCGAGCACCCCCACCAGACGCCGGGCGCGATGCTGGCCGCCGGGATCGCCGAGTGCGCCGACCGGCCGGTCGACGTGACCGTGGTGGCCCGGGTCGGTGCCCGCAGCAGCGACCTCGCGGCCCAGGTCGACGAGATCGCCGACACCGCGCCGGATGCCGCGCTGATCATGGTCGGCGCCAACGACGTCACACACCGCGTCAAGCCGCCGACGGCGGTGCGACACCTCGACCATGCCGTGCGCCGGCTGCGCGAGCTCGGTGCCGAGGTCGTGGTCGGCACCTGCCCGGACCTGGGCACGGTCGAGCCGGTCGCCCAGCCGCTGCGGTGGATCGCACGGCGGGCCAGCCGCCAGCTGGCCGCCGCCCAGACGATCGCGGTTGTCGAGGCCGGCGGCCGGACGGTGTCGCTCGGCGACGTGCTGGGGCCGGAGTTCGCGGCGTCGCCCTCCGAGATGTTCGGCCCGGACCGGTTCCACCCGTCGGTAGCGGGCTACGCGAGCGCGGCGGCCGTGATGCTCCCCTCGATGTGCGCAGCCTTGGGCATCTGGATCGGGACCGAGACCGACGAGGCACCGGACCTCAGCCGCGGCGAGGGCGTCCGCCCGGTGTCGCTGGCCGCCGTCGAGGCTGTGGAGGCGCCCGGCACGGAGGTCGCCGGCGCCCAGGTCGGCGGCCGGGACCGCGGGCCGCGCGGCCGGTGGGCGCTGCTGCGCCACCGCCCCGAGCGCGAGGACGTCACCGACGACCTGGCCGGCGAGGAGCCGCTCAGCGACGAGCAGGACGGCACCCGCCAGGACGACCCGACGCTGCGCTAGATTGGGTCGTTGTTACCGGCGGGTAACCTACGTCCGGGGACACAGTTCCCCGGAGACCAGTCCCCTGGAGGCCGTCATGCCCGAGGCAGTCATCGTCGCCACCGCCCGCAGCCCCATCGGCCGGGCAGGCAAGGGCTCCCTGGTCGACGTACGTCCGGACGATCTCGCCGCCACCATCATCGGCGCGGTGCTGGACAAGGTGCCGGCGCTGGACCGCACCACGCTCGACGACCTGATGCTCGGCTGTGCCGAGCCCGACGGCGAGCAGGGCGTGAACATGGCCCGCCGGGTCGCTGTCGCCCTGGGCCTGGACGGGCTGCCGGGTACGACGATCAACCGGTTCTGCGCGTCCTCGGTGCAGACCTCGCGGATGGCCTTCCACGCGATCAAGGCCGGCGAAGGTCACGCCTTCGTCTCCGCGGGAGTCGAGTGCGTCTCGCGCTATCCGGCGTTCACCGGGGCCGGCGCGGGCGACGAGGCCTTCGTCAACCCGCTGTTCGCCGACGCGCGGGCGCGCACCGACGCCACCGCCGCCAGCAACGAGCCCTGGCGCGACCCCCGTGAAGACGGGCAGCTCCCCGACGTCTACATCGCGATGGGCCAGACCGCGGAGAACCTCGCCACCTCGCGGGGCATCACCCGCGAGGAGCAGGACGAGTTCGGCGTCCGTTCGCAGAACCTGGCCGAGAAGGCCATCGCCGACGGCTTCTTCGAGCGCGAGATCATCTCGATCACCACCCCGTCGGGTCGGGTCGTCAGCGCGGACGACGGGCCGCGGCCGGGCGTGACCATGGAGGGCGTTGCCGGGCTGCGAACCGTGTTCCGCGAGCAGGGCACCGTGACCGCGGGCAACTGCTGCCCGCTCAACGACGGCGCGGCCGCGGTCGTGATCATGTCCGACACCCGGGCGGCCGAGCTCGGTGTCACGCCGCTGGCCCGGATCGTCGCGACGGGCGTCAGCGCGCTGTCCCCCGAGATCATGGGCCTCGGTCCGGTCGAGGCGTCGAGGCGGGCGCTGGCGCAGGCCGGCATGAGCATCGGTGACATGGACCTGGTGGAGATCAACGAGGCGTTCGCGGCCCAGGTCATCCCGTCGTACCGCGACCTGGGCATCGACATCGACCGGCTCAACGTGCACGGCGGCGCCATCGCGCTCGGGCATCCCTTCGGCTCGACCGGCGCCCGGATCACGACGACGTTGCTCAACGGCCTGGCCACGCGCGACAAGGAGTTCGGCCTCGAGACGATGTGCGTCGGCGGCGGTCAGGGCATGGCGATGATCGTGCAGCGGCTCAGCTGACCGGCGTTCAGAGCAGGCGGCGGGTGGCGGCCAGCGCCTCGGCCGCGTCCGACAGCACTTCCAGCGCGGTACGCCGGCCGCCGGGCGCCCACACCGGCGTCTCGGGGGCGACGTCACCCACGGCCAGCGCCAGGTCGTGACCCATGACGGCCACCTGGTCCGCCACGGCGAAGTCGGCCAGCACCGGCAGCGGCCGCCAGACCGGCTCCCCCTCGCCCGCCCGCTCCTCGACGCCCTGCGCCGCTACGGCGAGGACACCGGCGGTATGTCGGGCCGCGCTGGCCCGCGAGCCGTGAGGCGGAACCGGCGCCGCGAGCTGGGCCGCCGACAGGCCACTCATCCGGTCCCCCACCCGGCGCAGGTCGGCTTCAAGCGCGGCGCGGAGATCCGCCCAGCCGGCACCCGCGTCGCTCGGCACGCGCGCACCCTAGTGCCCGCCGCGCCGCGGACTGGTCCCGCCGGGGGGTTGTGGCGGCCGGGGCGGTGCGGCAGGCTCGACCCATGGTTCGCTGAGTGCACCACCCGCGAGAGCCCCCTGGAGGCGCCGATGTCCCTGCACCACTCCGAGGCCACCCACCAGCAGCTCCTCGAGCGGGTGCCACAGGTCACCGGCCGGGATCTCCCGCATTGGTTCGAGTGCC
>DATBDW010000215.1:0-6553 GCA_036269735.1 Actinomycetes bacterium
TCTCGAGATCGTCGACGGGGTGCTCGAGGCGCTGGCCTACAGCCACCAGCAGGGCATCGTGCACCGAGACATCAAGCCGGCCAACGTGATGCTCACCCAGAACGGCGACGTCAAGGTCATGGACTTCGGCATCGCCCGCGCCATGGACGACATGGGCGCCACGATGACCCAGACGTCGGCCGTCATCGGGACCGCGCAGTACCTCTCGCCCGAGCAGGCCCGCGGGGAGCAGGTCGACGCCCGCAGCGACCTCTACTCGACCGGGTGCCTCCTGTACGAGCTGCTCACCGGGCGCCCGCCCTTCGTCGGCGACTCGCCCGTGTCGGTCGCCTACCAGCACGTGCGCGAGGCGCCCGTGCCGCCGTCGCGCCTCGATCCCGACGTGTCGGCCAGCGTGGACGCCATCGTGCTCAAGGCGCTGGCCAAGGAGCGCGAGAACCGCTACCAGTCGGCCGGCGAGATGCGCCGCGACATCGCGGCCGCCCTGGCCGGGCGACCGGTCGCTGCCGTCCCACCGCCGCCGGCCGACAGCACCCAGGTGATGTCCGGCACGACGGTGCTGCCCGGCGCCACGTCGTACGCGCCGCCGCCACCCCCCGATCGCCGGGACAACAAGGGCAGTCGGGCGTTGGGCTATACCTTGCTCGCGATCGCCGTGATCGCGGTCTTCGTGATCGCCGCGCTCCTGGCCAATTCGCTGATCGGCGGCGGCGCGGGGCAGGTCGCCGTGCCCGACCTCTCCGGGGAGACGGTCGCATCGGCCACCAATGACCTCACGCAGGCCGGTCTCACCCTCGGGGCCCAGACGCCGACGAACAGCAAGACGGTCCCGGAGGGGCACATCATCGACCAGAGCCCGGAGAGCGGCACGCAGGTGGACAAGGGTCACGCCATCGACGTCACCGTCTCCAGCGGCGTCAAGCAGATCGCCGTACCGAACGTGGTCGGACTCTCCCTCGACGAGGCCAGCCGAACCCTCACGGACGCCGGGCTCACCGTGGGCGACACGACTCCCAAGCCGTCGTCGAAGGACCGCAACCAGGTCCTCAAGGTCGACCCACCCGCGGGCGAGCAGGTCGCGGAGGGCAGCAAGGTCGACATCAGCTACGCGAGCGGCAACAACAAGGTCCCCGACGTCACCGGCGACACCGTCGACCAGGCGCAGGCACAGCTGGAGAACGCCGGCTTCCACCTGGGCAACCAGACCCCGCAGGAGTCCACCACCCAAGATCCCGGCACCGTGATCAGCCAGTCGGTCGCCGGCGGCCAGACCGCCCGGCTCGGGTCGAACGTCAACGTCGTGGTCGCGACTGCGCCGCCCACCCCCACCGAGACGCCCACCCCCACCGACACGACGACCACCCCGCCACCGCCGGGCTGACCGGCGGCTCCAGCCGGTCGGTCAGCCGCGAGTGACGACCGGCGCCAGCCCCTCGGCGCGGGCCGGTGCGTCGGGGTCGCCGCAGGCGACCAGCCAGGTGGCGAGCAGCTGGTGGCCGCCCTCGGTGAGCACCGACTCCGGGTGGAACTGCACGCCGTCCAGCGGCAGGTCGCGGTGCCGGATCGCCATCACCACACCGCTCTCGGTGCGCCCGGTCACCTCGAGCTCGTCGGGCAGCGTGTCCTCGCGCACTGCCAGCGAGTGGTAGCGCGTGGCGGTGAACGGCGACGGCAGGCCGGCCAGGACACCGGCGCCCTCGTGGTGCACGGCGCTGGTCTTGCCGTGCAGCAGCTCGGGGGCCTGCTCGACCACGGCCCCGTACGCCGCGGCAAGGGCCTGGTGCCCCAGACAGACACCGAGCACCGGCACGTCCCCGGCGACCTCGCGCACCAGCTCGACGCAGACGCCGGCCTTCTCCGGGGTCCCGGGCCCGGGGCTGAGCAGCACGCCGTCGTACCCCCGCGCGTCGACCGGCGCGAGCTCGTCGTTGCGCAGCACTGTGCACTCGGCGCCGAGCTGGCCGAGGTACTGCACGAGGTTGAACACAAAGCTGTCGTAGTTGTCCACGACCAGGATGCGGCGAGCCCGACCCGCGACGGCCGCGCTCACTGGGAGTTCACCGTCACGTGCAGGAACGGCAACGCCTTCTCGGCCCAGGGGAACACCACCGTGAACAGCAGGGCGACGACGGCGACGACGAGCGCGAGGGAGATCAGCACCCGCACCGGCACCGGACCGGGCAGGTTCCGCCAGATCCACGCGTACATCAGGCAGTGGCCTTCTTCTTGTGGTGCACGAGCACCGCGGGCGGACCGGCGCTCTTGATCCGGGCCTCCTCCAGGTGACCGAAGACGATCAGGCGCCCCGTCGACCCCCAGCGCGGGTTGCACGTGGTCAGCGTCAGCAGCTGCTGGGTCGGCTGCCTGTTCGGGTGACCGGGCACCGGGTCAAGGACCCAGAACGAGTCGGGAGAAACGACCTTCGTCCGGTCCACCAGGTAGGTGAACCACATCGTCCGGGTCTCCGCGACCACCACATCGCCGGGGTGCACCTTGTCCAGGTAAGCGAACGGTTCGCCGTTGGTCGCCCGGTGGCCGGCGACGGCGAAGTTGCCCACCTCGCCGGGCAGCGCGGTCTCGGGGTAGTGCCCGACCCCGCGGGTCAGGTCGGGCAGCGAGACACCTTCGACGACCGGCCGCGACCAGTTCTTGCCCAGCGCCGGGATGTGCAGGAAGGCGAATCCCTTGCCCTTGACGAATGTGCTCGAGGCCACGTTGCCCGAACCGTGCCCGGTCACCGGCGGGTCGGCCCACGAATGGCGCAGCGTGTTGCTCACCTGGTCGGTCTGCCGGTTGGCCTCGAAGTTGGTCCACACCAGCTCGTAGGCGACGAACAGCAGGACGATCAAACCGGCGGTGATGAGGACCTCGCCGACGCCCCGGACTGCGTGGCGCATCACGCACCCGCCTGCGCGTGCAGGAGGTCCAGGGAGCCGCCGTACGCCGGCAGCTTTCTCGAGGCCGATGTCGAGGTCGCCCAGCCCAGGCCGTACGTATCTGCGTAGTAGCGGTAGACCGAGACCGCGGACGACGTGTCGAGCGCCTCGCCCAGCCGGGCCGGGTCACCGATGGCGGTGATGGTGTACGGCGGTGAGTAGACCCTGCCCTGCAGGATCAGGGTGTTGCCGACGCAGCGCACCGCACTGGTCGCGATCAGCCGCTGATCCATGATCTGCATCGCCTCGGCACCCCCCGACCACAGCGCGTTGACGACGCCCTGCACGTCCTGCTGGTGCACCACGACGTCGTCCGGGGTGGCGCCAGGAGGGAGCTGGCCGGTCCGCGGCGCGTCGTCCAGCGTCACCGTCAGGCTCGGTCCGGTCACCGCGAGCGTGCCCGCCGCGATCTCCAGACCGCGGGTCCGCCGCTGGGCCGCGGCCACCCGGCGGTCGGCAGCCCCGGCCTGGTTGGTCGCCGCGTCGACCTGCTGGCGCAGCCGGTGCACCCGGGCGGTCAGCGCGTCGGCGCGTTGCTGCTCGGCCCTGATGAGGTCGCCGAGGTCCGTCCGGGTGCCGCGCAGGTCCTGCCCCTGGGCGACGCCCGCGCTGGTCGCGAACAGCACCCCGGCGGCCCCGAAGGCGACCGGCACGGCGAGCCGCCAGAGCGCCTGCACGCGGGACCTCCTCGGGGCACGGACGGATACGACGGGGCAGGACAAGGACGGGGCCGAACCCCCCCGGCCCGGTGACGACTACGCTAACCGACGAACGGCGCACCCTCGTGGTGCCCGAGCAAGGCCGCCCAGATGGCCGACAGCAGCCAGATTGCAGCCAAGGAGAGACGACAGGTGCCCAGGTCACGCATCCGCCGCCGCAGCCCGTACACGCCGCCCACGCCGACCCAGAAGTCGGTGCGGATCGGCAGCCCGCGGTGGCTGGTCCCTCTCATGGTGGCCTGCTTCGTGCTCGGCCTGCTCTGGGTCGTCGTCTACTACGTGAGCCAGACCGACTACCCGATCGGCTCCATCGGCGTCTGGAACATGGCGATCGGCTTCGGTCTGATCATCCTCGGCTTCCTGCTGTCCACCCGCTGGAAGTAGCCCCCCGCCGCCGCCCGTCAGACCCAGGGGCAGTGGCGGGCGGGTGAACAGCCCTCACCGCAACGGTGAACGGCCCTCCAACCAGGGGAAACACAGGCGTGTAAGTCATCCACACGAGTTGTCCCCAGTGTGGACAACTCCGTTCCGGCCCGCTCCGGAGGCTGGCTGCTAGAGGGCCTCGAGGACGGTGGCGTTGGCCATCCCGCCGCCCTCGCACATCGTCTGCAGGCCCCAGCGGCCGCCGGTTTGGCGCAGGTGGTGGATCAGCGTGGTCATCAGCCGGGCGCCCGACCCGCCGAGGGGGTGGCCGAGGGCGATGGCCCCGCCGTGGGGGTTGACCCGCACGGGGTCTGCGCCGGTCTCGGCCAGCCAGGCGCCGACGACCGAGGCGAAGGCCTCGTTGACCTCGAACGCGTCGATCTCGTCCAGGCGCAGGCCGGCGCGGTCGAGGACCCGCTCGGTGGCCGGGATGGGGGCGGTCAGCATGGTGATCGGATCGACCCCGGCGGTGGCGAACGCGTGCAGCCGGGCCAGCGGGGCCCAGCCGTGCCGGGCCGCGACCTCCGACGTGGTGACCAGGAGGGCGGCCGCGCCGTCGGAGATCTGCGAGGAGTTGCCCGCGGTGACCACCCCGCCGGCCCGGAAGGCAGGGGTGAGGCCCGCCAGGGTGTCGAGGGAGGCGTCCGGGCGGATCCCCTCGTCGGCGGCCACGCCGGCCACGGGAGCGAGCTCCCCGTCGAAGGCGCCCGACGCCCGGGCCGCCGCCGCCCGGGCGTGCGAGCGCACCGCGACCTCGTCCAGCGCGGCGCGGGTCAGCGACCAGCGCTCGGCGACGATCTCCGCGCTGACACCTTGCGGGACCAGCCCGTCCGGGTAGCGGGCCAGCATCCGCGGTCCGAACGGCTCGCCGGGGCCCTGGGTGACGGTGCACAGCATCGGCACCCGGGACATCGACTCGACGCCGCCGGCGACGGCGACGTCGTACTGTCCGGAGATCACCCCCGCCGCCGCGACGTGCACGGCCTGCTGCGAGGAGCCGCACTGCCGGTCCAGCGTCATGCCGACGACGTCCTCCGGCCAGCCGGCGGCCAGCGCGGCGTTGCGGCCCACGTTCACCGCCTGCTCACCGGTCTGGGAGACGCAGCCCCACACGACGTCCTCGACCAGGTCGGGGTCCAGCCCGGTCCGGGCGACGAGGGCGTCCAGGACGTACGCCGACAGGTCCACCGGATGGACGCCGGAGAGGCCGCCGCCGCGCCGCCCCACCGGCGTTCGCACGGCGTCCACGACGACGGCGTCGCGCCCCGTCATACCTGCAGCGCCGCCGTCCGGGCGAGCACGATCACGACCGCGACGGCCACGACCGCCACGATGCCCCCGACTTGCCACAGGGTGCGCCGGGTCTCGGGTGCGTAGGCGATCGCGGCCGCGCACAGTGCCCCGCTGATCATGCCGCCGATGTGGGCCCGCCAGTCGATGTTGGGCGCCACGAAACCGTAGGCGAGGTTGATGACGATCAGGACGAGGACGGCCGAGGAGTCGCGGCCCAGCTTGCGGTTGACCACCAGGAAGGCACCGAGCAGCCCGAAGATCGCGCCCGAGGCGCCCAGGGACGGCGTGCGTGGGTCGGAGAAGTAGTAGGACAGGGCGCTGCCGCCGAGCGCGGACGCGAGGTACAGGGCCACGAAGCGGACCCGCCCGAGCGCGGCCTCGACCTGCGGTCCGAACAGATAGAGGGCGTACATGTTCAGCGCGATGTGCAGGATGCTGCCGTGGAGGAACGCGGCGGTGAGCAACCGGTAGTACTCGCCGTCCGCGACGCCGACGATCTGGTTGAGGCGTGGGTCGAACGAAGGCCCGGCAATGAGCCAGAACCGGTGCTCGAGGGTCGGGCCGACGGCTAGCTGGAGCACGTAGACGACGACGTTGATGCCGATGAGGATCTTGCTGACCCATCCCGGGTCGTCGGTGACCCGGCCACCGAAGACCGTCGTGGCCCGGCGGACGGTCTTGTTGCCCTCGCGCACGCACTCCGGGCACTGGAAGCCGACCGACGCCGGGATCATGCACTCCGGGCAGATCCGCCGCTCGCAGCGGACGCAGCGGATGTGCGCCTCGCGGTCCGGGTGGCGGTAGCAGACCGCGGGCTCGACCGGCGTACCGTCCGCCGGCGGTGGGGCGCCGTCCTGGGGTGACTCCCCGGCGGCCGGGCTCTGCGACACCGAAGGTCAGACGTCGCGGCGCTCGACGACGACCGACTCGATGACGACGTCCTCGACCGGCCGGTCCATGGCACCCGTCGGCGTGCTCGCGATCTTGTCGACCACCTCGCGGCTGGGACCGTCGGCGACCTCGCCGAAGATCGTGTGCCGACGGTTGAGGTGCGGCTGCGGGCCGACCGTGATGAAGAACTGGGAGCCGTTGGTCCCGGGGCCGGCGTTGGCCATCGCGAGCAGGTACGGCTTGTCGAACTGCAGCTCCGGGTGGAACTCGTCGGCGAACCGGTAGCCCGGC
>DATBDW010000216.1:0-7786 GCA_036269735.1 Actinomycetes bacterium
GCCGTGAGTGCTGCCAGGGTGTGGGGCATCTCGCCGGTCAGCGCCCGCGCCAGCCCGAGATGACGACTCCCCCGCGACGGCGACTCGCGGCGGGCCAGCGCGACCTGAGCGGGCACCCCACGCCCCCGCTCCGCCGCGGGCACCCCGCGGGCCGCGTGCGCCGCGGCCATCGACGCGTACAGCCCGGCCGAGACACGGGCCTGCGCCGCGGCCGCCGCCGCCTTCAGCTCCTCCAACGCCCGGATCAGCTCGATCACCTCGGCGTCATCGAGACCTCCACCGCCCGCGGGCGGCGCGGCCATCCCAGCCAGCGCGGTGCGCCAATCGTTCACGGTGGCGGACAGGGGCGAGATCGGACCCAAGTCCGGATTCCGCGCCTCGAACATGTGTTCGAGTCTAGCAGGACGGCGCCCACATCGGGAGGCCCTGTGCACCGCAGATCCTCACGAGTTTCGCGAGCCGACGTGACGCGCAAGCCTGACCCGGGACCCGATCGGCGGGGCTCTCCGGTTCCCGCGTCAATTCCGGTGTTTCACTTTCTGCGATGACCGTGTCGGATTCGCCTGTCGCCGTTCGTGGCGTAGGTGACTGCGGACCATCGGGTCCGCCAGAGCAGAAGGAGCAGCCGTGGCCGAGTACCTCTTGTACTTCAACCAGCAGTGGGTGGGCGACCACACCTCGGAGTGGTTCCGCGGGCGCGGACCGCTCGCAAAGGCGGTAGTGGAGGAGATGAAAGCTGCCGGGGTTTACGTCTTCGCCGGAGGGCTGGAGGAGGAGGACGGCCCGGTCTACAGCGCCGACCCCACCAGCGGCACCATGGCGATCACCGACGGACCATACGTCGAGACCAAGGAGTTCCTGGGCGGGTTCGCCGTGGTGGCCGTCGCCGACGACGAGGCCGCCAAGATGTGGGCGGGCAAGGTCGCGGAGGCATGCGGCTGGCCTCACGAGGTTCGCCGCTTCAAGCCCTAGCCTCGGGGCCGAGTGACTCCAGCGTCGAGCGCGATTCAGTCCAGCGGGGCGGCCGAACACCCCGCGACGAACTGCTGCGCCTGGCGTCGGGTGCGCAGGTGCACCACGATCACCTCGGGCCCCACGGTCGCGAGCCCCGCCTCCAGCCGGGGCCGGTGGACGCGGGGAAAGCTCCAGACGTAGCGGAGCAGGCCCCGGTCGACCGTCATCGGGCAGCCGGGCGCCACCTCGGTGCCGCGCCGCCGGAGTGCTCGGCCGACGACGTTCACCAGGCACCGCCAGCGCGGCGTCTCGAGCACGATCACGGTGTCGGCGTACGGGAGGCGCTCGTCGAAGGACGACGCGTAGTTGCCGTCCAGGACCCTGGCGGGCTCCGCGACCAGGCCTCGCTGCGTCACCCGGCACGCGTCGTCGGGCGGCGCAGTCCAACCGGGCTGCCAGTAGTGCTCGTCGCGAGGCACGAGCGGCAGGCCGGTACGCCGGGCCAGCTCGGCGGCGACGGTCGACTTGCCCGATCCCGCGCAGCCGAGGACGACGACCCGCCTCAGTGCCGCCCCCACCAGGCGGCGTCGGTGGCGCGGGTCGCGGTCTCTCTCAGAGCCGTCACGGCGGCGGCGGCGTCCTCAGGGCCGTAGACCGCGGACCCCGCGACGAAGACGTCCGCGCCGGCCTCCGCGCAGGCACCGATGGTGTCGGCGGAAACGCCGCCGTCGACCTGGATCCACAGGTCGAGGTCGCGGCCCTTCACCAGCTCGCGCGCGGCCCGCACCTTGGGCAGCACGAGGTCGAGGAACTTCTGGCCGCCGAAGCCCGGCTCGACGGTCATCAGCAGCAGCATGTCGAGGTCGCCGAGCAGCTCGGCGTACGGCTCGACGGGTGTCGCGGGACGCAGCGCCATCCCGGCCCGCACGTGCAGGGCCCGCAGCTCGCGCGCCAGCCGGACCGGCGCGGCGGTGGCCTCGACGTGGAACGTAACGCTCCCGGCTCCGGCCTCCGCGTACGACGGGGCCCATCGGTCGGCGTCCTCGATCATCAGGTGTACGTCGAGCGGCAGCGCGCTCACCGCTGCGAGCCGCTCGACGACGGGCGCGCCGATGGTCAGGTTCGGCACGAAGTGGTTGTCCATGACGTCGACGTGCACCCAGTCGGCCGTCGGCGCGATCCGGGCGACCTCACCGGCGAGATCGGTCCAGTCGGCCGACAGGATGCTCGGAGAGATCTGCACGCCCATGGCGGGCGAGCCTAGCGAGCCGTCTCGGGCCGGCGGCGCAGCAGCGACAGGTACATCGCGTCCGTGCCGTGCAGGTCGGGCCACAGCTGCACGTCGGGTCCCGGCCCGAGGTCGGGGACGCCTGGAAGGTAGGGCCGCGCGTCGACCCGGTCGACGTCGAGTCCCCGGCGGTGCACCACATCGGTCACGACAGTCCGGGTCTCCGCCAGGTGCGGCGAGCAGGTGACGTAGGCGACCAGCCCGCCGGGCCGGACGGCGTCCAGGGCGGCGGCCAGCAGCTCCCGCTGCAGGCCGGCCAAGGCGGGCACGTCCTCAGGTCGCCGCCGCCAACGCGCCTCGGGGCGTCGGCGCAGGGCGCCCAGCCCGGTGCACGGGGCATCGAGGAGGACCCGGTCGAAGGCCCCGGCGGGCCACGCGGGGGTCCGCGCATCGGCCACGACGACGTCTCCGGTCCCGTCCAGGGCGTGGGCCACGAGGCGGGCCCGGTGCGGCGCGACCTCCGCCGCCAGCAGCCGGCCCCCGCGCCCGGCACCGACGGCTGCGAGCAGCGCGGCCTTGCCGCCGGGTCCGGCGCAGAGGTCGAGCCACCGATGGTCGGCGCCGTCGATCGGCGCCGTCGCGAGGGCCAGCGCGACGAGCTGGCTGCCCTCGTCCTGGACGCCGGCGCGCCCTTCCCGCACGGCGGGCAGTGCGCCGGGGTCACCGCCGGGGAGCACCGCGGCGTACGGCGAGAACCGGCCCGCGACCGCGCCAGCAGCGAGCAGCTCGCCGAGCTCGCAGCGACCGGGCCGGGCGACCAGGGTGACCTGGGCCGCGACGTTGTCGGCGGCGAGCACCGCCGCCGTACGACGTAGCGAGCCACCGACCGCGTCGCGCAGCGCGGACACGACCCAGGTCGGGTGGGAGTGCACGACCGCGAGATGACCCACCGGGTCCTCGTCGTACGCCGGCGCGACCTCCGCCATCCAGGCGGCCAGGTCCTGGCGAGCGACCCGCCGCAGCACGGCGTTGACGAAGGATCCGCGCCCCTCGCCGGCCACCGCGCGGGCGAGCTCGACGGTGGCGGCCACCGCGGCGTGCGACGGGACCCGCATCCCCAGCAGCTGGTGGGCGCCGAGGCGCAGCAGATCGAGGACCGGTGGGTCCACCTGCTCGAGCGGCCGGTCCACGCACCCGGCCAGCACTGCGTCGTAGCTGCCGCGGCCGCGCAGGGTGCCGTAGGCGAGCTCGGTGGCGAACGCGGCGTCCCGGCCGGCCAGTCCCCGGTCCCGCAGAAGGCCCGGCAGGGCGAGGTTGGCGTAGGCGTCCTGCTCCTCGACCGCGCGCAACAGGTCGAACGCGACCCGCCGGGGGGCGTCGGGCACCGGCTTGCCGCGCCGCCGCGGTGGTCGCCGCGGCGCCGAGCCGCCGGCTCGCCGGGGGCCGCTCACCCCAGGATCCCGCCGTCGAGGTCGCGCACCCCGCGCGCCCAGGCGTCCGCGGCCATCGGCCGCCGGCCCGCAGGCCGGACCTCGCCCAGCCGGACCGCACGCCCGTCGCCGGTGCCGACCAGCACCTCGCGACGCGCGGCACGAACCTGCCCTGGACGCAGGTGGCTGCCGGTGTCAGCCAGGTCACCGGGCTCGACCGGCTCGACCGGGCCGAGGCCCAGCCGCGTCCCCTGCCACGTCGTCCAGGCCCCGGGTGCCGGCGTACAAGCCCGGACCAGCCGGTCGACCCGCAGCATCGGCGCCGACCAGTCGACTCGGGCGTCCTCGACCGTGAGCTTGGGGGCCAGACTGACGCCGTCGGCCGGCTGCGGCTGCCCGACGAGCTCGCCGCGCTCGAGCGCGTCGAGGGTGGCTACGAGCAGACCCGCTCCGGCGACAGCGAGCCGGCCGAGCAGGTCGCCGCTCGTGTCGCGCGGCCGCACCGCTTCGGTCATCACCGCGAGCACCGGCCCGGTGTCCAACCCCTCCTCCAGGGTGAACACGCTGGCGCCGGTGACGTCGTCGCCGTGCAGCACCGCGTGCGGGACGGGCGCCGCACCGCGCCAGGCCGGGAGCAGTGAGAAGTGCAGGTTCACCCAGCCGTGCCGCGGCAGGTCCAGCAGGCTGCGCGGCACCAGCGCCCCGTAGGCCACCACCGGGCAGCAGTCCGGTGCCAGCTCGGCGAGGCGCCCGCGCAGAGCCGGGTCCGAGGCCCGGTCCGGCTTGAGGGTCTCGATGCCGGCGTCGGCGGCCCGCGTCGCGACCGGGGACGCCGACTCGTGCCGCCCGCGCCCGGACCGGGCGTCGGGCCGGGTCAGGACGGCGACGACCTCGTGGCGGGAGGCCAGCAACGCGTCCAGGGCCGGGACCGCGGGCTCGGGAGTACCGGCAAAGACGACCCGCATCAGGCGGCCGGAGGGCTCAGAGCGCCTGGCCGCGCAGCGGGTGGGGCGACAGCTTGACCGGGGGCGCGGTCTCCCCCATCCACTCGGCCTCGCGGATGGCCTTGAGGGCCAGCTTGCGCTGTGCCTTGTCGAGCCGGTCGATGAACAGCACACCGTCGAGATGGTCGGTCTCGTGCTGCACGCAGCGGGCCATCAGCTCGGTGCCTTCGACCGTCACCGGCTCGCCGTGCATGTCGAAGCCCTTGGCGACCACGCCGTAGGCGCGTACGCACGGGAACGACAGGCCCGGGAACGACAGGCAGCCCTCGTCGTCCTCGACGGTCTCGTCCGTGAGGTCGAGGCTCGGGTTCACGAGATGACCGAGCACGTCGTCCACGTAGTAGGTGAAGACGCGCAGGCCGACACCGATCTGGGGCGCGGCGAGGCCGACACCGGGCGCCTCGAGCATGGTCTCCTGCAGGTCCTTGACCAGGGTGCGGAGCTCCTTGTCGAAGTCGACCACCGGCTCCGCGCGAACGCGCAGCACGGGGTCACCGAAGAGCCGGATGGGCTGGACGGGCACGCGGGGACTCCTTCGACGCTTCGGGGCGACACTTTCGGGGACTTTCGGGGGCGGCGACCCCCCAGTCTACGGGCGCGGCCGGCCATCCTCCGCAGGCGCGGGACCCAGCACGCCGAGCCGGACCAGGTCGTCGCGCAGGTCCTCGGCGGTCCGGAACAGCAAGGCGGTCAGCCCGAGGTCGGCGGCGGCGTGGACGTTGGCAGGCGAGTCGTCGACGAACACGGTGGTGGCGGCGGAGAGCCCGTGCCGGTCGAGCAGCAGCTGGAAGATGGCCGGGTCGGGCTTGGCCATGCCCTCGGCGCCGGAGACGACGACGTCCTCGAAGAGGTCCAGCCAGTCGAACCGGGCGCGGGCGTGCGGGAACGTCTCGGCCGACCAGTTGGTGAGGGCCAGCAGCCGCACCTGCGCGTCGTGCAGCTCGTGGAGCAGCGCAACGCTGCCAGGCACTTCCCCGCCGAGCGTCTCGGGGAACCGGGCCGGGTAGGCGGCCAGCAGCTCGCGCCGGTGCGGGTAGCGCTCGCCGTGGCTGCGGACCGCATCCGCCCAGCTGGCGCCAGCGTCCTGCTCGCGGTTCCACGCCGCGAACCCGACCTCGTCGAGGAACGCGTCGACCTCGTGCTCGGGCAGGAGCTGGTCGTAGAGATAGCGCGGGTCCCAGTCGACGAGCACACCGCCGAGGTCGAGGACGACCGTGGGCCGGTCCGCGGCCGCGGTCACCCGACCTCCTCGGGGTCGACCTGTAGGCGCACCGTGCCCGTCTCCTTGTGCGCGCTGCGGACACCGGCTGCCGCCTTGAGCGCCGCAACGGTCGCGGCCGACCGGGAGCGCGGGGCGCGCACGAGCACCCGCTCCAGCCCGTCGCCGGCGGGCACCGGGCCGAGGACATCGGCCTCCGGGGGGAGAGCGGCGGCGGCGAGCATCCCGGCAACGGCCGCCGGCTCACCGGTCAACGACACCAACCGGGCCTCCGGGGGGAGCCGCAGCGCGGCCCGCTCGCCGAGCTCGCGGTCGGCGTAGCCGCCCTGGTCCCAGCGGACCAGCGCCTGGGCGGGTGAGGACGTCGGGTCGGCCAGGAGCACCACGCGACCGCCGGCAGCGGCCGGGCGGACCAGAGCGGCGGCCGCGGTCCAGCGCCGCAGCGCCTCCTCGGCCGCTCGCAGGTCGGGGCGCCCGAGGAGCACCCAGCCGTCGAGCAGCAGGGCAGCCGCGTAACCGTCCTGCGCCACCGGCTCGGCGCCCGGTGTCGCGACGACGATCGCCGGCTCAGGCCCGACCGCGTCGAGCACCGGGGCGGTCCCGCCGCTGGTGCGCACGTGGGTCCGCGGGAAGGCGCGGCCGAGCTCCTCTGCGGTACGCCGGGATCCGACCACGGTGGCACGCAGCCGGCGGCCGTCGCAGGACGGGCAGGCCCAGGCGACCGCCGCGGTCCCGCACCAGCGGCAGACCGGCGGCCCCCCCTCGGTGCCGGCCAGCGGCCCGCGGCACGCGTCGCAGCGGGCCGGGCGGCGGCACTCGGCGCAGGCCAGACCCGGCAGGTAGCCGGCGCGCGGGACCTGCACCAGCACCGGGCCGTCGGCCAGCGCGTCCTGTGCGGTCTGCCAGGCCACCGTCGGCAGCCGGGCGGCCCGGTTGCCGTCGCCCGACCCGTCGTCGGCGACCACGCGGGGTGCAACCCGGCGTACCTCGTCCCGGCCGGCGACCACCGGACGCAGCCAGCCGGTCCGGACGAGGGCGGCGGAGTCGACCGTGCGGGCGAACCCACCGATGACGAGCGACGCACCCTCCAGGGTGGAGCGCAGCGCCAGGACGCTGCGCACGTGGGGATAGGGCGCCCGGGGCTCGGCGTGCAGGTCGTCGCCGTCGTCCCACAGCACGGCCAGGCCGAGGTCGTGGACGGGGGCGAACACGGCAGCGCGGGTGCCGAGCACCGCGCGCACCTGGCCGCGACGGACCCGCAGCCAGCGCCGGTAGCGCTCGGCCGGGCCCGCCTCGGCCGCCAGCACGACGTGGCGGTCCGGGCCTGCCAGGTCGGTCAGCGCCCGGTCCACCCGGCGCAGGTCGCGATGGTCGGGGAGCACGACCAGCGCGCCGCGGCCGCCGGCGAGCGCGGCGGCAACCAGGCGGGCGATCTCGTCCGGCCAGCCTGGACCGGGCAGCGCCGACCAGGCGGCGCGGACCGTGGTTCCGGCCGACACGGCTCCCAGCAGGGCGGCGCCGTGCTCATAGCGGTCCCAGCCGCCGGCGGCGGGTGCCGGAACGTCGCCGGGAACGGGCGGACGCGGTGGCTCGGTCTCGACCCGGGCGTGCCGTGGCGGGACGGCGAGCCGCAGGACGTCGGCCAGCGTGCCGGCGTACCGGTCGGCGACCGTCCGGGCCAGCCGGAGAACCTCGGGACTGAGCACGGGTTCTGGCGAGACCACCTGCTGGAGGGGGGCCAGCGCGCCGACGTGCTCGGAGGTGGCGCCCCGCTCCGCGACGAAACCGTCGACCCGCCGGCCCGCGAACCGCACGCGAACGCGCACCCCCGGCCGGGCGGTCGTCGCCATCGACTCCGGGACCTCGAAGTCGAACGGGCGGTCCAGGTGCGCGAGACCCACGTCGACGACGACCCGCGCCACCGGCAGCTCCGCGGCCGCCGCGGGCCGAG
>DATBDW010000217.1:0-23307 GCA_036269735.1 Actinomycetes bacterium
CCGGTGGTCGTCTCCTCGGTGACGCCCTTGATGCCCTCGCCCATCCGCGTGTACTTCGTCGGGTCGGCTGCCACCGAGGCGCGCAGCACGTCGAGGATGACGCCGTACTCCTCCGAGTCGTCCTCGGTCGGGGTCGGGACCGCACCGTTCTTCTCGAACTCGGTGCCCTTGTGGATCAGCAGGGTGGCGTCGCCGCCGTCGTCGAGCAGCATGTTCGGGCCCTTGCCGTCCGGCCAGGTGAGCATCTGCTCGGTGCACCACCAGTACTCCGGCAGCGTCTCGCCCTTCCAGGCGTAGACCGGCGTGCCGGCCGGCGCGTCGACGGTGCCCTCGGGCCCGACGACGACAGCTGCGGCGGCGTGGTCCTGGGTGGAGAAGATGTTGCAGGAGACCCAGCGCACGTCGGCACCGAGTGCGACAAGGGTCTCGATGAGCACGGCGGTCTGCACGGTCATGTGCAGAGAGCCGGCGATCCGGGCGCCGGCCAGCGGCTGGCTGGCCCCGAACTCCTCACGCAACGCCATCAGGCCGGGCATCTCGTGCTGGGCCAGCCGGATCTCGTTGCGGCCGAACTCGGCCAGCGACAGGTCGGCGACCTTGTAGTCGCCGGGCTTGAGGGTGACGCTCATGGTGGAACTCCCAACTAGGGATCAGGTCCCGTGGTGGCGGAGGGTCAGGCGGGCAGACCAGCGACGTGACCGACGCGCGTGAGCGCGGTCGGGGTGCTGGCAGGAACTGCTTGGTGGAACGTGCCCGGCGCGGCCCCTCAGGGCCAACCCATCAGTGACGCCGAAACTCCCGTGAAAATCCACTCGTCAGTCTACCGGCCCGTCGCCCGCCCCGGCCACACCGTGGTCGATGTCGGGCTCGAGGTAGATCACCCGGGCGATCGGCTCGGCCGCCCGGACCCGCACCTCGGCGGCGTCGATCACCCGGGCCACCTCGGCGGCGCTGTCGGTCGGCGGTACGGCGATCTTGGCGGCCACCAGCAGCTCCTCCGGCCCGAGGTGCATCGTCTTCATGTGGATCACCCGCAGCACGCCGGGGTCGGCCACCAGCGCCGCTTCGATCCGCCCCACCGACTCGGCCGTCGCGCCCTCCCCCAGCAGCAGGCTCTTGGTCTCGATCGCCAGAACGACGGCGACGCACACGAGCAGCACCCCGATGCACACGGTCCCGGCGCCGTCCCACCGCCCGTCGTCGGTGGCCAGGGTGAGCCCTACGCCGGCGAGGGCCAGGACCAGACCGATCAGGGCCGCGAAGTCCTCGAGCAGCACGACGGGCAGCTCCGGCGCCTTCGCGCGGCGGATGAACTGCACCCAGGACAGCGAGCCGCGGGTCAGGTTCGACTCGTGGATCGCGGTGCGGAACGAGAACGACTCGAGCCCGATCGCGACCAGCAGCACGACGATCGGGACCCACTGCCAGGAGTCGATCGGCTCGGGATGCCTCAGCTTGTGGAACCCTTCGTAGAGCGCGAACAGGCCACCGACGCTGAACAGCACCACGGAGACGATGAACGCGTAGATGTAGCGCTCCCGGCCGTAACCGAACGGGTGCTGGGGCGTCGCCGCGCGGCCCGCCCGGCGCCCGCCGATCAGCAACAGCAGCTGGTTGCCGGAGTCGGCGACCGAGTGGATCGACTCGGCGAGCATCGAGGACGACCCGGTCAGGGCATAGGCCGCGAACTTGGTCACCGCGATGCCGAGGTTGGCACCCAGGGCGGCGACGATCGCCCGGGTGCCGCCACCGCTGCTCATCCCGGTCCGCCCTCGGTCTTGAGCACTGCGATCGGCGTGATCGGAGTCGGGTCGATGCCCAGGCCCAGGGCCAGGTACACCGAGGCGTAGTCGAGCAGGCCCACCAGGCCGCCGAGCCGGAGCACGGGGTGCTCGCCGACGGCGCGCAGCTCGCTGGTCGCCACGCCGTACCGCTCGGCGAGCGGGTGTGTGGCGTCGGCGCGGGCCGCGACCTCGGGCAGCTCGTCGGTGTCGCGCAGGACGACGACCCGGACCAGGGGGCGCCCGGGGGCTTCGTCGACCCGGTCGCGGAAGAGGTCGCCGGCGTCCGCGGCCGCCAGCTCGCCGTAGGGCCCGGCCAGGACCACGACCTGGTTGTGGTGGACCTCGGTCAGGGCCCCGCTGACGGCGGGGTGCTTCGCGTTCTCGGCGAGCTGGCAGAGCGCCCGGGTCGCCGCCACCGCGGCCAGGTCGCTGGCGCCCCAGAAGTACGGCAGGGTGCCGGCGAGCTCGAGCGCCAGCTTCTTGGCCGGGTTGTCGACGCTGAGCACGCCCGGGCCGCAGCTCTCCGCGAGCGTGTCCAGCTCGTCGGCGAGCACCGCGAGGACCTCCGGCGGGGTTGCGACGACGTCGGCCGCGGTGAGCACCGTCAGCACGGGCACCGCCAGAGCCCACAGGCAGGCCCGCGGCATCCGGCCGTGGGTCTCGACGGGCAGGTGCAGGGCCCGGCCGGCGCCGGCGAGCTCCGCCAGGGTCGAGCCGGCCGCGCCGACGGTGACCACCCGGGCACCTCGGTGCACGGCCTCCTCGGCCGCGGACAGCGTCTCCTGGGTCGTGCCCGACGCCGAGACCGCCAGCACCAGGTCCATCGACCCGACCCAGCCGGGCAGCCGCGGGGACCGGTTCGCCACGACGGGCAGCGGGCAGGACCGGCCGGCGACGGCCGCGGCGACGTCGCCGACGATGCCGGACCCGCCCATGCCGGTGATGACGACCGCCCGCGGGCGTCCGTCCTCGGCGAGCTGCCCCAGCAGCGACCCGGCCTCCTCGGCGACGAGCAGCCCTTCCCGGACCTGTGAACCGGCGCTCGCCACCGCCCGGAGCATGTCGCCGGGGTCGAGCCGCTCCAGGGCGTCGACGTCGTCGAGCACGCCCTCGTCGATGTCGCCCGTGGGGGTCATGACCGCGTCACGGGCGGCGGGCCTCGTCGATGAGGAGAACGGGGATGCCGTCGCGAACCGGGTAGGCGAGCCCGCAGGTCTCCGACGTACAGACCAGCTCGGCCGCCGCGTCGTCCGCCCGCAGGGTGCTGTGGCAGTTCGGGCAGGCCAGGATCTCCATCAGCCGGGGGTCGAGCTGCACGTCTCAGGTCTCCTTCGTCGTCAGCAGAGTGGTGTCGGTGGTGTCGGTGGCGGCAGTGCCGCGGATCATGGCGAGCACGTGGTCACGTACCCGGGTCATCGTCTCGCGGTCGCCCGCCTCCACGTTGAGCCGGAGCAGCGGCTCGGTGTTGGACGCCCGCAGGTTGAACCACCAGTCCGGCGTGCTCACCGTCAGCCCGTCCAGCTCGTCGACCTCGACATCGTCGCGGGTCTCGAACGCGTAGCGGACCGCCTTGGTGGCACCCGCCTGGTCGGCGACCTCGCTGTTGATCTCGCCGGAGGCGACATAGCGCTCGTACGCCGACGCGAGCTCCGACAGCGGGCGGTCCTGCTCGGCCAGCGCAGCCAGCACGTGCAGCGCGGCCAGCATCCCGGTGTCGGCACGCCAGAAGTCCCGGAAGTAGTAGTGCGCCGAGTGCTCGCCGCCGAAGACCGCGTCGGTGGCGGCCATCTCGGCCTTGATGAACGAGTGCCCGACCCGGGTCCGGACCGGACGGCCGCCGTGCTCGGCGACGATCTCGGGCACCGCCCGGGAGGTGATCAGGTTGTGGATCACCGCTGAGCCGGGGTGCTTGGCCAGCTCTCGCACCGCGACCAGGGCGGTCACCGCGGACGGCGAGACCGGCTCGCCGCGTTCGTCCACGACGAAGCACCGGTCGGCATCGCCGTCGAAGGCGAGGCCGACGTCGGCCCCCTCCTCACGGACCCGCACCTGCAGGTCGACGAGGTTCGCCGGGTCCAGCGGGTTCGCCTCGTGGTTGGGGAAGGTCCCGTCGAGCTCGAAGTACATGGCGGCCAGGTCCACCGGCAGCCCGTCGAAGACGGTCGGCACGGTGTGGCCGGCCATCCCGTTGGCCGCGTCGACGACGACCCGAAGGCGCCGGTTGGCGCGCAGGTCGACCAGGGAACGCAGGTAGTCGGCGTACCGCTGGAGGACGTCCTCGGTCCGGACGGTCCCCACCGGCCCTGGGTACGGCGGCAGCCCGTGCTCCGCGAGGTCGCGGATCTCGGCCAGCCCGCTGTCCTGCCCGATCGGGCTGGCGCCGGCCCGGCACATCTTGATCCCGTTGTAGCGGGCCGGGTTGTGCGACGCCGTGAACATGGCACCCGGCAGGTCCAGGCTGCCGCTGGCGAAATACAGCTCGTCGGTCGAGGCGAGGCCGATGTCGACCACGTCGGCGCCGGCCCCGGTGGCGCCCTCGGCGAACGCGGCCACCAGCCCGGGCGAGGAGGGACGCATGTCGTAGCCGACGACGACCGTGCCCCCTGCAGCGCCCGTGACCGCGACGAATGCGGCGCCGACCGCGCGCGCGACGCGCTCGTCGAGCTGGTCCGGCACGACACCGCGCACGTCGTACGCCTTGACGATGCCCGCCAGGTCGAGCGGCCCCAGCGATGCCGGTGCGGTGTGGTCAGCCACCCGGCCGAGCGTAGTGGCGGCCCACGCGTCAGATCTTGCGGGTCTTGTCCAGGACACGGGCGACCGGCAGGACGGCGGCGCTGTCCTGCTCGACCCAGGTGCGGTGCTCGCAGCGGTGACAGGAGGTGAACTCGACCGGGGAGCCGTCGGTGAGGTTCATCGCGAGGCGGGTGACCCGCTCGCTGCCGCAGGCGCGGCACGAGGCGCCGGACCGGGCGCCGGGCTGGGTGAGCGAACCGAGGGGGACCTGGGTCTGCGTGTGCTTGGCCGAGGCGTGCCTGCGGGTGGTCGTGCTGCGTGAGGCAGTGCTGGTGCGCGCCATGAGGAGATCTGCTTTCGAAGAGGGCGATGACGGTGGTGGCGACCAGTCACGGATGGGGCAGGGATGGGGCAGGGATGAGGTGGAGCAGACCGGGTCGCCGGGGATGACAGGTACCCATCGGCGCAGGCCGCGGATCCCTTGACCATCGGGCGTGTCCGGGGCATACCGAATATTCGTTACATTCGGCCCGGTGTGGCTCAGTCCGGGCTGCGGAGCATCCGCAGGTGCCCTCTGCGGCCGACCTCGACTGGCTCGGACCTGCCCGGTGACGGCGGCGGTGCCGGGCGGGCGGCCTCTCGGACCGCGTCGGCCAGTGCCTCGAGATCGTCGGTGGTCGGGCCCGCCGCGGCGGGGTCCGGCGCCAGGCGCAGCACCTCCCAACCCCGGGGGGCCGTGAGCCGCTCCGAGTGCGCGGCGCACAGGTCGTAGCAGTGCGGCTCGGCGTAGGTGGCCAGCGGCCCGAGCACGGCGGTGGAGTCGGCGTACACGTAGGTCAGGGTCGCGACCGCCGGCCGACCGCACGCAGTGCGGGAGCAGCGGCGCAGCGGACTCACGGGGCGAACGGTAGCGAGCACCGGGGACCCGCGGGGGGAGCGACGCGCCACCGTCGCTCCCTAGGGTGTGCGCATGACCGGCGAGGCGACGCCCGCACCCAAGCGGGCGGTACGCCGGGACCGGCGGGGCCGCGGCATCCGCGGCCGGCTGCTGCCCGACGAGCTGCCTGCGGCGCGGACCCGGGCGGAGCAGTTCGACGACCTGGTCGCCGACGCGGTCCTGCGGGTGCACCGGCGCCTCGGCGACCGGCTGGGCGACCTCGTGGTGGCGGTGGACGACGTGCCGCTCGCCGGCACCGAGGACGTCCCGTTGCACCGCACCGAGCCGGCCGACGCGAAGCACGGTCCGCGGCTGGTGGTGCACCGCCGCCCGATCGAGTCGCGGGCCAGCGGGCTGCGCTCGCGGGAGGACCTGGTGCTCGAGGTGGTGGTCGACGGGATCGCCGACCTGCTCGGGCTGCCCGTCGAGGCGGTCGACCCCGACTCGGACGAGGACCCGCCCGGCCTGACCGAGTAGGCCTCAGCCCGGCGCGCGCAGGCCGGTCGAGAGGTCCGCGAGGACGCGGGGGACGCGGACGGTGTACCGGCCGGGCAGCACCGGCTCGGAGGTGACCAGCGGCCCGGCGGGGTCGCTCTGGCTGACCTCGCGCACGGCGTAGAGCGGCCCCGACCCGGCCAGCGGCCGCACCAGCACGGCGAAGCTGCCGGTGGCCCCGAGGGTCGCCAGGTCGATCGGCAGCTGGCTGCCGGCGGGCACGGTCAGCTCGCGCGGTGTCCCGGTGGCCGGCGGCAGCACGGAGAGTCGCACGTGCGCCGCCCCGGCCGGCGCGGCGAGCAGCAGGGTCGAGGTGACACCGGTGCCGATTCGGGCCTCGGGCACGACGCCAGGGGTGGCGGGACGCAACGGGAACCCCGCGGCGGCGTACGCGACGTCTTCGACCTCGCTGCCGGCGGCGGTGACCCGGTCGAGGACCCCGGCGGTGACCGGTACGTCGGAGTCGAGGTCCACCGCGAACGCGTCGCCGGTGCCGAACGGAGCCAGGTCGACGTCCTTCACCGTGCCGGCCCGGACCTCGATGACGTCGAGTCCTGCGGGGGCGAAGGTGCCGGACTCGGCGACCAGCCGGACCTTGACGATCGCGTCGGACTCGCCCGGCGCCACGACCTGCAGGCGTCGCTCACCGGTGCCCGAGAGCACCCCCGGGACGAGCTGGTGGCGGGCCGGTGCCGCGGCTGGCGGCAGCCAGTCCGCACCCTTGGGCGTCAGGCCGGTCACCTGCTGGTCGCGCACCGCGGCCGAGATCCGCCCGCTGCGGACGTGCACGTTCACCGCGAAGACGGTGCTGCCCGGTGCCAGCGCGTCGAGCAGGGTCACCTCCTGGGCGCCGGCTGCGACCGCGATGCCGCGGGCCGCGGGGGCGTCGATCGCTCCGTCCGGGCCGTAGAGCGTGACGTCGACGACCGCCGGCGCGGGCTCCGGGTTGGTCAGGTAGACACGGCCGCGCTGGCCGACCACCGCGCCGCTCCCGACGAACCAGAAGTCGGTGCCGGGCGCCGCGCAGGGGATGCCCAGCAGCCCGCGCATCGCAGGCACACCACTGCGGGTGAGCAGGCCGGCGGCCATGCCGGGCGCCGACGCCCCGGTGCCGCGTGCCACGACCGGACCGGTGTCCGGCCCAGCCAGGACCGAGCCCGACGACGGGGCAACCAGGTCGAGGGGTGTGCCCGCGCCGTGCAGACCGGTCAGCCGGGCGTGGCCCGGGCCGGCGGCGTCCTTGCCTGCTCCGGCGGTCGCTGGGGCGCCGGGCGCCGCGAGGCTGAGCCGGGTCTCGGTGTGGGGGTCGACCGTGGGGTCGGGGCACACCGCGTCGGCCCGGGCGACGGCCACGGTCCGGGCCGTCGACCCGGCCGGGTGAGTGGCGGCGCCTGCCTGGGCCACCCGTCCCGCCGCGGCACCCTGACCCGCGGTCAGGTCGGCAGCCACGCCCACGACGAGCAGGACGAGGACCACCCCGACGAGGGCGACACCCGGCCGGCGCAACGCACGCCGGGCCTGGTCGCTGCGCCGCCCGGTCACGAGCCCACCCCCACGGGTCGCTCCAGCGAACCGGCCGGGTCGGCCAGGTCGGCCTCCTCGCCGTGGTCCTGCTCCAGCTCCGAGCCGGCCTGGGGCAGCGCGAGGACCACGACCAGGACGAGCAACCCGAGCTGCAGCCAGAGCAAGGTAGGACGCCCGCCCTGGTCATGGGTGAGCGCGACCGCGCCGGCCTTGCCCGGGACCCGGAAGTTCTGCGCCCAGCCGTCGTAACGGCCGCCGTCGAGCGGGCGGCCGTCCAGCGTGGCGCGCCACCCTCCGTCCGCGGCGTCGGCCAGCGTCAGCAGCCGGTCCGGCGCGCCGGCCGGGACGTCGGCATGCGCCTCCACCTGCCCGGCTGGTACCACCCGGGCCGGTGGCGGGGACCCGTCGGCCCGCACCACGGGGGCGCCCGGCGGCAGCAGCCGGACCCGGGCCGAGGTGTAGGTGATCCGCCAGAGCACCGCGCCCGACTGGCGCGACAACCGCTGGACGCCGGGGACCGCGTCGATCGCGTGGCGCAGCCCGGCGTCGACCGGCGGGGTGAGCAGCACGAACCGGATGCCGTACGGGACCAGCCGGCCGGCGGCGTCGCCACCGCGTCCCGAGGCGAAGTCGGCCACGGCCGCGTCCAGGCCGGTGGTCGGGTCGCGGTCCGGGGTGAGCTCGGCGTCGCCGGTCCGCGGGCCGTCGGACCGGAGCAGTGCGTAGCGCAACGGACCGGACGGCCCGGCCCGCAGGACGAGCGTCCGCGGCCGCGCGCCGTTGGTGCCTTCGGCGACGACGAACGCCGGCAGCAGCTGCGGGTCCCGGCGCTGCAGCGGGCCGCCGGCGCCGGCCCCGGCCCACCACAACCCGGTCACGACCGGTACGACGACGGCGAGGGCGACGACGAGCACCGCACCCGGCTGGCGCCAGCCGAAGCTGGCGGCAGCCACCCGGGAGCGGGCGCCGGTCGCCCCGGCGACCGCCGCCACCACGAGCGCGCCCCCCGCGACGAGCATCAGCGGGCCGGGCCAGGGGGCGACGGTGGTCGCCACGGCCGGCGCCGAGAGGTCGAGCCGGCTCAGCCCGAGCGCCGCGACCAGCGAGCAGACGGCGATCAGCCAGGGGATCAGCACCAGGCGCCGCCGGTCCGGTCGCAGCAGCGCGGCCAGCGCGGCCAGCAGCAGCCCGACGGTCAGGGGCAGCGGCGGCAGGCCCGGGCCGCCGGGGTGCAGGAGCAGGACGTCCAGCCCGTCCAGGTCCGGCACGGACAGGCCCGGCCCCGGCAGGCCGGCCTCCAGGAGCAGGGTGCCCGGCCGGTGCCGGACCGCCGGGAACCACGGGGCGACCAGCACCAGGGGTCCGAGCACCAGAGCCGCGACCCGCCACCACGGCCGGGCGCCGTCCCGGCGTACCGCCAGGACCGCCAGGCCGGGCAGCGCGACCAACAGGTAGGCGAGCGGCACGAAGGCCGCCAGCACCGCGCCGAGCAGCACCGCCGTCCAGGTCGCCCGCCAGGCGCGCGGACCGGCCGGTTGCCCGAGTGCGCGCAGCAGCGTCACCGCGAGCACCGGCAGCAGCATCGCGAGGACGGCCGAGCCGAGCCGGCCGGTGGCCACCGCGCCCAGCGTCGAGGGCAGCAGCGCGTAGGTGACGGCGCCCCACACCCGCAACGGGGCCGAGGAGGTGACCCGCTTCAGCGCCAGGTACGCCGTGCAGCCGGACACCGGCACGGCGCCGAGCAGCACCAGGTCCACCGCGTGCGAGGCGCTGCCCAGCAGCGCGTTGCCGAGCAGGGCGAGGGCCGCAAGGTACGGCGGTGTGGCCACCCCGCTGCCCAGGCCGACCGGGTGCCAGGCGGCCACGTAGGTGCGCCAGAGGTCGGCCGCGGAGACCGGAGCCGGCAGCAGGGCCCCGCCCATCAGCCGCCCGGAGCCGATCAGGTGCCGGGAGGCGACCAGGCACAGGAGGACCAGCCCGGCACCGAGCAGGACGGACGGGCGCAGCAGGAGCCGCCGGATCGCCCCCGCACCGGAGGACGGCAGGTCCTCGGCGTCCTCGGAGGTCGGGCCCGTCTCGACGGCGCCGAGCGGGGCTCGGTGCCGCCCGCCCAAGGCGTCGCCGGCCCGGGTGCCGAAGAAGACGCTGAGGCCCTCCATGCCGTGGCGCAGCCCCGCGCCGCGCGGGGCGAGCAGCGGGAGCGCGCTGCGCGGCGGCAGCCGCCGGGTGCGGCGCCGGGCCAGCCGCGCCTGGACCAGCCGGTCCGGTCGGCCCAGGACGGTGACCAGCGCCACGACCTCGTCGGCCGCGTGCCCGGGGCGCTTGCCGGCGAGCAGGCCCAGCGCCCGGAAGAGCCCGGCGAGGGTGAGCCGCAGGGCCACCAGCGGGGTGCGCAGCACAGGGAGGTTGGCCAGCAGCACGTAGATGGCGTGCTGCCGGTCGAGGCGGTGCGGCCGGCCACCCCCTGCCTGCACCGAGCGCCGGCGGCGGGCCGTCGCCTCGGCATGGGCGACGACCGCGTCGGTGACGACCACGACCCGGTGACCTGCCAGGGTCGCCCGCCAGCCGAGGTCGACGTCGTCGCGCAGCAGCGGGAGGCGCGGGTCGAACCCGCCCAGCTCGTCCCAGACGTCGCGGCGGACCAGCAGGCCGGCGCTGCCGACGGCGAGCACGGTGCGGGTGCCGTCGTGCTGCCCCTGGTCCTGCTCGCGCCGTTCGAGCCCCGTCTCGCGTCGCCCGCTCCGGGCCAGGGTGACCCCGACCTCGAGCAGCAGGTGCCGGTCCCCCAGCCCGACCACCTTGGGGCCGGCGAGGGCGATCGACGCGTCGGTCGCGGCCTCGGCGAGCAGGGCGTCGAGCGCATCCGGCGCCGGTGCGCAGTCGTCGTGCAGCAGCCAGACCCAGTCGGCCGGCCCGGGGTCGCGTTCGAGAGCGGCCGCGACGGCGGCGCCGAACCCGGTGTCCGGCGGCAGCGGCACGGTCCGGTCCGGGCCCAGCCAGTCGGCCAGCGTCGCCGAGCGGTCGTCGTCGCCACCGGTGTCGGCAGCGACGACCAGGTCGGGAGGCCGGGTCTGCGCGGCCACGGCTGCCCGCAGCCCGGGCAGCCACCGTTCCCCGCGGTGCGCCACGACGACGGCGGCGACCGTCGGACGGTCGCCGGCGGCGCTGCGGTGGGGTGGGGTGGTCATCCGCGGACCACCCTAGGGGAGCCCCCCGCGCCGGACAGGCCCCTAGACCGCGCTCTTCTTCAGGCGACGGCGCTCCCGTTCGGAGAGCCCGCCCCAGATGCCGAACCGCTCGTCGTTCATCAACGCGTACTCGAGACACTCGGAGCGGACGTCGCAGCCCAGGCAGACCTTCTTCGCCTCCCGGGTCGAGCCGCCCTTCTCGGGGAAGAACGCCTCCGGGTCGGTCTCCGCGCACAAGGCGCGCTCGGTCCAGTCGCTCTCGCCTGCGCTGTCCGACTCATCGATGAGCGGGAACACCTCGCCCATGGCGTTGCCTCCTCGACCCTGGCCGGCCCCGCCCGCGGAGTGCGAGCGGTCACCGGCTGTTGCACCATTGCCTGCCCGCAAGCGGACACGCTGAATGACACTGGTGGAATTACACGCGCGTCGCTGCACTGTCGTCAAGCCGAGCGGTGATATTTAGCCGAACGGACCACCTGGTTTCCGGCGTGTCGCCGCCCACCGGTCAGACTGACGTGCATGCGCATCGTCGTCCCGGCCGGAGGCATCGGCGCCGCCCGGTTCCTGCGCGGCCTGCTCAGCGCCCTCCCCGGGCTCCCGGGCCAGCCCGGCGCCGGGCCCCACGAGATCACCGTCATCGGCAACACCGGCGACGACATCACGCTGTTCGGCCTGCGGGTCTGCCCCGACCTCGACACCGTGATGTACACCCTCGGCGGCGGCATCCACGAGGAGCAGGGCTGGGGCCGGCGCGACGAGACCTTCACGCTCAGGGAGGAGCTGGCGGCGTACGGCGTGGGGCCGGCCTGGTTCGGCCTCGGTGACCGCGACCTGGCGACCCACGTGGTCCGGACCCAGATGCTCGGCGCCGGCTACCCGCTCAGCGACGTCACCGCGGCCCTGTGCGCGCGGTGGGGGCTGGCCGAGCTCGGTGTCCGGCTGCTGCCGATGACCGACCAGCGGGTCGAGACCCACGTGGTGGTCGACGACGACAGCGCGCCTGGTGGGCGGCGGGCGGTGCACTTCCAGGAGTACTGGGTCCGCTGGCACGCCGAGCCGAAGGCGCACGAGGTGGTCGCCGTGGGCGCCGAGGAGGCCAGGCCGGGGCCGGGCGTGCTCGCCGCCCTCGCCGCCGCCGACCTCGTGCTGCTGCCGCCGTCGAACCCGGTGGTCAGCATCGGCACGGTCCTCGCCGTACCCGGCATCCGCGAGGCCCTGCACGCGACCGAGGCCCCCGTGGTGGGCCTGTCGCCGATCGTCGATGGTGCACCGGTACGCGGGATGGCCGACCGGATGCTGGCGGCCATCGGCGTCGAGACGTCCGCCGCGGCAGTGGGGCTGCACTACGGGAGCCGGGCAGCCGGGGGCCTGCTGGACGGCTGGCTGGTCGACTCGGTCGACGCGGACGCCGTCGCCCCGGTCGAGGCGGCCGGCATCACCTGCCGGGCGGTGCCACTGCTCATGCCCGACGTCGCGTCCGCCGCCGGCATGGCCCGGGCGGCCCTCGACCTCGCCGGCGAGGTCCGGTGAGCGGCTCCCTGCTGGTGTGGGCGCCCGACGGCGTGCCGGAGATCGAGGCGGGCGACGACCTCGCCGCGGTCCTGCTCGCCGCGCTGGCGGCGGAGGGCTTCGCGCTCGCCGACGGCGACGTCGTCGTGGTGACCTCGAAGGTCGTGTCCAAGGCCGAGGGCCGGGCCGTGACCATGGACCGCGACGAGGCGGTGGCCGCCGAGACGGTGCGGCTCGTCGCCCGCCGCGGCGACACCCGGATCACCGAGACCCGCCACGGGCTCGTCCTCGCCGCGGCCGGCGTGGATGCAAGCGGCACCGAACCGGGGACCGTCCTGCTGCTGCCGGTCGACCCCGACGCGTCGGCGCGTTCCCTGCGATCGCGCCTCCTGCAGCTCGCGGGGGTCGACGTCGCGGTCGTCGTGTCGGACACCATGGGCCGGGCCTGGCGGACCGGGCAGACCGACCAGGCGATCGGCGTGGCCGGGTTGCCGCCGGTCGACGACCTGCGCGGCCAGGCCGACGGGCACGGCAACGTGCTGACCGCGACCGTCGCCGCGGTCGCCGACGAGGTCGCCTCGGCGGCCGACCTGGTGAAGGGCAAGCTGGGCCGGCGCCCGTTCGCCGTGCTGCGCGGGCTGGCCCGGCGGACCACCCGGGAGGACGGCGCGGGCGCGGCGGCCCTCGTGCGCCCGGCGGCGGAGGACATGTTCCGGCTCGGCACCCACGACGTGCTGCCGGCCCGCCGGACGGTCCGGTCGTTCACCGACCGGGCGGTCGACGGCGCCGCCGTACGCCGTGCGGTCGCCGCCGCCGTCACGGCACCCGCCCCGCACCACACGACGCCGTGGCGCTTCGTGCTCGTCGGGGACCCGGAGGTACGCCGACGCCTGCTCGACGCGATGCTCGCCGCCTGGGTGGCCGACCTGCGCCGGGACGGGTTCACCGACGAGCAGGTGGCCCGCCGGACCCGGCGCGGCGACATCCTGCGCGGCGCCCCCGTGCTCGTGGTCCCCTGCCTGGCGGGCGACGGGATGCACGACTACCCCGACGAGCGACGGTCCCGCGTCGAGCGGGAGATGTTCGTCGTGGCGACCGGCGCGGGCGTGGAGAACTTCCTGGTCGCCCTCGCCGTGGAGGGCCTGGGGTCGGCCTGGGTGAGCAGCACGATGTTCTGCCGCGACCTGGTCCGTGACGAGCTCGACCTGCCGGCCGGGTGGGACCCGATGGGTGCGGTCGCGGTCGGCCACCCCGCCGCGGCGCCCGCCGACCGGCCACCGCGCGACCCACAGGATTTCCTGCTCGTCCGCTGACCTGCTCCCTGCTTACATGTGGCGGAAGTCCCGGCCCTCGTAGCGCGGGCCGCGCCGCGGCGGATGCAGACCGGCCAGCTCGACCATCCGGACCGCCCGGTAGCGGTGCCCGCGGTAGGGCTCGAGCAGCTCCAGCATCGTGGCGTCGTCGACCGGCTCCCCCACCAGGGCCCAGCCGACGAGCTTGGCCAGGTGGAAGTCGCCGACCGACACCGCGTCCGCGTCGCCGAGGGCGCGCTGCCCGACCTCGGCCGCGGTCCACGCCCCGATCCCGGGCAGGGTCCGCAGGGCGGCCGCGGCCTCGGCCGGCGGGCGGTCCGCGAGGCCTTCCAGGCGCCCGGCCCGGCCGGCCGCGTTGACCAGGGTCCGCGACCGGGTGAGGTCGACCCCGGCGCGGTGCCAGTCCCAGCTCGGCACCCGGGCCCACGTTGCCGGGTCCGGTACGACGGTCAGCCCCCGGGGCAGCAGGTCCACCGGGCCGGGTGCCGGGTCGCCGTACCGCAGCACCAGCCAGCGCCAGGCCCGCCAGGCCTCGCGGCCGGTGACCTTCTGCTCCAGCACCGCCGGCGCGAGGGCCTCGAGCACGCGTGAGCTGCGCGGCACCCGCCAGCCGGGGTGCGCCCGCCAGGTGTCGCGGAGCACCGGATGGGTCGGCGCGAACCCGGACGCGTCGTCCCCGGCGCCGAGCAGCGACGGCAACCCGTCCAGCACCCAAGCGGCCCCCGGACCCCAGGCGGTCGCGGCCACCTCGCCGTCGGCGGGCCGGACGGCGAGTCGCATGGTGGCCGGCCCTTCCGGGGTGCGACTCGTTCGCCAGAGCCCACCCGGTCGCTCGTACCGGAACGTCGGGTCGCCCGACCCACGGCGCATCGGGCCCAGCGTGCTGCCGAGGTCCAGCGGGCCGCCCGGAGACCAGGTGCGAGCGAGCGCGCCCTCGGTCGCCGGTGTCGCCGTCACGGCGCCAGTCTCACAGGTTCCGCCGGTACCATCTGCGGTCCGGGCCGGCAGTCGGTCGGCCGCGGGACAGCTCGAGAGAGGCGCTCGCCCGGTGGCCAGCAAGACCAAGCAGTCCGAGCGGGACCGCCGCGCCAAGATCGAGGCGATGCGCAAGGCCGAGCAGGCCCGTCAGCGCCGGCGCAGCTGGATCTTCCTCAGCGTTGCCATCGTGGTGGGGCTCGGCCTGGTCGCCGCGGTGGTCGTGCCGTCGTACCTGTCCAGCCGCAACGACCCGGCGAAGAAGTCGCTCTCGTCCTTTGGGGTCAGTGCCGCGGCCGCCTCGTGCAGCCCGGTCCACACGACACCGGGGACCAACACTCAGGCGCTGCGCACCCACGTCCAGGACGGCACCGTGGAGAAGTACGCGACCGTGCCGCCGTCGTTCGGTCCGCACTGGTCCCAGCCGATCTACCCGGCGCGCGAGTTCTACACCGCCAGGGACCGGCCGGAGATGGAGCAGCTGGTCCACAACCTCGAGCACGGCTACACGATCATCTGGTACGACAAGACGGTTACCGGCTCGCAGGTCACGGCGCTCAAGGACATCGCCGTCAGCGCCCGGGCCGACAAGGCCACGACCCCCGGCAAGTTCATCGTGTCCGCCTGGGACCCGGCCTACGGCGCCTTCCCCGGCGGGAAGCACATCGGCATCTCGCACTGGGGCGCCTCGGCCAGCCACATCCAGCTCTGCGGCAAGGTCAGCGGCGCCACGGTGAAGAAGTTCGTCGAGAAGTACCCCGCCGCCGACTCCCCCGAGCCGACTGCGGCGTGAGGCACTGCTGAGTGAGCCTGCGGCCCTCTCCGTCGCAGGTGGTGGTGGTCGGAGCATGCGGTGCTTTCCGCCCGTGCGTGCAGCGGGTCAGCGCGTGCGGCGCGGTCCGTCGCGGGTGGTGCGGGTCAGAGCGTGCGGCGCGGTCCGTCGGAGGTGTGCGGGTCAGAGCGTGTGGCGCTGTCCGTCGCGGGTGGTGCGGGTCAGAGCGTGTGGCGCTCTCCGTCGCGGGTGGCGCGGGTCAGAGCGTGTGGCGCTCTCCGCCCGTGCCCGGTTCGGGTCAGATCTGGCTTTGGAGGAGAGTGGTTGCGCGGCCGCCGTCCGCGACTGACCCCCGCCGTTGTCTCACCTGTTGGACGCGTGCCCTCCCATCAGCGTTGACTGGCGCGTTCCGGCTGTTTCTGTATCGGTAAAGGACAGCCGCAACGCGCCAGTGGACGCAGGGACAGTCGGGCCTCTCGGGATGTGAGACGGCGGGAGAGCCCCGGGCGGACGGCAGTCCCCCACCCTCATCCGAAGCAGCTTTGACCGAACCTCAGGCCTGCGGCTCGTCGGAGCTGAAGCGGATCGCGTGCGACGGGATCACAGCATCAACCCAGACGCGCGCCCCGGCGGCGAGCTCGTTGCCGTGGCCGACCTGCGCCCGGTCGCCGACGACGGCGCCGTCGACCACGACACCCGGGGCGAGCCGGGCGCCGTTGCCGAGCACCGAGTCGCGGACCACCGCGCCGGCGCCGACCACGGCGCCGGCCATCACGATGCTGCCCTCGACCCGGGCGCCGGAACCGACCTCGGCGCCTGCCCCCACCGAGCTGCCGCCGCACACCGCGGCGTCGGCCGCGACGCGCGCGCCGTCGAGGACCAGCCGCTCACCGGGCTCGCCGGGCATCGCGGCCGACGGGAGCACTCCGAGCACGAGGTCGCGCGACCCACCGATGTACGCCGCCGGCGTACCCACATCGAGCCAGTAGGCCTGCTCGCAGTAGCCGAGGACGTGGGCACCCGAGGAGACCAGCGCCGGGAACGTCTCGCGCTCGACCGAGACCTTGCGGTCCGGCGGGATCGCGTCGATCACCGAGCGGCGGAAGACGTAGCAGCCGGCGTTGATCCGGTTCGTCACCGGCTCCGGCATCTTCTCCAGGAACGCCGTGACCCAGCCCGCTCGGTCGATCGGGACGCAGCCGAAGGCCCGCGGGTCGGCCACCTCGGTGAGGTGCAGGGTCACGTCGGCGTCCGCGACACGGTGCGCCGCGAGCTGAGCGACCAGGTCGTGGCCCGAGAGCACGTCGGCGTTGAGGACGACGAGCGCGTCGTCCGGTCCGCCCTCGAGCAGCGCGGACACGTTGCGGATGGCACCGCCGGTGCCCCGCGGCACGTTCTCGTGCACGTAGTCGACGCGCATCCCGAGCGCCGAGCCGTCGCCCAGCCCGGTCCGGAAGTCCTCGGGACGGTATGACGTCGCGAGCACCACGTGTTCGACACCGGCCGCGCGCAGCATCGCCAGCTGGTGGTGCACGAACGGCACACCGGCCGTCGGTAGCAGCGGCTTGGGCGTCGTCACCGTCAGCGGACGCAGCCGGGTGCCCCTGCCGCCGACCAGCAGCACTGCTTCCGTCATGACCGGCTCAGAGTTGACTCAACGAGCTCAGCCGGCCAGCTCGATCGCACCGGCGGCCCGCGCATAGCTCGCCAGGTGCGCCTCCGCCGAGGCCTCCCAGGTGAACTCCCGGGCCCGGGCCAGCCCGGAGCGGGACAGCCGGGCCCGCCGCTCGGGGTCGTCGATGAGCGACCGCAGCGAGCCGGCGATCGCGTCGACGTCGGGCTCGGTATAGGCGACCGCGTCGCCACCGACCTCGGGCAGGGACAGCCGGGGAACGGTCAGCACGGCCGCACCGCACGCCATCGCCTCGAGGACAGGCAGCCCGAAGCCCTCCGCCTTGCTCGGGTAGGCGACGACGAGGGCACCGCCGAGCAGGCCGGGGAGGTCGGCCGGGCGCATGAAGCCCGGTCGCACGATCTTCAGCCCCGCGGGTACGTCGGCGACCGCCTGGTCGACCCCGTCGTCCCATCCGGTGCTGCCCGCGAGCACCAGCGCGGGCGGCTCGGGCATGCCCTCGACGGCCTTGACCCAGCCGCGGACCAGGTCGGGAACGTTCTTGCGCCGCTCGAGCACACCGAGGAACGCGACGTAGGGCCGGCCGTGCAGGCCGAGCCGGTCGGTGACCCGGCGTGTCTCGGTCTCCGACGGCGGTCGGAACGTGGTCATGTCCACGCCGTGGCGGGCGACGTCGATGTGGTCGACGTCGGCCTCGAGGAGGCGCAGCAGCTCGTCGCGAGTGGCCTGCGAGGGGACCACGACCCGGTTGGCGCGGCGGACCGCCGTCCTGGTGGCCGAACGGTAGAAGCCGGTCTTCACCGCGCTGTAGAGCTGCGGCTCGGAGAAGAAGGACACGTCGTGCACAGTCACCACGACGGGGACGGGGGCGTGTAGCGGCATCGTGTAGTACGGCGAGTGCAGCACCTCGGCACCCACCTGCTGGGCCACCAGTGGCAGCCCGGTCTGCTCCCACGCCAGCCGGGCCGGCCGGTGCGAGATCGCGGACGGGCCGGCCACGACCTCGACGTCCGGGGCCATCCGCTCGTAGCGCTGCGCGTCGGAACGCTGGCAGACGACCACGAGGTCCTGGCCGGACGCGGCCAGCGCGCCGATAAGCCCGTCGACGTAGCGTCCGACGCCACCACGGTCGGCCGGGACGGCCGTTGCGTCGAGGAGAACCCGTGGAGCCCCCGACGACTCACGTGACACGGACGACATCACTCCTTCTCCTCGACGCAACGGCGCGTCGATGAGCCCAGCCTACGCCGCGAACGTGCTGCTCAACCGAGGAACGTCACCAGGGACGTCGTGGCGTCGGCGGCCGTCTTCCCCGGGCCGGCCCGGAGGCTGAAGGACCGTCCCGTCACGCTTCCCGGTCCGGTGCGGTGGTCGCCGTCCCAGTCGCCGACGACGGCCCGGCCGGCCGCCGTACCGAAGCTCAGGGTCGTGCTCGCCGGGCCGGCTGACCGTGAGTTGCGCAGCAGCCACTGCCCGTCGCGCTCGACACCGACGCCGGTACGCCGCCCGCCGGTCCAGCTCCCGACCACGGGCACGTCGCCCGGCCGGCCGAACCGGAAGGTGTGCTGCGCCCGGCCGGAGGTCAGGCTGCGCCGCAAGAGCCACGTGGACCCGCGCACCAGGCCGAGGCCGAGCCGCGTGCCGGTCCACGAGCCCACCACGGGGCGGTCACCCGCCCGGCCGAAGCGCAGGGTCCTCGTCGGCGGTCCGGCCGTGAGCCCGGTCCGCAGCAGCCACTGGCCGGACCGGAAGACCCCGATGTCGTCGGTCCCGTTGCCGTCCCAGTCACCGACCACCGCGACGTCCCCGGCCCGCCCGTAGCGGAACCGCTTCACCCACGTCGTGCCGTGCGAGGTCATCCGCAGGGCGACCTGGCCGTTGCGGTACCAGCCCAGGTCGTCGCGACCATCGCCGTTCCAGTCACCGGCGATCGGCTGCGCGCCGGCCCCGCCGGCCCGGCGCATGGCGATCGTGAAGCCGGGCGAGAGGAGGCCGAGCGCCTGCCGGACGTCCCAGCCATCGACGTACGCCGTCACGAGTCGGCCGCCGCGGATGCCCACGACCTTCACCCCTGCGGTGCGCGCGGCGTCTCCCCGAGGTGGCACCGACACGGTGCTGATGCTGGTGAACCCGAGGCGGGAGGCCAGCGCCGCCCAGGAGAGGCCGACCGCCCACGACCGCTTGTCGGCCGGGTTGCTCGACGCCGCATCCCAGGCCGAGTCGTCGACCGCGCGCAGCGTGCTCGAGTCGACGCCCCAGACGTAGCGCTCGTCCTCGGTGTGGCCGCCCATCGAGGAGGAGTAGAGGGCGTCCACCAGGCCGCCGGTCGCTGTGTCGACGGCCACCTGCCCGCTGGTGGCGTCGACGGCGGCCTTCCACCGCAGTCCGGACTCCCCGTCGGTGCCCTCGTTCTCCTTCGCCCAGCCGGTCCAGTTCTGGTCGGCGGGGGTCGGCATCAGGATGCGGTCGGCCCGCTTGGTGGCGTAGGTGCGCGCCGCGATGGCCTGCGCCTGCAGTGCCGCGGGCGGGAACGAGGACGGCACCTCGGCGACGCCCCACAGGTACTTGTCCATCGCCGGGCCGGTCGCCGTCGTCCCGATCCGCTGTACGGCGTCGAGCAGGGCTCCGTCGACCGTGAACCGGGTCAGGTCCCAACGCACCCACCGCTCGAGGTAGATCGAGGCGCCGCGCCAGGTCGTGAGATGGGCGACCGCGCCGGCCTCGACGAGGTCCAGCGGGGTCGCGGCCGTGCCGCCCGACCAGACCTGGTGGCGGGGCAGGACACCGAGGTCGTCGAGGACGAACGTCGAGTGCGTCGCGTCGTCGAGGTGCAGCTGCCAGCGCGCCCCTTGCGGCTGGGCCGGCGGGCACGGCGGCCCGGTCGGCGTCGGGGTCGGTGTCGGGGTCGGGCTCGGTGTCGGCGTACCGCTCGGAGTGGGTGTCGGGGTGGCGGGGGGTACGCAACCCGGGAGGCTCCACACGAGCGTTCCCCTCACCGCCTCGACGTCGACCCGGTAGCCGTTGTCGAGCATCCGCAGCCGGATCAGTGACGGCATGGCGGCCGGTGCCACCGAGGTGCCCGCGTAGTAGCGCGCGAGGATCTCGCTCGCCGAGCAGCCGAGCCGGGCGGCACCCTGGGCGCCGTACTGGCTCATGCCCAGGCCGTGCCCCCAGCCGCCGCCGCTGAGGACCACATCGCCGGCCGCAGTCGCCGTCGGCAGGGTCGCCCCGCCCGAGGGAGGGCACCCCGCTGCGCCCGTCGGCCCGGCCCCCACCACGGCGACGGGCGCGCTCAGCGCGAGGCCGAGCAGCAGCGTCAGGACGCTGTGACGGGTGGGGCTGGTGGGACGCATCGGTCCACGATAGGCGCCGATCGTCGGCGCCGGGCCAGCACGACTAGGGTTTCGGGCGATGCGCCTCCTGTTCTTCGGCACGTACGACGCCTCGGCGCACCCCCGGGTCAAGGTCCTGCGTGACGGGCTGGCCGCCCACGGCGCGACCGTCCTCGAGTGCAACGTGCCGCTCGGGCTGTCCACGGCCAGCCGGGTCGCCATGCTGGCGAAGCCCTGGCGGCTGCCCCTGCTCGGGCTCCGGCTGGTGCGCTGCTGGGCGACCCTCGTCGTCCGCTCCGGGCGGTTCCGGCGCGGCGGCGACCGGACCCGCGGCAGCTGGCCGGACGCGGTCGTCGTCGGCTACCTCGGTCATTTCGACGTGTTGCTGGCCCGCCGGCTGTTCCCGCACGTGCCCGTGGTCCTCGACCACCTGATCGGGGCCAGCGACACCGCGACCGACCGCGGCCTGGGTGACGGCTTGCGTCAGCGGCTGCTGGCGCGCCTCGATGCGGCCGCGCTCTCGCGAGCCGACCTCGTCGTCGTGGACACCGAGGAGCACCGCGACGCGCTGCCCCAGGAGCACCGCAGCCGCGCCCTGGTGGTGCCGGTCGGCGCGCCCGACGAGTGGTTCGTCTCGGGTCCGGTGCGCGCCGGTGACGGTCCCTTGCGGGCCGTCTTCTTCGGGCTCTTCACGCCGCTGCAGGGTGCGCCGGTCATCGGCGCGGCGCTTGCCCGACTGGCCGCCGCGGGCTGGCCGGCGGTCGAGGTGACGATGGTGGGCCGGGGACAGGACCTCGAGCGGACCCGGGCGCTCGCCGGAGTCCACCCGGGGGTCCGCTGGGTCGGCTGGGCGGAGCCGGCCGACCTGCCGGCACTCGTCGCGGACCACGACGTCTGCCTCGGCATCTTCGGCACCGGCGCCAAGGCGCTGCGCGTGGTTCCCAACAAGGTCTTCCAAGGAGCGGCCGCCGGCTGCGCCCTCGTGACGTCGGACACCGCACCGCAGCGCCGGGTGCTGGGCAGCATCGACGAGGGCGGCGCCGCGGTGCTCGTCCCGCCCGGCGACGACCGGGCGCTGGCCGAGGCCCTGGATGGTCTCGCGACCGACCGCGGACGGCTCGCGACCGCGCGCGCCGCCGCCGCTGAGCTCGCCCGCACGTCGTTCACACCGGCTGCGGTGACGGCCGGGCTGCACGCCAGGCTGCTCGCGATCCTGCCCGCCGAACCCCCACGCGTCGACGGACCCCGGAGGCCGTGATGACCGCCACCGTTCTGCCCCCGCTGAGCCCGAACGGCTGGCTGCGCTGGGACGTCGTCTCGCGACTGCTGCCGAGCGAGGACGGTCACCGGCTTGACGTGCTCGAGGTCGGCTGCGGGCAGGGCGGCTTCGGGTCGCGGCTCGCGCAGCGCTACCACTACCTGGGCATCGAGCCGGACCCGGTCTCGAGTGCCGCAGCCACCGTGCGCCTCGAGCAGGCCGGTGGGGACGGCGAGGTGCGGTCCGGCGACATCTCCGTGGTGCGGCCCGACGAGACCTTCGACCTCGTGGTCGCCTTCGAGGTCATCGAGCACATCGAGGACGACGCAGAGGCCCTGGCGAGCTGGGTGGACCACCTGCGGCCCGGTGGCTGGCTGCTGATCTCGACCCCCGCGTGGCAGAAGCGGTTCGGCGCGGCCGACGAGATGGTTGGCCACTTCCGCCGTTACGACCCGCCGGTGCTCGAGGAGCGGATGGCGGGCGCCGGGCTGACCGACGTCGAGCTGGTGCACTTCGGCGCTCCCTTGGGCTACCTGCTCGAGGCGGGACGCAACGCGGTGGGCCGGCGACGGCTGGCGCGCCCGGCGGCCGTGGGCGCGTCGATGGCCGAGCGCTCCGATGCCAGCGGCCGGACCCTGCAGCCGTCCACGTCGTGGTCCGCGACCGCAGCCCGGCTGGGCACGGTGCCGTTCCGGGCCGTCCAGCGCGCGTTCCCCCGCACCGGCCCAGGCCTCGTGGCGCGCGGGCGGAAGGCCATCGCGTGAGCGCACGCCCGGTGCCGGGCCGGGACGAGTACGTCGAGGACCTGGGCGCCTTCGTCGCCGCCTCGCCGTCGTCGTACCACGCGGCCGCCGAGGTGGCCCGCCGGCTGGATACCGCGGGCTTCACCCGGCTGGACGAGGTGGCGGCCTGGCCGCCGCTCGACGGAGCGGAGCGCAGCTATGTGGTGCGCGACGGGGCGGTGATCGCGTGGCTGGTGCCCGACGGGGCGGCGCCAACATCGGCGTACCGCATCGTCGGCGCGCACACCGACTCCCCGGGGTTCATGCTCAAGCCGCGGCCGGGGACCGCGAGCCAGGGCTGGCTGCAGGCCGGGGTCGAGGTCTACGGCGGACCGCTGCTGAACTCCTGGCTGGACCGTGAGCTCGAGCTGGCCGGCCGGCTGGTCACGCGCGACGGTGCACAGCACCTCGTGCGCACCGGACCGTTCTTGCGCATCCCGCAGCTGGCGATCCACCTCGACCGGCAGGTCAACGAGGGACTGACGCTGGACAAGCAACGGCACCTGCTGCCCGTGTTCGGGGCCGGGCCGGCCGCTGACCTGCAGGGTCGCGGTGACCTGGTCGCGCACCTCGCGTCCCTTGCCGACCTCGCGGCGAGGGACGTCGCCGGCTGGGACCTGGCGACCGCCGACACGGCGGCGCCCGCGCGGTTCGGCCTGGACGGCCAGCTGTTCGCCGCCGGCCGGATGGACAACCTCACGTCGGTGCATGCGGGCACCCGCGCGCTGCTCGCGGCGGCGGAGTCGGGGGCGACCTCCGGCCACGTGCTGGTGCTCGCGGCCTTCGACCACGAGGAGCTCGGATCGGCGTCCCGCTCCGGTGCGAACGGGCCGATGCTCTCCGACGTACTCGCCCGCGTCAGCGACGGACTCGGCGCGACGCAGGAGCAGCGGATGCAGGCGATGGCCGCGTCGTGGTGCGTGTCCTCCGACGCCGGTCATGCGGTGCACCCCAACTACCCGGAGCGCCACGACACGACGAACAGACCGGTGCCTGGTGGTGGTCCGCTGCTCAAGCTCAACGCGAACCAGCGGTACGCGACCGACGCACATGGCCGGGCGCTGTGGGC
>DATBDW010000218.1:0-4077 GCA_036269735.1 Actinomycetes bacterium
CCCGGCGGTCTGCCTGGACGACCAGTGATAGCGCGCGGACCGGCAGTGCACTCTCGAGCAGGGTCAGCTCGTGCGGCGAAGCCAGCCTCGCGGGTCGGGCGGGCACGAGCGGTGGCTGGCTCATCTGCGTGCCCGACCCCCTTCCCATAGCCACCAGGACTCAGCGGACCATGCGGTAGCCCAGAAGAGCGGCAGGCACGCCGAACATATCGGTCGCGATCCTGCCTGCCACCGGGGACAACCGCACATCAAGTAACAAGCAAGATCGAGTCGCGTGGTCGATCGAATGGCCGGCCCGAGTACGGGCCGGCCATTCTGTTGATGGTTTGGGCTTCATTCTGTCGAAGGCCCTTGGCGGTGGCGGTGGGATTTGAACCCACGGACGGCTTGCACCGTCACACGCTTTCGAGGCGTGCTCCTTCGGCCGCTCGGACACGCCACCGTCGCAGAGATTACCGGACGGGCGGCGCCGCCCGGACACCACCGATGCCTCCCGGACCCTCGAACCGGTGCGCGGATCAGTCGGTGGTGGGGGCCGCAACGTCGGGGTCGGCGGGCACGGCGGGCACCGCCCGCTCGGCGGGCTCGGCGGGCTCACGTCTCAGGGCGAGGGCGACGCCGCTGACCATCAACCAGACGAGCGCCGGCCAGGTCGCCAGTCCCGGTTGCAGCACGCCGACCAGGATGAGTACGCCGGTCGCGACGCCAGCGAGGTAGCCGAGCCGGACCGGCAACACCCCGTCGTGCAGGGCGAGCCGGGTCACCAGGTACGCCGGTCCCGCGATCGCTGCGAGCAGCACAGCCGCGGCGTTCTCGGCGATGGCGCCCATCGCCTTCACCGGGTCCACCCCCCACCCGTGTCGCGCGCCGTAGGCGGCGAGCATCGCGCAGACGAAGCCGACCGCGAGCCCGAGCACCGCGACCATGCCGATCGCCGTACAGCTGTCGGCCGCTCCCGGACGCCACTCGGCGGCCCACCGGCGCAGCCCGAGCAGGTGCACGGCCAGCAGGGCGGTCAGTAGCAGGCCGGCGAGTGCCGCGATCACGGTGGAGCCGGCGTGGTAGCTGACGGTGGCGACGTACCCAGCAGGAGCAGTGTCGGCCCGCCTGAGGTGGACGGTGGAGAGATACAGCGCCGGGATCAACAGGAGGCCGGCGACCGCGCCGGACTCGGCCCAGCCGAGCCGCCACCACGGCTGCCGCACCCGGCCTCCTTCGCTGCCGGCGTCGACCCTGACCTCGACGCGTGTCATCACGCGGCCCGGCCACGTGTCGGCACAGCATGACGGACGACCGAGCGGGCCGCCCGGTGCCGTGCCGTCGGCGACCCCGCGGTCGCGATCAGGTGGGTCCGCGCCGGGTCTCGAAGAACCGCCGCAGCAGCTCGCCGGACTCGTCGGCGAGCACGCCGGGCACCACCTCGGGCCGGTGGTTGAGGCGGCGGTCGCGAACGACGTCCCACAGGGACCCGACCGCACCGGCCTTGGGGTCCACGGCGCCGTAGACCAGCCGGCTCACGCGGGCGAGCACCAGGGCGCCGGCGCACATCGTGCACGGCTCGAGGGTGACGACCAGCGAGCAGCCGTCCAGCCGCCAGGTGCCGAAGGTCACGGCGGCAGCCCGCAGGGCGCGGACCTCGGCGTGGCCTGTCGGGTCATTCTCCGCCTCGCGCACGTTGCGGCCGCGGCCGATCACGACGCCTGCGGGGTCGACCACGACAGCACCGACCGGCACGTCGCCGGTCAGGAGGGTGGCCTCGGCCTCCACGAGTGCGGCCCGCATCCAGCCGGCGTACCGCTCCGCCGGGGGAGGCTCAGGCGTCATGCGCCGAGAGGATAGGTCTCAGCGCAGCGAGTCGAGCTGCTCGGCGAAGCCGCCCGCCTCCGCCACGGCTGCGAGGGCGTCCATCGGCAGCAGCTGGTCGTCGCACATCTCCCGCAGGGACTCGGGTGACGTGCCGAGGTCGCTGAGCAGGTCGAGGTCGCCGCCGCAGACTCCGGGTGCCAGGTTCTCGTCCTCCTCGTCGGCGACGGCGAGCAGCTCGGCGTACGGCGAGGCCACCGCGCCCGCGAGGTCGGACACGAAGACCCTCGGGTCGTCGTCGCCGTCAACTCGTACCACCGCCCACCAGGCGTCCTCTCGCTCGACGAGCAGCAGCACCGGCTGGTCGTCCTCGGCCACACCGCGCAGGTCGGCCGTGAGCTCGGTCAGACTCGACTGGCTGTCGACGTCGAGGTCGTGAAACGTCCATGCGCGGCCGTCGCGGGCCAGCACGGCGGTGAAGTAGGACACCCCGTCTCCTCCAGGGCTAGGTGCGGTCGCCTGCGTTCATCGGGCCGATCGGGTGCTGGGTACTTCGATGCTGCGTGCTTGTGTGCTGCCTGATGGTGTGCTGCGTGCTCACGGTCATGGTGTACGTCGGCTCAGGCGAGGTCGTCGCCGACGGCTTGCTCGAACTGCGCACCGAACCCGATCCGCGCGGCCACCTGGCCGAGCATCTCGTCCGGGTAGAGCTCGAGGTCGGAGCAGACGGCCGAGAGCTCCATCGCGTCCATGCCGAAGTCGGCGAAGATGTCCAGGTCTCCGGCGGGTTCGACCTCGTCCTCGTCGTCGGCGACGTCCTCCTCACAGGCCGCCATGAGCTGCTGGGCGATCGGCCACTCGTTGGCGGCACCGGCATCGGAGATCATCAGCCGGCATTCGTCGCCGTCCGGGCGCAGGGCGAGGAAGAAGTCGTCGCCGTACGAGCACAGCGCGAAGCTCGGCCCCTCGCTGGGCTGCTGGCGGACCGCCTGCATCAGCGCCGGCAGGGACTCGGCGGCCCGGTGCGGCAGAGACCCGACCTGCCACTGGCTGTCCTCGCGGAAGACGATGACGGCGAAGTCGACCAGGGTGTCCGCCACGTCGCCTCCTTCCGCTGCGCGGGACCCGCAGCCGGGGACGGGTCCTCCTGCGCCGATCGTGGCAGAGATCGAGCCGGAGCGGCAGGGGGCGCCGAGGCCGCCTCCACTAGGTTGTCGGGCCATGCGGACCCACGTCGCCGACCACCCCCTGATCGCGCACAAGCTCACCGCGCTACGCGACGAGCGCACCGACTCGCCGACCTTCCGTCGGCTCGCCGACGAGCTGGTGACCCTGCTGGCCTATGAGGCGACGCGCGACGTGCGGACCGAGCCGGTCGAGATCACCACTCCCGTCGCTCCCACGACCGGCGTACGTCTCGCCGCACCCAAGCCGCTCGTGGTGCCGATCCTGCGGGCCGGCCTGGGGATGCTGGACGGGATGGTCCGACTGATCCCGACCGCGGAGGTGGGTTTCCTCGGGATGATCCGCGACGAGGAGACGCTGCAGGCCTCGACGTACGCGACCCGGCTGCCCGACGACCTCTCCGGGCGCCAGTGCTACGTGCTGGACCCGATGCTGGCCACCGGCGGAACGCTGGTCGCGGCCATCACCTACCTGCTCGACCGCGGCGCCGACGACATCACCGCCATCTGCCTGCTGGCCGCGCCCGAGGGTCTGGCGTTCATGGAGGCGACGTTCGCGTCCACCGACGTGCCGGTGCAGGTGGTGTCCGCCGGGCTGGACGAGCGGCTCAACGAGCTCGGCTACATCGTCCCCGGTCTCGGCGACGCCGGCGACCGCCTCTACGGCGTCGTCTGACCACCGCGAACGTCCCCGAAATGATCACGTTAACGTGATCATTTCGCCCTGGGCGCGGGCTATGTGCCGCGCCCAGCGATGACTGGCCGCGCCCAGGGATTTCCGCGGCCGGTCCCGTCTTGACCGGTGCCCGCGTGTGCCCCGGTCCGGTCGGCGTGGCGGACCGCGACGGCGTACCCGAATTGCGGCAGTCTGTACCGGTTCGCCCTGTCCTCGAGCCGACCGCCAGGAGCCTCCGTGGCCACCACGACCAAGCGGGTCCTGCTGTGGCTCGGCCTCGCCTTCATCGTCTACACGGTCATCGTGAGCCCGCACAAGGCGGCCGACCTGGTCCGCGCCGCCTTCGACGGTGTCAGCGTCGCCGGGCAGAGCCTGGCCACGTTCTTCGACGCGCTGGTCCGCTAGCAGTGGTCC
>DATBDW010000219.1:0-6450 GCA_036269735.1 Actinomycetes bacterium
CAGACGCGATACATCGTGAAACGGAGACCATCATGCCGCAGTGGCGGATCGAGACCCCCCAGTCCCTCGACCTGGAGGGCGTCCAGCGCCTCGAGGTGCGGATGGTGGCGGGCAACGTCGACGTCGTGGGCCGGACCGAGGACGCCGAGTCCGGCGCCGCCCAGGTCGAGGTCAGCGAGCTCGAGGGCCCGCTCACCGTCACCCTCGAGAACGGCACCCTGACCATCGTCCACGAACGCCTCACCTGGGGCGGGATCTTCGACTGGGTCGGCAGCCGCAAGGCCAGCGCGACCGTCTCGGTCTCGGTCCCCCACACCTGCCCGGTCGAGCTCGGTGTCGTCTCCGCCGACGCGGTCGTCTCCGGGATCGAGGCACCGCGGACCGCAGTGAAGTCGGTGTCGGGCGACGTGACCCTGGACGGCGTGCGCTCGGACATCAGCGCGCAGACGGTGTCCGGTGACCTGGAGAGCCGTCAGCTCGCCGGCACGCTTCGGTTCAAGACCGTCTCCGGCGACCTGACGGTCGTGCGTGGGGAGACCGACCAGGTCAAGGCCGAGACCGTGTCCGGCGACCTGACCCTGGACCTGGACCTGCTGGCCGGCGGCCGCATCGACGTGAGCAGCGTCTCCGGCGACCTCACGGTGCGGATGCCCGAGACGGTCGGGCTGACGGTGGACGTCAAGACCATGAGCGGCTCGCTGGACAGCGCCTTCTCCGGCGTCCACTCGGAGCGCAAGCCGGGCAAGTCGTCGCTGCGCGGGACCGTCGGCGACGGCGACGGGCGCATCTCGGCCAAGACCGTGTCCGGCGACGTCACCCTGCTCCGACGGGCCGCGAACGGATCGGCATGAGCCCCGTCTTCGGGCACGGCCGGCTCCGGCTGTACCTGCTCAAGCTGCTCGACGAGAGCCCGCGGCACGGCTACGACGTCATCCGCGAGCTCGAGGACCGCTTCATGGGCCTCTACTCGCCCAGCGCCGGGACGGTCTACCCGCGGTTGGCTCGGCTCGAGTCCGAGGGGCTGGTGACCCACACGACCGAGGAGGGTCGCAAGGTCTACCGGATCACCGACGCCGGCAAGGCCGAGCTCGAGGCCCGGAAGGGCGACCTGGACGACCTCGAGGCGGAGATCTCCGGGTCGGTCCGCGACCTCGCGACCGAGATCCGCACCGAGGTCCGCGGCTCGGTCAAGGATCTGCGCTCCGAGCTCAAGGCGGCCGCCAAGGACATGCGCCGCGAGAACCGGGCGCAGGCCCGCGACGACCGTGCGTCGAGCCGGCCGAGCAGCGATCCGCAGGGCGCCGAGCTCGAGCGCACGATCGAGTGGTTCCGCTCCGAGGTGCGCACCATCACCCGGCGCGGCTCCCACACCGCGGCAGATGTGGGCGCCCTGCGCGAGGTGCTGCAGAGCGCGTTGGACGAGGTACGCCGACGGTTCTGACGCGGGCGTACCGCGTCCTCAGTCGTCAGGGCTCGATCGGCGTCGGCTTGCCGACCTCGGCCAACCAGCTCGGCACGGCGTCGCCGAACTCGGCCCAGCCGGCCGGCGTCGCCTCGAGCAGCGCCCGGCGGTAGCAGTCGGCCCGCGTGACACCACCCACCCGCGATGCAAGCCGGGCCGCCTCGACCAGCGACGTCCGGTCGAACTCCGCGGACCACGGCTCCAAGTACGCGTCGCGCAGCCGCAGCAGCTCGGGCGCGCCATGGTCCAGCTTCACCAGGTGCGCCACCACCCGCAGGCTGACCAGCAGGACCCCGAAGGGATGCCCGACGACGGCGTCGCCCCAGTCGAACACCCGCAACGGTGCCGTGCGGTCCTCCGGCACGAAGACGTTGTGGTCGTGCAGGTCGTCGTGCTGCAGCGACGCGGGTACGCCGTAGGCGTCGAGCCGCGCGCACGCCTCGGCGTACGCCGGTGCGCCGGCGAGCAGCCGGTCGTACTCGTCCTCGCTCAGCCCGTCCTCGGCACCGACGCGGCACATCGCCCGGTCGGCCAGCAGGGCCTCGCGGATCACCGGCAGCCGCTGCGGCCGCGCGTCCGGCACACCGGCGGCGAGCACCTCGTCGGCGTACGGCACCAGCTCGCGCTGCAGCTCGGCGTGCTCGCGCAGCATCCGCTCCCAGGCCGGGAGGTCTGTCGCCGCGCCCTCGACGGCCCGCATGGTCGAGCCGCCGTCGGGCAGCAGCAGCCAGCCCCGGTCAGGGTCACTCGCCACCGGCTCGAGCACATGCTGCGGCGACCGGCGGAGGAGCACTTCGTACAAGGCCGCCTCGTGGCGCATCCCCACGGCGTTCGCCTTGAACCAGACCGTGCCGCGGTCGGTCGGGAACGTGAGGATCGTCGACCAGGGGGAGGAACGCGGGTGGTCGGAGGCTCCGGTCACGACGACGTCGGCCCGGTCCAACTGGGTTGCGACCCAGCCGTGGACCTCGGCGAGCCAGGCCGGGTCGCGCCAACGCTGGATCCCGAGGTCGACCTCGCTCACGTGGCCGCCGTCACACGGGGCGGGTGAGCACGATCTTGCCGAAGACGTCGCCCTCGGCCAGCCTGCGGAACGCTGCGGCGGCGTCCTCGAGCCGCGCGGTCGAGTCGACGACCGGCCGCACGCCGCGCTCGACCATCAGCCGCATCAGTCGCATCAGCTCCTCGCGGGTGCCCATGGTCGAGCCCACGATCCGTTGCTGCAGAAAGAAGATCCGGCGCAGGTCGGTGAACACCTTGTTACCGCCGGTGGCGCCAGTCACGACGACCACGCCGCCCTGGGTCAGCGACTTGAGGCTGTGGTCCCAGGTGGGCTCGCCGACGGTCTCCATCACCGCGTCGACGCGCTCGGGCAGCCGCGCACCGGACGCGAAGGCCTGGTCCGCGCCCAGGGCGATCGCCCGCTCCCCCTTCGCGGGGTCGCGGCTGGTGACCCACATCCGCAGCCCGGCGGCACTGCCGATCGCCACCAACGCGGTGGCGACGCCCCCGCCGGCGCCTTGCACGAGAACGGTCTGCCCGGGCTTGAGGCCGCCCTGGGTGAACAGCATGCGGTACGCCGTCAGCCAGGCCGTCGGCAGGCAGGCGGCCTCCTCGAAGCTGAGCTCCGGCGGCTTGGGGACCAGGTTGCGGCGGGGCACCGCGACCAGGTCGGCAAGCGTGCCGTCGTACACCTCGGAGAGCAGCGAGCGCTTGGGGTCCAAGGTCTCATCGCCGCGGAAGTCGGGGTCGCCGATCACCGCGTGCACGACGACCTCGTTGCCGTCCTCGTCGACGCCGGCGCCGTCGCAGCCCAGGACCATCGGCAGCCGCTCCGGCGGCAGGCCGACACCCTGCAGGCTCCACAGGTCGTGGTGGTTGAGCGAGGACGCCCGCACACGCACGGTGGTCCACCCGTCGCGGGGCTTCGGGTCCGGCCGCTCGGCGACCTCCAGGCCGCTCAGCGGGTCGTGCGCGTCGGTCCGTACGGCGGTCGCGGCGAGCATGGCGCGACCCTACCCAGCGTCGCGGTCGGCACCCGTAGCCCGCTGACCGGGCCAGCTCACGCGCGCCTGAGGTCGTGACCATGGCGCCAGGGGTGAGAGGCTGGGGGCGTGGCGGCGTCGACGGGGGAAACGACGGATCAGGCCGACGGACCCGATGCGGGCCGCCCGGCGGCGACCGGACCGCCGAAGCCGACCGAGCGGGACAAGGCCCGGCGACCGCACTCGATGCTGCGCGAGACCGGCGGCATCGTGCTCACAGCACTGATCGTGTCGCTGCTGGTCAAGACCTTCCTGGTGCAGGCCTTCTACGTCCCGTCCGGGTCGATGGAGCCGACCCTGCACGGCTGTCCCGGCTGCCGGGACGACCGCATCATGGTCAGCAAGCTGACCACCCACGTCGGCGGCATCCACCGCGGTGATGTCGTCGTCTTCCACGACCGGTTCGGCTGGCTGCCCGAGCAGCCGGCCGCGACCGCAGGGGTGCGCGGGCATCTGCACTCGTTCCTGACCTACATCGGGCTGGCCCCGGCCAGCGCGGACAACGACCTGGTCAAGCGGGTCATCGCCGTCGGCGGGGACACCGTGGTCGGTCGGGGCGGAGCGGTCTACGTCGACGGCGCGAAGCTCACCGAGCCCTACGTCGCCGAAGGCAGCTCGCCGGCCCGCCAACCGTTCCGCGTCACCGTGCCCCCAGGCAGCCTCTGGGTGATGGGCGACAACCGGGACGCCTCGGCAGACAGCCGGGCCCACATGGAAGGCCCCGGCCACGGGTTCGTGCGGGTGGCCGATGTGGTCGGCCGGGCCTTCGCGGTCGTCTGGCCCCTTGACCGGGCGACCATCCTGCACCGCCCCCCGACGTTCGATCAGCCGGCGCTCCAGCACCAGAGCTGACGGCAATGACGGGGCTCGGCGAGAGCCCTCCCGCTGACCTAGTCTGACCGCATGGCTGACCGCGCGCCCGAGACCTGCACGCACCTGGACACGGTGGACGCCGACGCAAAACCCTCTTCCGAGGGCTGCGAGGACTGCCTCCGCACCGGGGGCCGCTGGATGCACCTGCGGACGTGTCGCGAGTGCGGCCACGTGGGGTGCTGCGACTCGTCCCCCAACAAGCACGCCACCGCGCACTTCCACGCCGTCGGCCACCCACTCGTGTCGTCCTACGAGCCAGGCGAGGACTGGTGGTGGTGCTACGCGGACGAGATCGCGTTCACCGTCGGTGACCTGCCGAACTACTCGCACCCGTGACCGTCACCGAGACCCAGGCCGAGGCCGCCGCGCAGGCCGGCGCCGGTGAGGCGTCGCGCCCGGTCCTTCTGACCGTCGACGACGACCCGTCGGTGTCGCGCGCGGTGGCCCGCGACCTGCGCCGCCAGTACGGCGAGCACCACCGCATCGTCCGGGCCGGCTCCGGAGCCGAGGCGATGGAGGCCCTGCGCGAGCTCAAGCTGCGGGGCGACCAGGTGGCCGTCCTGCTGGCGGACTACCGGATGCCCGAGATGAACGGCATCGAGTTCCTCGAGTCGGCGATGGACCTGTTCCCCCGCGCCCGGCGCGCCCTGCTCACGGCGTACGCCGACACCGACGCCGCGATCGCCGCCATCAACCTCGTGGACGTCGACCACTACCTGCTCAAGCCGTGGGAGCCGCCGGAGGAGAAGCTCTACCCCGTCATCGACCAGATGCTCGAGTCCTACCTCGCCGACGGTGTCGCGCAGATCCGCGAGACCAAGGTCGTCGGCCACCGCTGGTCGGCGCCGTCCTTCGAGGTGCGCGACTTCCTGGCGCGCAACGCGGTCCCCTACCGCTGGCTCAGTGTGGACGAGCCCGAGGGCAAGCGCCTGCTCGAGGCTGCCGAGGTCGGACCCGAGCGGCTCCCGCTGGTCGTCACACCCGACGGCGAGACCCTGGTTGCCCCCACGACGACCGAGGTGGCACTGGCCGTCGGGCTGTCGACGACCCCGCAGACCGACTTCTACGACCTCATCGTCATCGGTGGCGGGCCGGCCGGGCTGGGTGCCTCGGTGTACGGCTCGTCCGAGGGTCTGCGGACGCTGCTCGTCGAGCGGGAGGCCACCGGGGGGCAGGCCGGCCAGTCCTCGCGGATCGAGAACTACCTGGGCTTCCCCGACGGCGTCTCCGGCGCCCAGCTCACCGACCGGGCGCGCCGGCAGGCGACCAAGTTCGGCGCCGAGATCCTCACGGCGCGCGACGTCACGGGGCTACGCCCGAACGGTCCGGCGCGGGTCGTCTCGTTCGGTGACGGCACGGAGGTCGCCGCCCACGCAGTGATCGTGGCGACAGGGGTCTCCTACCGCGACCTCGGTGCGCCCGGTTGCGGGTCGCTGACCGGCCGCGGGATCTACTACGGGTCAGCGTCCACGGAGGCCGCCGACTGCGTCGACGCCGACGTCTACATCGTCGGAGGCGCGAACTCCGCGGGCCAGGCTGCCGTGTTCTTCTCCCACGTCGCCAAGTCGGTCACGATCGTCGTGCGCGCCGACTCGCTGGAGCGCGGCATGTCGACGTACCTCATCGAGCAGCTCAACGGCATCGACAACGTCTCGGTGCGCGTACAGACGGTCATCGAGGAGGCGCACGGAGAGAAGCACCTCGAGGCACTGACCCTGCGCGACACGGTGACCGGGCGCTGTGAGCGCGTCGACACGAGCCACGCGTTCGTGTTCATCGGCGCGCAGCCGCGCACCGACTGGCTCGACGACGTGCTGGCCCGCGACGAGCGCGGCTTCGTCCTCACCGGGCCTGACCTGCTCGTCGACGGGCGCCGCCCGGCCGGGTGGCCGCTGGACCGCGACCCCTGGCCGCTGGAGGGCAGCCTTCCCGGGGTGTTCGTGGCCGGCGACGTGCGCGCGGACTCGGTGAAACGGGTCGCGTCCGCCGTCGGCGAGGGAGCGATGGCGGTCACGCTCGCCCACCGGTACCTGGGGACGCCATGACGCTCTCGACGACGCCGACCGACGT
>DATBDW010000220.1:0-1570 GCA_036269735.1 Actinomycetes bacterium
CGTGCACCACGTGGTCGTTGATGCCGTCCTTCGGGTACGCCGAGCGGCCCGGCACGCCGTAGAGCAGCGGCGCGTTGGTCTCGTTGTCGCAGAACAGCGGCTCGGGCTCGCCGTCCCCGGCCAGCTCGAGCGCACCGGCCGTCGGGTGATCGGCGCGCAGCCGGTCGCCGGCGAGGTGGATCCGCGGCGGCCGCGCCCCGGGATCTGTTTCGTCCAGCCATGCCCAGGTGTTGCGGTACCAGAGCGTCGGCAGCACATCGAGGTGCGCGTCCTCGGGGCCGTGGTTCGCCACGGTGATCCGCATCAGCAGGTCGCGCGGGCCGGCCTTCGCGTAGTCGACGCCGACCACCCAGTAGCGGTCGTCGGCGAACACACCGGTGTCGACCAGCTCGTACTCCGGCTGGTCACGGCCGCGCCGCGCGTTCTCGGCCAGCAGGTCGGAGTACGGGAAGGGGCGCTGCGGGTAGTGGTAGCGCCACGACATGAACGAGTGGGTCGGCGTCGAGTCGACGTACCACCAGTAGTCCTTGGCGTCCTCGCCATGGTTTCCCTCGGGACCGGACAGTCCGAACATCCGCTCCTTGAGGATCGGGTCGGCCCCGTTCCACAACGCGAGACCGAGGCACCACACCTGGTCGCGGTCGCAGACCGCGGCCATGCCGTCCTCGTTCCAGCGATAGGCCTGGGACCTCGCGTGGTCGTGCGGGACGTAGCGCCACGCGTCACCGTTCGCGCTGTAGTCCTCGCGCACGGTGCCCCAGGCCCGCTCCGCGACGTACGGCCCCCACGCCTGCCACGGCAGCCCGGTCCGCAGCGCCGCGAGCCGGTCGTGCTCCGCAGTCCCGCCACCGGAGATCAGGGCGCACCGTCGCGGCTCACGAGGCGACGGTACGTCGGCCTGGGCACCGACCGTTAGGGCCATCTGGCAGATGGGCCGACCGCCGATCGCCTAGCGTGGCGTGCCGTGCCGTTCCCCACCGACCTCGCCATCGCCCAGGCCGCCACCCTCAAGCCGCTCGAGGACATCGCCGCGGAGATGGGCATCGGACCACACCTGCTCGAGCCGTACGGCGACAGCGTGGCCAAGCTGCGCCTGTCGGCCATCGAGGAGCTGGCCGACCGGCCGCTCGCGAAGTACGTCGTCGTCTCGGCCGTGACCCCGACGCCCCTCGGCGAGGGCAAGACGACCACCACCGTCGGCCTCGGGCAGGCGATGCGCCACGTGGGGCGCCATGCCACCGTGGCGGTGCGCCAGCCGTCGATGGGCCCGACGTTCGGCATCAAGGGCGGTGCGGCCGGCGGCGGCTACAGCCAGGTCATCCCGATGGAGAGCCTCAACCTGCACCTCACCGGCGACTTCCACGCGATCACCGCGGCGCACAACCTGCTCTCCGCGATCGTCGACAACCATCTGCACCAGGGCAACGCGAGCGGGCTGGACCTGCACAGCATCACCTGGCGCCGGGTGCTCGACGTCAACGACCGCGCGCTGCGCAACATCGTGGTCGGGCTCGGAGGACGACAGGACGGCGTCACCCGGCAGACCGGCTTCGACATCACGGCTGCCTCC
>DATBDW010000221.1:0-5189 GCA_036269735.1 Actinomycetes bacterium
CGCTGCCGTCACCGAGGCCGTGTCCAGACCCGGCGTGGTGTTCGGCGGCGACGGGCGCGGCGGCTTCGTCGTACCGAAGTTCTCCACGACGTACGACGGCATCGCGGCCTTCGTGCAGCTCGTCGGCCTGGTCGCGCGGACCCGTCTCGAGGTCTCCGAGATCGATGCACGGATCCCGCGCAGCCACATCGGACGGCGGGCCGTCCCGACACCCTGGGCCGCGAAGGGCATGGTCATGCGAACCGTCGTCGAGGCGGCCGGCACCCGGCCGCTGGACACCACGGACGGTGTCCGGGTCATCGAGGACGACGGCAGCTGGGTGCTCGTGCTGCCCGACCCCTCGGAGCCGGTCACGCACCTGTGGGCCGAGGGGCCCGACGACCCCGCTACCGCGGCGCTGCTCGAGCGCTGGGGGGAGGTCGTCGCCCGGTCCGGGAGCTGAGCCGCCGGCTCTGCGACGATAGCCGCGATGCCGACGCCGCCCACGACGACGCCCACGCCGGTGCCCGAGCACCGGGTGGACTCGATGACCCTGCTGCGCGACCTCGTCGAGGACTCGCTCGACGAAGGTTACGCACGTGCCGCGGCCCGTCGCGCGGCCGAGCCGGACGGCGGCCCCCGGGCCCGTGGCCGGGGGGTGCTGCTTGTTGTCGGGCTGGTGGCGGTGGGGTTGCTGCTTGCGACGGCCTACGCCCAGACCCGGTCGCGCGCCGGCTCGGCGGAGCAGGCGCACAGCTCCCTGATCGCGACCGTGCAACAGAAGGAGCACGCCAACGACCGGGAGCAGCTCCGGCTCGACCGGCTGCGCACCAGCGTGCAGCGCGACCAGCAGCAGAGTCTCGCGCTGACCTCGGCGGGCCGGGACCTGGCCGCGAGGCTGGGACGGCTGGAGTCGAGCACCGGGACCGGAGCGGTCGAGGGCCCCGGGATGGTCGTGCAGATCGCCGACGCCGGGCCGTCGGGCGACGGGTCCGACGTCGACCCGCGCACCGGCGAGGCGGACCAGGGCCGAGTCACCGACCGCGACCTGCAGACTCTGGTCAACGAGGTGTGGGCGGCCGGCGCCGAGGCGGTGGCCGTGAACGGTCAGCGGCTCACCGTGCTCAGTGCGATCCGTTCGGCCGGGGACGCCGTCCTGGTGGACTTCCGGCCGCTCAACCCGCCCTACACGCTGCGCGCGGTCGGACCCGACACGATGCGCACGACGTTCGCCGCCGGTTTCGGCGGCAGCTACCTGCAGGTGCTGCAGGGCTACGGGATCACCTCGTCGGTCGAGGACTCCGACCGGTTGCAGCTGCCCGCGTCGGCCGGCGTCAGCCTGCGGTACGCCGAGGTGCCGGCCCCGTCCCGTCCGCGGCCCGATCGCACGGGGGCCACCGGCGGTTCCAGCGCCGGCGCGAGCAGCGGGAGTTCCCGGTGATCGCCGCCGTCGGGCTCGTGCTCGGGATCGTGGTCGGCCTGTTCCTGGAGCCCACCGTCCCGACCTGGCTGCAGCCCTACCTGCCGATCGCGGTCGTCGCCGCGCTGGACGCGGTGTTCGGAGGGGTGCGGGCACTGCTCGACGGCATCTTCAACGACAAGGTCTTCGTTGTTTCGTTCGTGTCGAACGTGCTCGTCGCGGCGCTCATCGTCTACCTCGGTGACCAGCTCGGCGTCGGCACCCAGCTCTCGACCGGAGTCGTCGTGGTCCTGGGCATCAGGATCTTCGCCAACGCGGCCGCCATCCGACGACAGCTGTTCAAGGCATGACCGACGTCGAGCGCCCGGCCCGCCCGGGCCGCGGTGCGTGGGGACGGCTCGCGTCCGCGTTCCGGCCCGGGGTCAAGCGCGGCCATCTGCTGCCCGCCCTGCTCTGCGCACTGCTCGGCTTCGCATTCGTGGTGCAGGTCCGTTCCACCCAGGAGACCGGCCTCGAGGGCCTCCGGCAGAGCGACCTCGTCCGCATCCTCGACGACGTCAACCAGCGGGCCGACCGGCTGCGCACCGAGGCGCGCGACCTGGACGACACGCGGGCCAGGGTGACCAGCGGCAGCTCGGGGTCCAGAGCAGCGCTGCAGGCGGCCGAGGACCGCGCGAAGGTCCTCGGCGTCCTCGCCGGGACGCTCCCGGCGACCGGGCCCGGCATCGAGCTGACCGTCAGCGACCCGAAGGGCAAGGTCGGTTCCGACGTGCTCCTCGACACGCTCGAGGAGCTGCGCGACTCCGGGGCCGAGGCCGTGGAGATCGGCTCGCTGAACGGGCCCGCGGTTCGGGTGGTGGCCAGCACCTCGTTCGCCGACACCCGGACCGGCGGCGGCCCCGGCAGCCGGGTCGTGGTGGACGGCACCGAGCTCACCTCGCCGTACCGGTTCCGCGTCATCGGGGACCCGCGCACGCTCGCGGCCGCGCTGGACATCCCGGGAGGCGTGCTCGACGTACTCGGTCAGGACGACGCGCAGGGGGTCGTCAGCCAGAAGGAGAAGATCACGATCACGTCCTTGCGGGCCGCTCCGTCGCCTCGTTACGCTCGCCCGGCCCCCGAGCAGTCTGGAGAGTGAGCCACCCCGTGACCCCCGAGGATCTGCGTTACACCAGCGACCACGAGTGGGTCCGGACCGAGGGCGACCTGGTCCGGGTCGGCGTCACCGACTACGCACAGGAGGCGCTGGGCGACATCGTCTTCGTCACCCTGCCGGAGGTCGGCGCCCAGGTCACCGCCGGTGAGACCTGCGGCGAGGTGGAATCGACCAAGAGCGTCTCGGACCTGTTCGCGCCGGTGTCCGGGACCGTCGCGGAGCGCAACGAGGCGCTGGACGGGTCACCCGAGCTCGTCAACACCGACCCGTACGGCGACGGCTGGATGATGACGATCCGGCCGGACGACGCAGGTGCCACCGACTCGCTGCTCGACGCCGCGGCATACGCTGCGGGGCTGGACGGCTGAGCCGAACCGGTTGACCGCCACCTGGACGGGCCGTAGGTTTCCGCAGACGCGTCGACCTCGACCTAGGGTGGAGGTCGATGGTTGTGGTCGGCGGTCCGATCAGGACGGTCCGGTCAGGCTGGTCCACGACGGGAAGGCACAACCGATGGCGTTCTGCACCCAGTGCGGACACAGCAACAGCGACGACGCGCGCTTCTGCAGCAACTGTGGAGCGGCCCTGCGGCCGCCGACCGCGGCGCCTTCGCCGGGGGAGACCTCGACGATCACGATCAGCCCCGGTCTCGAGCCCACTGACCCCGGCGACAAGTCCGAGGCGCTCACCACCGCCGACCAGGCCGCGGTCGACGCCCTGCCGCCCGGCTCGGCCCTGCTGGTCGTCCGGCGCGGGCCCAACTCGGGCAGCCGGTTCCTGCTGGACTCCGACACGACCACAGCCGGTCGGCACCCCTCGAGCGACATCTTCCTCGACGACGTCACCGTGTCCCGCCGGCACGCGGAGTTCGTCCGTACCGACAACGGCTTCACCGTCCGCGACGTCGGGTCGCTGAACGGGACCTACGTCAACCGGGAGCGGATCGACGAGGTCGCCCTCGCCGGAGGCGACGAGGTCCAGGTCGGCAAGTACCGGCTGGTCTACTACCCGAGCGCGCAGCCCGGGTCCACGGCGTGAGCGCCACCGCGCCATGACCGCCGAGGCCTCCCGATCGCTGATGAGCATCGGGGAGGTACTGACCCAGCTGCGCACCGAGTTCCCCGACGTCACCATCTCCAAGATCCGCTTTCTCGAGTCCGAGGGGCTCGTGGAGCCGGCCCGGACGCCGTCCGGCTACCGCAAGTTCAGCCACGGCGACGTCGGGCGTCTGCACTACGTGCTGGTCACCCAGCGCGACCACTACCTGCCGCTGCGGGTGATCAAGGAGCACCTGGACGCGCTGGACCGCGGTCTCGAACCGCCGGCCGTGCCCGGTGGGCGGCCGCGCGTGCCCGACGCCGCAGGCCGGCCGGACTGGGCGCCAGGACCGCGTGCGCTCGGTACGCCGAGCAGCGCGGAGCTGCAGCTGGCCCGCGACGAGCTGGTCGAGGCCGCGGGCATCGACGACGCGTTGCTGGCAGAGATCGAGGAGTACGGACTCGTCACGCCGGTGCGGGCGGCGGCCGGTGCACCGCCCCGGTACGACAACGACGCGCTGGTGATCGCGACCGCAGTCGCCGAGATGGCCGTGTACGGTCTCGCGCCGCGGCACCTGCGCTCCTTCCGGACCGCGGCCGACCGCGAGGTCGACCTGGTCGGCCAGGTCGTCGGACCGCTGCTGCGCGGGCGCGACCCGCAGGCCCGGGCCCGGGCCGAGGAGGTCGCTCGCGAGATGGGCGCTCTGTCCTTGCGACTGCACACCGCGCTGGTGCGGGCCCGGCTGCGCGACGTCGTCGGCCACTGAGCCGCAGGGCGCACCAGCACACCGGTCGTCGCCCGGACAGGGCCAGCCGCGCGGGTAGTGTGGACCGGGTGAACGAGCTGGACGTCGTGGGTGTGCGGGTCGAGATGCCGTCGAACCAGCCGATCGTCCTGCTCAAGGAGTCCGGCGGCGAGCGGTACCTGCCGATCTGGATCGGTGCCGGCGAGGCGACCGCGATCGCGTTCGCCCAGCAGGGTGTGGTGCCACCGCGGCCGATGACCCACGACCTGATCCGCGACCTGCTCGAGGCCGCCGGCCAGCAGCTGACCCAGGTCCGCATCACCTCGCTGCGCGACGGCGTCTTCTACGCCGAGATGGTCTTCGCCAGCGGCATGGAGGTCAGCGCCCGCCCCTCCGACGCCATCGCCGTCGCACTGCGCACCGCCACCCCGATCTTCGGTGCCGAGGAGGTGCTCGCCGAGGCGGGCATCAGCATCCCCGACGAGCAGGAGGACGAGGTCGAGAAGTTCCGCGAGTTCCTGGACCAGATCTCGCCCGAGGACTTCGAGGGCCCGGCCCCGCAGTAGGGCTCGCAGCGGCAGTGGTCTCGGTCAGAGCGGGGCGCCGCTGTCCCGCCGCTGTCCCGCCGTGGTCCGGGTCAGAGCTGGAGCGGCCGCTGCCCCGCCGTGGGTGGTGCGGGTCAGAGCGGAGCACGGCTGTCCCGCCGAGGAGAGTGACTGTCAGAGCCGGCTTCGGACGGACTGGGGGCTCGCCCACCGTCCGCCGCTGTCCCGCCGTCCGCGTACCGAGACCGCCCGGGTCCCCGTGCGTCCGCTGGCGCGTTCCGGCTGTCCTGTACCGGTACAGACACA